>DBVA01000126.1:1603-2675 GCA_002308735.1 Opitutia bacterium UBA1276 | reverse complement strand
ACGAGGTATGTATCTGAAATACAAGTTCGTTACCTAAGGTGAGAGCACCTATCCAATAGATTTAGAGCCCAATATTAATCAATGAGTACCAACCCAAAAATTTTCCGACATTCTCTTTAGTCAAATTCATAATTTTTTCTTATCATTCTCTCTCGATACAGAAGAGAAATTTATGTCCCCGCAAGAAAAGTTGACTACCTACTATTGCAGGTGATGCGTCAAAGCGGTCGGCCAAGGTATTCGTGGTAACCAAGTCAAACTTTCCCGTTCTTTTAAGCACCGCCGTCTTTCCATAGCGCCCGACCACATAAATATGATTTCCTGCTCCAACCAGAGAAGCGTAGACATTTGACAAACCGGGCAATCGGGTTCGCTCCATGAGAACCTTGCCGGTTTTAGCATCGACACAGGAAAGAATGGCTTGGTTGGACTGGGTGAAATAAAGCAGTCCATCATACAATATGGGAGAAGGGACATAAGGGGTGCCCAATTCTCTCTTCCACAAAATATTTTTGGATTGTTCTCCTTTTCCAGAGATCGGCACGGCGACTAAGGAAAAACCTTGGTATCCCGTCATACAATATGCCACACCATTCTCAACGATCGGGCACGGGATCGCATTGTCCGTCAGGCCCGGGCATTCCCAGATGATGTTTCCAGTTTCAAGGTCATAACTGATCACTTTGCCGGGAGTCTTACGATTCCCGGCTTCCGGTCTGGATGCAGTGGTGATAATCTGGACTTCCCCTTCATACTTAACGACTGCAGGCGTAGCCCATCCGTTACGGGTGTTCCGTTTTTTCATCCAAATAGTTTCTCCATTTTTCGCATTCAAAACCTGTATGGTCGACTGTCCGCGGTTGTCCCTGAGAATAACCAATTTGTCCTGATACAAAACGGGCGAGCACCCCTCCCCCAGGCTTGCTCCGATCTTTACCTCACCTAAGTTACGCTCCCAAACCTTCTTACCTTCCAAGTCATAACAGAACAATCCTGCCGACCCAAACCAGCAGTAAAGTAACTCGCCATCAGTGGTCGGAGATGCGGAGGCAAAGTTATTGTCCCGGTGAGT
>DBVA01000126.1:0-1282 GCA_002308735.1 Opitutia bacterium UBA1276 | reverse complement strand
GGTAGCCACCCTCCTCCATAACTCTTTACCCGTTTTGCGATCCAGACAAAGAACAAGAAACTTAAACTCGGTATTCGGGTGGGTGATGTCGAAGACGCGCTTGGGTTGATCTTCCGGACGAGGTAGGGAAGGGTCGACATTCCCCGTATCAATTACTGACAAAAGAAAGATTTTATCCTTCCAAATAATCGGAGTAGATGTGCCTTCCCCTTCGACCGGCACTTTCCACCGGATGTTCTTTTTCTCACTCCAGTGAGTAGGGGGGTTACTTGAAGGGGCGACTCCGTTTGTATCGGGCCCTCTCCAATGTTGCCAGTCCCGATTGGAAGCAATGACTTCGTAAAAAGTAAGGCCGATTAAGATCAATCGAAGGGATATGGTTTTTATTTTCAAGAATCCGATCAAACTAGGATTGAAATAAACGGATCAGTTCTCCAACCGAAATCTTTTCCAGGGAATCCGTGCACCAATTTGCTTCTTGCAACGCATCCCTTCCGTGCATCACGGAAACGCCCAAGACTCGTAAACCCGCTTGCTTAGCTGAAGCAATTCCATTGGGGGAATCTTCAATTGCGATACAGTTTTCGGCGGGCAGTCCAATTCCCTCCGTTGCCATTTCATAAGTTGCCGGATGAGGTTTGGGCTTCTTCACATCAGATGAACTCACAATAATCTGAAAGATACCTTTCAGCTCCCCCCCCGCTAGAACTTCTAGGGCAACATCCACATCGACTTTTCTAGAGCCCGTAGCCAAAGCAATCGGAAAATGTTTAGCAGCGGATAGTACAAGATCAACGGCTCCAGGCATCGCTTTAGCTTCCTTTGAAACCAATCTCTTATAAGCTTCAGCTTTTCTCTGCGACCATTGTTGAAACTCGTGCTCGTCATAATCGATTTGACACAATTCAGCCAAGCGTCCCATGGCAAAACGTTCATCCCCTCCCGTGCACTTGGTAAGAAAGGTTTCATAGGATTGATTCATCCGCTCTCCCATGGCTTCGCAAATCGCACGGTAATGAGTAAATTCACTTTCAATAATGACCCCGTCCATATCAAAAACGACACCCTTCAATTTGGCCGTCATATGATTAGGAGATCAAGCTTGAAAGACCCTCAGGCAAATACATCCATCACGGGTTTTGCCTTTTCTCCACCCACCAAAAATGGACGACCCAATGAGGTTTGATATTTGTCTTCGAGGGGCAGGCCCGCAGCCCATCCAATGGTTGCATGAAGGTCCGGAACCGTGACCGGATCATTTGGCAATGCACCGTCTTGATCG
>DBVA01000162.1:0-3731 GCA_002308735.1 Opitutia bacterium UBA1276 | reverse complement strand
TCAGCTTGGGGTTATTATAGTTTAAAGGCAAAATTTTTTGACCGATCGATAAAAGTCCTTGGAATCGATGGGGATCAGAACATGGTTAATCATGCTTATGCTAATGCTTTGTTAAATGATATTTCAGATATTGATTTTCGACATGGCGCTATCCCCAAAAATATTTCACTCATCGATATCATCTTAGAAACAGAAAAGATTGACCTTATTAAAATTGATATTCAAGGAGAGGCAACGGATGCTCTTAAGAGTGCAAATGGAAGCATTACTAAGATTAAAAATATAATCGTCGGAACTCATGGTGATGAACATGATAACTGCCTTAAACTTTTGTTGGAGTATGGTTTTCAGGTAAAACTTAATTTCACATCCGACGAGATACCAATCCAACCGGATGGATTATTGTGGGCTTACCGGTAAGAAGTAAATTACCCTAAACCTAAGCCCCAAAAATACTCGCTAGTTTTAAGTTAAAAAATATTTATAGGTTTAGTTATGCTTAAATGGATTTATATTTATGGTCCTCCGAGGACTGGGTCCACTTACTTGCTTAGGCAAATCAGAAAAAAGTCAATCCACAGTGTAAGTGACTGGGGACTAGGCGTAATATTAAAACCATTTGTAGCAATGCCAAGTGGTATTGATAAAGATAGGTTTCTTTGTGATTTAGCAAAAAATCTTCTCGACCGAAGTCGTAAAAATGAACAAGGAGAACTGGACTTAGTACTTAAAGCAGCGAACGGAAACTTTGAAGAGTTTGAAGGTTACAAAAAGATGTTTGGTTTTCCGCAAAGAATTATTTTTACGGTCCGGGAGCCTTCTGGATATATGAGTTCTGCAATCAAAAAGTTTCCAGAAGAACCTGTTGAATTTTTGCAAGACTCCTATTTAAAGATGCTCCAATTATATCCATCGATTGGGGGAGACATCATCGACTACAACCAGAACCTTGGCAGCCAATGCTATCAAAAATTTCTTTTGCCCTTAGAATTTTCGGATAACGAAATAGAAACTTTTGAATACAAGGGGACCCCAGCTGAGCACCTCATTACAGATGAGATGAAAAATTCATACCAAGAATTTCTTAGAGAAAACCAAGATAAAGTTTTTAAGCCTTGAAGGTAAGTGCCTTAGTTTCCACCTACAACTCCTCTGCTTACCTTGCTGGATGCTTGGAAGATTTAATCAAGCAGACTCTCTACCAAAAAGGGCTGCTAGAGATTATAGTGATTGATAGCGGTTCCGAGGAGAACGAGGGAGAAATGGTTCGGTTGTTTCAAAAGCAGTATACCAACATAAAATATTTGAGGACTGAAAACAGAGAATCTCTTTATGCAGCTTGGAACCAGGGGATTGAAGATGCGGAGGGGGTATACCTTTGCAATGCTAACACGGACGACCGACACGACGAGGATTGCCTTGAAAGGTTAAGCAATGCTCTCGATGAGGATGGTAAAATTAGCCTTGCCTATGGAAACATGGAGAAGGTTTCTGCTCTGGAACCTTCAGGAAAAGACGAAAAGAAGACTCCTTGCCCCTCTCAAGATTTTTTTCCTGCTTCTTTATTTGTGCACTATCCATATGGGGCTCAACCGATGTGGAGGGCTGAAATTCATAGAAAAGTCGGCTGTTTTGATTCCAATTACGAAGTTTTAGGAGATTATGAATTTGCATTGCGATTAGTAAGAAACGGCTTGATCTCAGCCTATGTACCCGAAGCAAAAGGTGAGATGCTCTGGCACCCGGGTGCTCTCTCCAGAAGAGATTCGAAAGTGTACGAGGAAAGGGATGTCCTTCTTCCTTCTTTGCGGAATGAGCACAGCATCCGAAATGCGTATCTTCACTATCTTCAACAAAACCGACTCCCAGTGCCTGAAAATCTGCTTGATGAATGCCTGCTAGATCTTGGTTTAAGAGCACTTTGCTTCTTTCCACAATTTGCAGAAGGAAAAGCTGCCTTTGATCTGGACATAATGGAATTTGCTTATTCTTCAAAGGTTTCAGACCGACGGTTTTTAAACAACCATGTTCTCTTGGATCTGCTTTTGGGAAATGAAATCGATCCCCATTTTTTGGATCCTGGAAACGCAACAAATTGTGAAGTGATGCAACATAATCAAAAAGTTATTTCTTCTGCTTGTGAAGATAAAGATTTTCTTCTTTTTGGCCCCGTTGTTGAATTCCCCACCGAATTTGAACTTAAAAATACTCAATCTAGGTACTTAAAAAGATGCCAAGAAGATCTACGGACTACTGATGCTATATTTTCCTTCAGCATCTTGGCTTTTAAAGAATACTATCTTCAGGGTCTCGATCTTGGTGATCTTTATAATGCTAAAAAAATTTATTTATGGGGCCTCAACCACAAATCAAAGTTTTTATTTTCCTTTTTAAAAAGAAGAGGTTTTGAACAAATTCATATTTTAGATTCCAATTCGAAGTCTAATAACTGGAATGGAGTCCAGGTGTTGGATCCAAGGAGCGAACTGCAAGAAATGAATATGGATCCATCTTCTTTCATTCTTGGTATGAGTTCGACCCACTGGAAATCGATCGAGCAAAAAATCAAGGTAGCAAGACCGAACTCTAGAATTCATCATCTGCATCCATGAATTTACTCCATATTTCAACTTTCCTTCAGGGGGGTGCAGGGAAAATGATCGTCGATCTTGCCAGGAATTCAAAAGCTAGAGGGGATCAGGTCTGGGTTGCATGTACCGATGAGGGAGTGGGCGATTACTCCAATTATCAAAATCATCTCGATGAACTGAAGAGCTTACAAATCCCGATCCTTTTTTTAGATTCTACTTTTTCCAGGGAACATCAAAAGATTTATAAAACCGCAATTGAACTGAGAAATTATATCCAAAAGTTTGAGATTGAACTGGTTCATTCCCATGCCGCCAACCCATCCTTAATTTCATTAATCGCGACAAGTGCCAGGCAAAGAAAAATTCCCGTTTTGCAAACAATGCACGGATGGGGAATTTATAAAAGCAGGGAACAGGAAAAAAAAGATGTATCGGTAATGGAATTATTAGATCAGGTCATTGCCATTTCAATGACTTCTAAAATTCTGCTACGCAAGAAAGGTCTTCAAAACAAACATTGTTCAGTCCTATCCAATGGAATCTTTCCAATCGAGCAAGGTACCCCCACCCCTCAGGGCGACCTCCACCTTTCGGAGATCGAGATGCTTCGAATGAAAGGTTTTTCGATTGCTGGAATTGTGGGTACCGTCGACAAGAGAAAAAACCAAAAACTCCTGATTGAAGCAGTGAGGAAACTACCCAAAGAATTAAAAGTTAAATTTTTTCTGGTGGGAGAAGGAGAAGAAGCTAATGAAATTAATAGACTTTCCCTAAAATATGGAATTTCAGACAAATTCGTCCTCACCGGCCTCAAGAAAAACGGTGAGGAATTTATTGCAGCCTTTGATCTGTTGATAAGTTCTTCCAGATCGGAAGGCGGGCCCCCTCTTTCCGTAATCGAAGCGTTTGCTAAAAAAACCCTTGTGCTTGCATCCGACACCCCAGAGCATTGCGAAGCAGTAAAGGACAACCACACTGGATTTCTTTTTAGAAATAATGACCCTGATGATTTGGCCCAGCGAATAATCCAAATACTGCATTCGAATCCATCGGAAAAAATAAAAAAGAATGCTTTTCAATTTTACATGCAGAACTTTACTTTGAATAATACATTTGAATCATATCTCGAATGGTATCATG
>DBVA01000176.1:14770-32761 GCA_002308735.1 Opitutia bacterium UBA1276 | reverse complement strand
CCAACATCTGATTGGATGAGAGCTTCTAGTTCGGTAACTTCCAACGAAGTGGCTACTTCGTCCAACATTTTGGAAGTCAAGAAATCGAGTCGTTCGTGATTTTTTTTCGCATTCATGGGATATGTACCAAGCATTTAGCAGAAATCCCTTTTTTAATACATAAAATGTTAGTTTTTTTATGAATCCATCTCCGCCTCAATGATGGGCATTTTTTGCTTCACACAAGTGGCGAGGTTCTGACGAATCCGATGTAGCGTTGCTGAAACAGATCCCAAGGGTCGATTGACCAACTCTGATATATCTTTCAGGGTTTTTTCTTCTTTAAACCTTAAGCGGGCAATCGATCGCATATGCTTGGGAAGCAGATCATAGCAAACTTGAAGCGCCCGCTGGGTAACATGGAGTCCAGTCGAGTCAAAATCCTCTTCAGCCATTGCATCGACCAATTCATTACTAAAACTAATCTTACTTCGCCTCGTCTTGGTCATATGGGCCATGATCTGAAACCGAGCAATACGAAAGGCCCAGCCCTGAAAATGGCCTTCTGGGTCATAGTCCTTTGCTTTTTTACAAAGAATTAGATTTGTCTCTTGCAAAATATCCTCGGCATCTGAACGATTCGGTAACAAGGAAAGAATATAGGCATACAAAGACCTTTGAATGGCAGTTAGCTTCCGAGAATATTCAAATGGAATCGATTGATCATCCACTCTTTAATTGGAAATGGAGAGATTGATTTTGTCAATTCTCTACTACCCCAATTAATCAGAGCAATCAAAACACAAGGGTTGCAATCCTAAGCAATCTAATTTGAACTACTTCAATGCAAGCATGGCATTGCATAGCGATCATTACTATTAGTGTAATTCTTTTCATTTACGGAACTTTTCGGAATGAAATTGAAGATCATGTTTACGAGCAAGAAGTGGAAAAAATTATGGAGACCGTAAGTGCTGCTCCAGAACCAAAAAATATAGCGGTTCAGGCAGAAGCAGAAATCCTAGAAAAATCGATTGTCGATTCACCCGCCTGGGCCGCATTTGGAATCATCCTAAAGTGCCAAAGTTTAGAGATGGCTACACTGCATGCTCAAGCGCTGAAAGGTAATCCCTTTCTGTCTTTCTTCTATGAACAAATTAAAAGTTCCACTACCGCAAGTGAGTTGATTTTCTCCCCCTTCAAAAGTGAATTCTTTATGGAGAACGAAAAGGGTATTCTCCGATCCCTTTTTTCGGCCCACACAACCTTGGAGGATGATCATCTAGTAAAAATCACCTGCCGGGGCCACTCTGCAAAAAGTGCCAAATTACTAGCTACCCTGATTCTTGATTCGTACGAATTGGCTCTGGTCCAAGAAAGGGTGGACCAACCCTTGCCTGGATCGTTACTCGCCCAATCCGATCAAATCAAGCAGACCAATACCCAAATCTCAGAACTTAAAGAACAACTTTCGCAAGAAAGCCACGGGGATAAGCGGTTAAATGTCGAAGCCATCGCCCTAAAGTCAGAAATCCAGATGCTCGATCTAGAATTGGAAAGGTTCAAGAGTACGCTTCTGCAAATTGACCAGTTGTTCAAAGAGCGTAAACCAGTATCTGCGTATCTTGAACTGGCGGATTTTTCTGAATTCGGAGTACTGAAGGAACTGAATAATAGCATAAATGAACTTCAAAATATGCTTCAAGGCAATCCCCTCGAGAAAGCAGTACGGGCAGAGGTAGAAAAGAATATACAAGCAAATCAATTACTTCTTGAAAATGAAATCGCTCATGCTATTGAAGAGGTAAAATCCAAGTTAGGTGAGGGTATTACTCGCAGAAAAGTTTTATCGAGTCGTATCGTGGACTTGCACAAGGCTGGGCTACAAAATACGAGCGGCAATGTTAAGTACAAATTATTGAATGAACTTGAAAAGAGTGTGGAAGAGAAATTGCCTGTTTACCGGGAACAATTTGCTCGCTGGAAATTGAGTACATATTCCGTTATTCAATCGGCTTTGGTAGAATAAAACGCATTCGATAAATTCGTTATTCTATTGAGATTTGCGAATCTACTTGGAGATTACAATCGGATAGATTATCTTCAAACCTGACTCAAAAATGGATAAAAAAGCATTGCGGTTAAGAAATTGGCTAGATATCCGCCAATTCCGACCCCCGGTTGTAGAATCTCTTTCCAATTATGATTCCTCGATGTGGTCGGGAGACTGGCGGGCAGGTGTGAATGTGGCACTTCTAGCTATTCCCCAAGGTATGGCTTATGCCTTGGTTGCGGGTCTGCCCATAAGTTATGGTCTTCTTGGTTCTGCGATTGCCGCAATTATGGGTGGCATTTTTGGTGGGGGCCGATTTATAACTCTTGGGCCCACAAATGCCACTGCAGTTTTGCTTTTTGGCGTCTTTGCGGGCATTGGGCTGATTCAAGCGGATGGAATGGCTTCCTCGGATGCATTGCTTTTGCTTCCTTGGATTTTAATTGCCTCGTCTCTCTTTTTAATAGTCGCAAGTGTCCTAAGGATTTCGTTCATGATTCAGTTCATTTCCCGGACTGTAATTACAGCTTATGTTACCGCCGCCTGTTGCTTGATCATAGCCAATCAATGCAAACACCTTCTTGGTCTTCAAAATTCTTCTAGTGAAGTTCCTACTACTTTTTTTGAAATCATTCTTAATGCCTGCCTAAGCCTTCAATCTTTTTCGGTTCCAGCACTGACGCTTTCAATCATTACCGCCATCCTTTTTTTTCTTTTACAAAGAAAATTTCCTTCCCTCCCAAATGTTGCCATTACTCTAGTTCTTAGTTCCTTGGTTGCTATTGGCCTCGAAGAAATAAATTGGAAGATCACGAAGTTGGATAACTTTGACCTCGCCGGTTCTTTTCTAACTTTCCCAGAAACATCCAACTTTACCAACCATTGGGAAACCATTCTTTCCGCTGCTTTTGCGGTTTCTCTGCTGTGCTTGCTCGAAGGATTGTCTATCGGAAAATCACTCGCTGCTCGGGCAGGTTCGAGGTTAGATAGTAATCAAGAAGCCATGTCCATAGGATTTGGTAATTTAGGATGTGCATTTTTTTCTGGAATGCCTGCCTCCGGTTCCTTGACTCGATCCACCCTGAATGTCCAATCGGGAGCAAGGACCAGTATTGCTAATTTGGTTGCTGGTGGCCTGATCATATTAGTATCGGGATTCCTCGGAAACTTGATCTCCTATGTTCCGCTTTGCTCCCTTGCCACTTTGGTGGTATTCATCGGAGCTTCACTAATCAAGCTTCGGCAGATCAAGACGGTTTCCAGAGCGACAGGATCGGACGCTGTAACTTTTCTGGTAACTCTTGCTGTTGGGCTACTGTTCTCTCTCCAAGTCGCGATTTTTGCAGGTATGCTCACCTCTATCATGTTGTTTTTAAGAAAGGTAGCTGAACCAGAATTAAGGGAATATGGATACAATGAGAAAGGAGAGCTTGCCGAACTTTCTTTAAAAAGTAGAAGGCCGGAACCAGAAGTATCCATTGTTCATGTGGAGGGGGAGATTTTCTTTGCAGCTGCTGAATTATTCTACGAACAAATCAGGAGAGTCGGAGAAGATGAGAATCTTCGAGTCCTGGTTTTGAAACTGCTTAATGCCCACCACTTGGATGCCACTTCGGTACTGGCCTTGGAAGAATTACTCGAATATTTAAAGGAAAAAAACTGCCATGTTCTACTTTGTGAAGTGAGAAGAGACGCATTGAGAATTCTTCGGAACTCTGGAGTTTTAACCCGGATTAATCGGAAAAATGTTTTTCCCCATACTGCAAGTAATCCAACGCTCTCAACTGCAAAAGCAATCAAGAGAGCCAAATTCCTCGTTTCCGGAGAGAAAGCTAAAGTAACTATTTTTGCGGATAGTCAAAAATAGATTTTTTTATTTTTTAACGCAACTGGCTTTTTCTCTTCGCCTTCATTGCCTTTGTATTTTCGAGAAACTCATCATGAGTAAAATTTTCGATCGACTCTTTTTCTAATTCCAAGAAATGCAGCCGCTCTTTGAGCTCAGCTAATTCAGCAGTGGCAAGCTTGCTCCCATTTTCCAAAATTTGACTGTTTAACTCTTCTAACTCGCTGTTTACCTTTTTTAAATCCTGTTCTTGCCCCGCTTCTTCTGCCCCTACATTTTGGGCATCGAGGAAGCGAGTGTGATTTAAATCATTCACTGCATTTTGCTCTTGGTTTAAATCGCTAAGTTCTTTTTTAAACTTTGCAATTTTATCGTTGATTAAGGTGCACTCTTCCGAGCTCTGTTCCAAATCTTTCAGGTCTTTATTTAAAGATTTCAAGCGAATTTCAATGTGCTTTTTTTTCCAAGAAATTTTCTTTTGCTTCTGAGAAAGTTCTTTTTTAGGTGCCAACATTTGCTTGGCTGACATGAAGACTGTATGCCCACTATCTTCAACGGATTGTAATTCTTTTCTGAGGACTTCCATCTCTCCACTTACTTCCTCAAGTTCCAACATATTTGCACCTTCAAGTTTAAGCTTCTTTTGTTTTTGAACGAGTTCTGCCATCTGGGTTCTTATCTTCGATCGAAGTGCTCGTTGATTAGCGTTGAATTGATTCATGGGTATTTTTCCAACAGAATATAATTTTTTAGTCTTTTGTATTCAAATGGCAATCGTAGAAATCGGTAGAATTTCCAAAAATCTGCTTGGCAAACTCCTGCTCGTTGAGTCCCAGGGTTTTAGCGGCTACGGATCCCAGATATGGAAGGTAGGATGGCTCGTTTTCTTTTCCTCTTTTGGGAATTGGGGACAAATAAGGACTGTCGGTTTCTAACATCAAACGGTCTAAATTGGTTGCCCGTAAAGCTTCTCTCAAATGCTCGTTTGCCTTATAAGTAAGGATGCCTGTAAAGGATACCCAGCCACTTCGATGGTTGATTTCCATTATTTCTTTGGTGCTTTCTGAAAAACAATGAAAAACCACTTTATTCCAATCCATGTCACTTTCATCTATGATGTTTACACAATCTCTGAATGCATTCCTTGAGTGGATGATAACAGGCATCTTCAGTACCGAAGCGATTTCAAGCTGTTTACGAAATGCTCCCTTTTGAAAATCAACTACTTCTGAGGCTAGACGCTTGTCTTTTGGTAATCGGAAATAATCTAATCCGATTTCTCCCAAAGCAACCGGAGCTCGATTCATACCCCAGTACTTGGAGAGTGTTCGTAGTTCATTTTCCCAGGTACTGCCAACATAAGAAGGATGTAAACCGACGGTGTATTCGATTTGATCACCATATTTTTCCACAAGATTTGCATACAGCTTCCAGTCCTTTGGTGAAGTACCCACGGTGATCATTTTTAATACTTGTGAATCCGTCGCCCTTAAAATGACACTTTCTAAATCTTCTCGATCAGAAAATATTTTCAAGTGACAATGGCTATCGAACCACATCTACTCGACGAATGTGAAAAGAATTGTCATGATGCAAAACATAAAAACGAAAGTTAACCTTATTCCCAACACTTAATTTATGGAAAATGTCATTATTCTAGGCACTGGTTGTGCCGGGTTTACTGCCGGCATTTACACGGCTCGAGCAAACCTCCGTCCTTTAATTTTAGAAGGCAAGCAACCGGGTGGTCAATTAACCACAACTTCTGAAGTTGAAAACTTCCCAGGATTCCCTGATGGCGTTGATGGGTTTTCATTGATGGATCAATTGAGAAAGCAGGCCACCAAATTTGGTGCCCGTGTTGAACATGCCTTTGTTGATCGTGTTGACTTTTCTGGGGAGAAGAAATTGCTTTTTGCTGGAGACAAAAAGTTCGAGGCAAGTGCAGTTATCATCGCAACTGGTGCGGCTCCCCGCCTCCTTGGTATTCCTGGAGAACAAGAAATGTATGGCGGCAAAGGAGTTACCACCTGTGCAACTTGTGACGGTGCCTTTTATCGTAATATGGAAGTGGTGGTAATAGGCGGTGGAGATTCCGCTTGCGAAGAGGCTCTATTCCTGACCCGTTTCTGTAGTAAAGTTACCTTGATTCATCGCCGTGATGAATTACGGGCTTCTCGGATTATGGCCGAGAGGACAATTGCCCATGAAAAAATTGAGGTTGTCTGGGACTCAGCGGTAGAAGAAGTTTTACCAGATGAAGACGGTAAGGCACGGGCGATCACGGTTCAAAACCTAAAGACCAAGGAGCTAACTGAAATTTGCTGTAAAGGGGTTTTTATTGCCATTGGGCATGTTCCCAATACCGCTCCCTTTAAGGAAATTCTAGAACTTGATGAAAACGGATATCTTATCCCTGACAGCAATAGCATGGTCAAAACCTCCATCGAGGGAGTTTTTGTTGCAGGGGATTGTGCAGACCATGTATACCGGCAGGCAATCACCGCTGCAGGAATGGGTTGTCAAGCGGCGATCGAAGCTGAACGCTGGTTATCAGAAGGAATGTAAAGTCGGTGTCAGAAAGCTCTTTTTCCGGAAATTTAATTTCGCTTTTAACGGAAACGGTAAAGCTAACTCCGGAACAGACTGCAATCATTGAGACTAGGGGGGGAACTGTATCTTCCAAAAATTTTCAGGAACTTTATAAGGATGTCCAAAACTGTGCGGCCTACTTAAATTCAAAGGGTTTGGTAGCGGGCGATAAAGTTCTTCTCTTTGTTACCCCAGGCTACAAGCTCACCATTCTTGTCTTCGCCATTATTTATCTTGGTGCCATTCCGGTAATCATCGACCCGGGCATGGGGATTCGCTCTGTGCTTTCCAGTATACGCTCCACGCTCCCAAACATACTCATTGGTATTCCTTTGGTTTACTGGGCTAGCTTTGGATTTTGGAAAACTTTTAAGTCAGTAAGAAAAAAAATTTTGGTTACGGAATCTCTTTTTGACCGAGAAATGACGGCCCAGTCTACTACAAATAACTTTAAACAAGTAAGCCCTCAAAGAGATGATTTAGCTGCCATTGTATTCACCTCCGGTTCAACGGGTCCGCCCAAGGGTGTGAAGTATTTACATAAAAACTTCAATGCCCAGGTCCACTCGTTGAAAGAAAATTTTGGCCTACAAAGAGGAGAAATAGACCTTGCTACTCTTCCGGTTTTCTCCCTATTTAACCCTGCCCTTGGCATAACTACCATTCTACCAGAGTTTAACCCTCGAAAGCCCGCTGCCGCAAATTCGGAAGAAATTGTCCATGCTATTCAAAAATTTAAGGTAACCACTGCCTTTGCCTCCCCAGTGATAGGGAGAAAAATTTTAGAGTACTGCACTTTAAACAAAATAAATCTTCCTGGAATGAAGAGAATATTTCTTGCGGGTGCACCCTCCCCTCCTTCATTAATCGAGGATCTTTCCAAAGTTTTAGGAAATGGAATCGTCTATATTCCTTACGGGGCAACCGAGGCATTGCCAGTTGCCTTCAGTACTAGTTCTCAAGTAATCCGAAATGCTAAAGGTGTTTTAAGCGGGGGTGGCTCCTTGCTGGGTCAGGCGATTCCTAAAGTAAGCATTAAAATTTTCTCTTCTAGCCAAGGTGGTCTTTCCACGCCCTCGCTGGAAGTTACCGAATGCAAGCAAGGAGAAGTTGGAGAAATTTGTGTATCCGGAGATATTGTGACCGATGGTTATTATCGAAAACCAGGTGCCAGTTTCGATGCACGGCTTGAATTCCGAGGCTCGATTTTCCACCGCATGGGAGACCTTGGCTACTTTGATAATGATCATTGCCTTCGATTCTTAGGAAGAAAAGCGGAATGTCTCATCACCGACCAAGGCCCGCTGGAAACCGAAAGGTGTGAGCCCATGGTAAATGCATTTCCCGAAGTTAAAAGATCGGCTTTGATTGGAGTTGGGCCACCTAGGCAACAAAGCCCGTGCATTGTAGTTGAGCTTGAAAATAAAGAGCTGAATGGAAACGCAAAACAATCCCTTCGCACAAAAGTGTTGGAGGCATTAAATAATTCCTTCCCAAAATTTGGATTTAGCCGAGTTGTATGGGAGAATAAAATACCGGTAGATGCCAGGCATAATGCAAAAATTCATCGCCTTTCGCTTTCTAAAAAATGGCATCTTTTGATCGAAAGAAATCCTAAATTTGGGTGTAAAGAATGAAAGTTGTTATTACCGGAGGCCTCGGATTTGTTGGCAATCAAATCGCTCAATCTCTTCGTAAGGAAACTGAAATCAATGAGATCATTGCCATTGGAAGAAACATTCATCCTTCGCCATCCAAAATTTTTGAGGGCTTACGCTATGTGCCCTGTGATCTTTCCAAAGACAACCTAAATTATTCATGGCTGAAAGATGTGGATACAGTTTTCCATGTTGCCGCGAAAGCGGGGGTTGGGGGAAGCTACCAAGAGTATTTTAATGCTAATTTTTTGGCTACTAAAAACTTGATGGAAGGCTGCAAATCTTATGGGATCCAACGCTTTGTCTATACCAGTACACCAAGCGTTGTCTTCAATAATCAAAATATTCGAAATGGCAACGAGTCCTTACCCTACTTAAAAACTCCTATTTCTCCCTATGCTTTTACTAAAGCAAGAGCAGAGCAATTGGTGCTCGAATCCCATAGGCCCAGAGAATTCCAAACCCTTGCGATTCGGCCCCATTTAGTTTGGGGGAAAGAGGACCCGCATTTGCTCCCCAAAGTCATTACTCGTCATCGACAAAAAAGATTAAGAATCATAGGTGTTGGGAAAAACAAGATGGATCTTACTCATGTATCCAATGTGGCTCATGCTCATATTTGTGCGTACCGCTCCTTGAAGAGAGATTCTAGTTTTGGGGGGAAACCCTACTTTATCGGCCAGAATGAACCCGTTGAACTTTGGCCTTGGCTCAATGATTTATTTAAGGGTTTAAAAATGTCCCCACTGAATAAGAGCATCACCTTTAGAAATGCCTATATTTTAGGTTGGTTCTTGGAGAAAGTTTGGGGGGTATCAAGGCTTACCAGCGATCCGCCCATGACACGATTCGTCGCCTCTCAACTTGCTCATGACCATTGGTTTTCCAGTTCGTCCGCAAAAAAAGAATTACATTACGAACCGGTAATAAATATGAAGGATGCCATGGAAGATACCTTGCCTTGGTTGAAATCTCTTTAAAGTTTCTGGTTGATTCGGTTGTAGTCATTCAAAACACAACCCAGGCTGACATTTAAATTCAAGGAGCTGGCAGAACCCAACATTTTTAACCGTATCCACTGTTTAATTTTCCCTTTCCAGAATTCCCCCAAACCCTCGCTTTCACTTCCGAAGACAAGAACGGTATTAGCTTGGTATTGAAACTCATGAGAACACTGATCTGCTTTTGCACTCGTAGCTACAAACTCAAGTCCGAACTTCTCCAAGTACTCTAAAATTTCACCTTTTTCGCCAACCGCCAAATTTACATTTGCTAAAAGCCCTCGGGAAGAGCGAACCACATTGGGGTTAAAGAAGTCAACTCGGGGTTCCGATAGAATAACCGAACCTGCGCCCAAAGCTTCAGAAGTTCTGAGAATGGCACCAAGGTTTCCAGGTTTCTCAATTTCATCCAAGAGCAAGATGGGTTGGTTCAACTCTTCACATTTCAAATTCGACAATCCAAGATCCCATGATTGTACAATGCCCACAACTCCATCTGGATTCCGACGATATGCCACTTTCAAAAAAGCGTCTTCTCCGAGTTCCTGAAGTTGAAAGGTTTCACTCTCTTTCCATCTCTCAATATCTTTCATCGACCCGGAGTGTATGGCTAAGCTTGCATTGTAGTAGATCCCGCTGACTTCTTTGCCGGCAGCCATCATAGTTAGTAAATCCTCGATCCCCTCGACGAAAAAACACCCTCTTTCCCTTCTTCGGCGAGCAGATTCTCGCAACTTGACCAGTTCTTTCACCGATGGATTTGATAGACTTGTGATTATTTCCGGCACAATTTTATAAAAAGGGTTTTGCAAGAAAAGAGCCAGCCCGATACGAAAAGTCGATGACAAAAACGGTACCCATAGGATTTAATGCTCATCCATACCCCTATCATCATGAAGTAGATTTAAAAATTGAAACCCTGACCAATCTTGGCTTCGGGATTGCCAGAGATGATGGGTGGGTTATTCAAGTCCCTTTCGTACTACCTGGAGAACTGATACGGGCAAGAATTTATCGAAATCACAAAAATTATTCGGACGCAGATTCTATCGAGATTCTTCAGTCCTCACCCGATCGGGTGGATGCAAAATGTAAACTTTTTGGAACCTGCGGTGGGTGCCAGTATCAATCCGTTGACTATCAAAAACAGCTTGAATGGAAACGTAATCAAGTGAACGAATGTTTTGAAAAAATTGGCGGGCTTACAATTACCACCATGCCGACCTTTCCTTCGCCTAAAACTTACGGCTATCGTTCTAAATTGACTCCACATTATGAAAAATCCAAGGAGGGAATCGAAAGAAAACTTGGATTTCTTAAGCACGGATCCCGAAGAATTCTTGTTGATGTTCCAAGCTGTCCAATCGCGACCACCTCCATTAACGAATTTCTTCCTCAGGCAAGAACCGCACTTTTTAAGGAAACCAAGAAAAAGGGCGGCACCCTATTATTACGGGATGTTCAAGAAGGGGTAGCCACTGATCCCAAGGAAGTTGTTTCCGAAAGAGTTAACGGGATTGTGTTTCAATTTAAGGCAGGAGAATTCTTCCAAAATAACCCTTTTATTCTTCCTGACTTAGTTGATCATGTCATCGAACAGGCAAACCCCGGAAATTCTATCTCGTTAATTGACGCATATTGTGGCGGTGGTTTGTTTAGTTTGTCCGCTTCTCGAAGATTTCAAAAGGTTGTCGGTATCGAAATCAGTCGCGAAGGGTTCGAGGGTGCTCGTACCAATGCCCTGCTGAATCAAATCAAAAATGCTGAATTCTTTTTAGGAGATGCTTCCTCAATCTTTCAAGAATTACAAAACCTATCCAGACCCTGCTCCTTGATCGTCGATCCTCCACGCAAAGGATGTAATGCCGATTTCCTCAGACAATGCATCGAATTTAGACCCAATCGAATTGTTTATGTTTCTTGTGATCCAGCAACTCAGGCAAGGGATGCAAAAATCCTCACGGAAGGGGGATATCGCATTCTCCAGGCTCAGCCTTTTGATTTATTTCCTCAAACTAGGCACATTGAAAATGTGCTGACATTAGAAATTTAATTTCTTTCCCGATTTTTCCGCCATCCCAAACTTTCAAATTCTAGGCAAAAAGATTCACGCTCTTTACGGAAATGTTCGGGCCATTTAACTTCTTCCTTTTCAGTTTTAAAAAGTCGTGCAAGTTGATTTGTGAAACTCTCACCAAAGCTTGGCGGGTCGAATTTCGATTTTTCTATTAACCCTAGGTCTAGGGTGCCCTGAAAGAGTGTGGCTGATTTTGTCCTCTTCATTGCCGCTCCCGCAATTTTCTTCTCCGACTTTCCCGTCATTAAATCTTTTCCCACTGGTTCCTGAAAACAGTCACCCGGGATTCCGGTCTTTTTTTTTGCCGGGCAGGGCTGAAGAAATGTTTCAATCGATTGATCTGCCAATGCATCAGCAATAGCCTGATGAATCCTCTCATAAAGATCAAGGGATGGCATTGAAAAGGATGGGTGTCTACGAGGCAAAACTAAACAATATGTCCAATCTTTTCCATGCCTCACAATTCCTCCCCCAGTGGGTCTACGAATAAGCCGCTCAATGGACTCTTGAGTCTGGTCTACTACCCACTCCCAATTCTGTCCATATCCAAAACTGATTTCCGAAACTTTCCACTGGTAATGCCTAAATACCGGCATTTCCGAGAATACCGCTTTTTTTAAAAGCCACCAATCCGTAGCCATATTCTCAACCCCTTTCTCGGTCAATGCAGGGTATATCTGGAGGCTCAAAATAGTTTCTTCCTAAAATTTATGAACATAACGGCTGGGGTCATCGGCATGGTTTCGGTACCAATCAAAAAGGTCGGAAGGCAGGGTGAGTTCTTCCATTTGGTCCAGTAGAGTAGCAGGTTTGGTTTTTAATTTCCCTACAAGTGGGGCCAATTCGAATGCTAAATGCCGTGGACGGGCTTCCCTCCCCAGATGATCTTTGAGCTGGCCTCTTTGAATTCGTTGATGGGAAAACCCAAAGCGATCAAGAATTCGCAGTCCCAAGTCATACCTGCTAATCTCCTCGACTCCCGCCCAGTGGAAAAGCCCATTCAAGTTTGGTCTCTCCATGAGTTCAACCATGGCACTGGCCACATTTTCTGCTGAACAGGGGTGCCTAATTTCGTTATCGAATAAAGTAAGAGGAGTGCCATTTGCAATCGCTCTTAAAATTCTTTCATGCGGGCTTCTCTTTGCACTCGGGCTATTTCCATTGATCAAGGTAATACGAAGAACGACAAGATTTTCATCGGTTACCGCCAAGACCCCTTTTTCAGCATCCAGTTTTTGGATACCATACTCACCCAGTGGGTTTGGTATATCGGTTGACCGGTATGGAGAAGAAGACCCATCGAAAACCATATCCGTAGAAATATGCAAGTATCGAGCACCCAAATGGGAAGCGATCTCGGCAAGCCTAATCGCCCCGTCTACATTAATAACCCTTGCAAATTCAGGATTTTGCGTAACCGCGTCCGGGGATGAGATCGCCGCACAGTTTATGATTGCATCAGGCCATTCGTCCAGAAGCTGTCGGGTCAATTGTTCGGAATCGGACAAACAAATTTTTCTTGAATTTTTGACACTCACTTGGTTGGAGAAGGGTATATACGAGTGACTTCTTTTACTTAGTGCACTTGAAACAGCACTTCCCAGTAAACCACTTGATCCAAACAAAGCTACTTTCACAACCATCAGAATAAATAAACATCTGATTCCTACAACCAGAGAGTTGATTTTTATCCTTTTGCTTTTCCTTGAACTACCAAGCTTTGTCCAGTAAGGTAGAGGTTTATATCAATGAATTATTCCCAACTTGCGAACTCTCGCATTCTGGAACAACCGACTTACCAACCTGGCAAGCCCATCGAAGTAGTCGCTCGTGAACAAGGATTCAAACCTCATGAGATTTGCAAACTAGCCTCCAACGAAAACCCATGGGGAGCATCACCGTTAGCATTGCAAGCTGGTCATGAGGCACTTGAAGGAGTGCACCGCTATCCCGATGGGAATGGAACTTATTTAAGAGAACAACTGGCAGAGATACACGCTTTGTCCCCTTCTCAATTTATTCTTGGGAATGGTTCTAATGAAATCATTGAATTAATTGGCCATGTTTTTCTAAATCCTAGGGACGAAGTTCTGTTTGGTGAGCACGCATTTGTTGTCTACAAATTGGTTGCTTTGCTCATGGGTGCAAAACCCGTATGTGCTCCCATGACCGATCTCAGGCATGATCTCCACTTGATGAGAGAAAAAGTAAATCAAAATACCAAGCTTATCTTTCTTCCCAGCCCAAATAATCCAACTGGAAGCTGGAACTCCGAAGAGGAAATTATTGAATTCGTTTGTGGGTTACCCGAGCATGTTATCTTTTGTTTTGATGAGGCTTACGCTGAATATTTGGATAATCCACCCAACTTAAAGGCATTAATCGATGAAGGAAGAAAGGTCATTGCTTTGCGTACCTTTTCAAAAATTTATGGCCTGGCTGGATTAAGGATTGGTTACGGATACGGTAGTGAAGAAGTAATCCGTTTGCTTCAGCTTGCCAGGCAACCATTCAATGCAAATTCCATCGCCATGGCATCGGCGATCGCTGCCCTCAAAGATCAAGACTGGGTTGAAGAATGCAGAAGCAAAAACAATCGGGGTTTAAGACAGCTGGAAGAAGCATGTGACTCTATGGGATTGCCCTGGGTTCCCAGCAAGGCTAATTTTCTTCTCATCAAGATCGGAGATGGTACCCAAGCATTTCAGGAGTTGCAAAAGATTGGAATTATAGCCAGGCCAATGCCTGATTCGCTTCGGGATTACATCCGTATTTCAGTCGGCACAAACCAAGAGAATAAATTCGTTATTGA
Organism: Opitutia bacterium UBA1276; assembly: GCA_002308735.1. GTDB lineage: Bacteria > Verrucomicrobiota > Verrucomicrobiia > Opitutales > Seribacteraceae > Seribacter. The sequence continues at coordinate 18,743 of DBVA01000176.1, read as the reverse complement.
AGGACTGAAACAGATTCTGCCTCTATTAGGAAAAGTATGATTACCGAAACCTTGGCTCTGGGCAGTTGCTGGGCTCTTTTAATCGCAAGTTCGGCATGCCTTGGAGTGTACCGCTCCTTGATTGATCGGATTCGATCCGGGCTCTCCCCAGCCCCGTCCGAAGAAAATACTCAGGTTGCGAAGGTGATAACCAAAGCTCTATCACTCCCTAATCACGAAAGACCTTTTCATTTTGAGGCAGCATTTCTTTCCTCTCTTCAAATTTTATCCGGCTTCTTTCTGCTAAAAATATGGATGCCCATAACCTCTTTTTTTTGGGCTCTCTTTTTACTCTCTATCTTAGTTGAGAGAATTTCCACATGGTTATATCCCCGTAGAATTTCTCAATCCAAAGCTTTAGACACCCATTTAAAAATAGGGTTATTGCCGGTACTTTTCTTCACCCTTGTGTGCAAACCTATCGTGATCTTACTCTCGATTTTGGAGCACTTATTTCTGTCCTCCAAACAAAAGAAAATATTAGAGGAAGAAGAGGACAATGAAGTCGCGGACCATATCAGAATTGTGGGCCGAGAAGGTACCAATTTGGATCCGGACGTTCTTGAAATTATGGGAAACACCTTGGAAATGAGTCAGTTAAAAATTAAAGATGTTATGATCCCCAGAAATCAGGTCCAAATTCTTGATTTCAATGATTCCTTCGAAAAAAACTTGGAAATTGCAAAATCTTGCGGCCATACACGGCTACCACTTTGCAGGGGTAACCTCGATGATTGCTTGGGCATCATCCATGTTAAATATGCATTCCGTACCCTAACGGATTCTCTTGAGAACTTTGATTTGAAAACAATAACCAAGTCCCCAGCGCTACTAGATAGCGAGGAATTACTCCCGTTCGCATTAAAAAGAATGATGAAACTGAAAGTTCACATGGCACTGGTACGGGATGAATTTGGAGGGATCGATGGAGTAATCACCCTCGAAGATATCCTGGAAGAAGTAGTTGGAGAAATCCAGGATGAATTTGATTCGGAAGAAGAGGAAGTGGAAGAAATACAAGAAGGAGAATGGAAAATTTCCGGTCTTACACCTCTCCATGAACTGCCCAAAGCATTGGGCATGGAAGAGGAGGACGAGGAACTTACCAGTTTAGGAGGTATGCTGACTCGGGAGATTGGAAAAATTCCTGAGTTGGGAGAAACTTTTGATTTTCCAAATTTTGAGGTTGAGATTTTGGACGCCGATGAGACAAGAGTGCAAAGCGTAAAAATTAAACTGAAGAAAAAAGGAAGTTAATTGTTCTTACTCTCTTGGGAATAAGATTATTTTTTCCTGAAGTTTTTTGCCAGTTAAAGTACTCCCCCAACCCAATTCATCCTTCCAGAGTTTCGTGGGTTCCAAGTTCATTCTTTGGTGGATTTGGGCATGCACCTGAGGCATTACCGGAGAAATTGCCCCACTTGCTAAACGTAAGGCTTCAAGCATTGTAGCCAAGCAGGTACGCAACTCTTTCTTCGCATCTGGTTCATCGGATTTTGCCAGTTTCCATGGGGTTCTATCATCGGCATACTTATTGATGGAGCGAATAAAACTAAAGGTCTCTTCTAAACCCAAATTGAATCGAAATTCACGAAAGTGCTCGAGCATACTATCCCGAGATTTTTCCCATTGAGATTGCAAGCCCTGCTCCAGGCTTTCATTCACTTCTGCGGTTGGGACAATTCCACCCTCATAACTATGGACCATATGCAAAAGCCTACTTAAAAGATTTCCTAGATCATTTCCAAGGTCTGCACGATATCTTGATTCAAAGCGTTCCAGAGAAAATTCTGCATCCTGACCCACGGTCATTTCCCTGATTACAAAATATCGGAACGCATCGGTTCCATAACGATCGATCAAGCTGAGAGGGTCCACGGTTTCACCCGTACTCTTTGACATTTTTTCTCCGGATGTTGTCCACCACCCATGAGCCAGAATCGACTTTGGCAGTGGGAGCTCGCTGGCTTGTAGCATGATTGGCCAGTAAACCGCATGAGGTGGGGTGAGGATATCCTTTCCGATCACGTGTAAATCAGCAGGCCAATAATCGTCTGAATGATAGTCGGAAGAGGAAACAGCCGAGTAGTAATTTACCAAAGCATCAAACCATACATAGGTAACAAAATCCTCATCAAATGGAAGGGGTATGCCCCAAGAAAGTCGATCCTTTGGCCGAGATATACATAAGTCATTTAGGGGTTCTTTTAAAAACTCCAAAACCTGAGACTGACGGTATGCGGGAAGAATAAACTCTGGGTTGGTTTTTATATGCTCTACCAGCCAATTCTGATACTTACTTAACTTAAAGAAATAATTGGTTTCCGTTATTTCGGTTACCTCCCCAAAAATTTCTGGCCATTCCCCATCCACTTTGTCTTTTTCTTGGAGAAACTGCTCGGCCCGTGTGGAATAAAAACCTTGATATTCAGCTTTGTATATTTCTCCTTTATCAAAGAGAGCCTGCAAAATTCTTCCGACTACTTTTTGATGCCTGGTTTCCGTCGTACGAATGTAATCATCATTGGAAATTTCCAGTTTAGATAACATATCCTGAAATTCATCTGCAATTCGGTCACAGCGTTCCTGGGGTGGAATACCTTCTTCTTTAGCACCTTGCTGAACTTTTTGCCCATGTTCATCAAGGCCAGTCAAAAAATGAACTTCCCGCCCTTCCAATCGCATGGTGCGTGCTACGACATCTGTTAAAACTTTTTCGTAGGCATGGCCAAGATGAGGGGATCCATTTGCATAATCGATCGCTGTAGTAAGAAAAAACTTTTTCATATCCTTAACTATTCACTAAAGCACAAATGCTGAAAGAACCACCTCAAAGCTGATAAGATTTATTTTACATGGTTGACTTCAACCACAAGCTTTTAAGAATGAGCCTTTTCTAGTATGCGCTAGATACCAACTCTAAGGTACCTGCAATCTTTTCGTGGGACCTACAAATTGACATCCTTGTCACCCCCTTTCCCATAAGCATGATTGAAACGAATTCATCAGCACCTGAAACCATTGAGGTAGAAGGATTGCTCGAGTTAAACGATAATAAGTCGGGCTGTCTACTTGAACCCGCACGTGGTGGAAAAACCACCCCCCATGATCCCTTTGTACCTCGTGAACTCATTCGCCGTTTTAAACTGAAAAAAGGTTCTATCATCAAAGCTGATGCCATACCTGATAACTCTCGGGCCAATCCCAGAGTTAAGTTTATACATACCGTGGATGGTGCTACCTTGGGGGAGCGAAAGAAATTATTTCGATTTGATCAGCTCACCACAATTCAACCCAAAGAAAAGCTTAACCTTGAAGTAGAAGATGGAAGGATGACGACTCGGGTTCTCGATCTATTCTGTCCAATTGGAAAAGGACAACGTGGACTGATTGTCGCACCTCCCCGAGCCGGTAAAACAACGATCCTACATGATATTGCAAAGGGTGTGGAAGAAAATCATCCAGAGTGCCACCTTATGGTTCTGTTGATCGACGAACGCCCTGAAGAAGTAACCGATTTCAAACGAACCGTTCCTGCAGAAATTTATGCATCTTCCAATGACGAAGAAGTCAAAAGCCATTTACGGGTTGCTGAGCTTGCGATCGAGCGAGCAAAACGGTTGGTGGAAGCCAAAAAAGATGTAGTCTTACTTTTAGATTCAATCACCCGTTTATCGCGTGCTTACAATGCCGCGTCTGGAAAAAGTGGTAGAACCATGACCGGCGGCCTTGATGTACGAGCCCTTGAAAAACCGAGGCAAATTTTTTCTTCCGCTCGAAATTCAGAAGAGGCTGGCTCTTTGACCATTGTTGCTACGGCCCTGATTGAAACTGGCTCCAAAATGGACGAGTTAATTTTCCAGGAATTCAAGGGAACGGGAAACAGTGAAATTATACTGGACCGAAAGATCGCAGAGCTTCGCTTGTGGCCCGC
>DBVA01000176.1:0-14392 GCA_002308735.1 Opitutia bacterium UBA1276 | reverse complement strand
CATTTGGAAAAAACTTCTTTTCTCAGGCGTGCCATGTCTCCAATGAAAATTATTGATGCAGCTGAATCACTTATTGATCGAATGTCTTCCACCTCTTCAAATGAGGAATTTTTGGAGCTTATTCAGACTTGATAACTCATTGACAAATCTAGCTATTCTCGGCATTTTCAACCCCTTTCCTTCTATACTCATACTGGCACCCGATGCATAACTTTTCTGATCAATGTCTAGACCTTGCGAGAGCACTCTTAGGCAACAATCTCAAGCACATTAACGAAGACGGAACGATCACACCTTCTAGCGGTGAAGAAAGTCGCATTGATGAACCCGGACATGCTGCCTTAGCCATAGGTGAATTTTTCCGTGCCACAGGTGAAGTTGAACTGGGGGGCTTTGATTTATTTGATCTATCCGCTCGATGCATCACCCACCAAGCTTTTGCAGAAGAAGCAAGTGACAATGGCATGGCTTATGCCGCACTCGGGCTTCTTTCCTTTGGAGCATCAAAGGAGCGAAATTCAGTATGGGAAAGGTTGCTTGATCCAACCAGAGAACAACTGGATGAATGCCTTCTCACCAGGACGGAAAGAAGGGATCATTACCAGGCTTTTAATGTGGCTAAATCGGTTGCCAGGTTTAGTTTCGGACTCACTAAAAAAGACGATACCGGTAAGGTCATCGACCGCTATGTCGATCATTTGCAAAACCATAGTAGTAGTGGCTTTTTTAATGATGACGAATCAGGTCAATCTGGAGTATTTGATATCTACGGACTTCTTTCATTTGTCTTCATCAGGCAAGCCCTTCAACTGCACGCAAATGTACACTTGAAAGACCGAAAGCTTCCAAAACTTCGAACTTTTGCAGAAAAATACCTCCGTATGCTTCCTGACATGACCAGACAAGATGGTCTAGGCTGGAATTATGGCAGATCGGTTGGGGCCTATGGACAGCTCCATTGCATTAGTATGATTTTACAGGCAATGCGTGACCAATGGGTCGCTCCCGAAAAAATGCCTCTTTATTTGGATGCTTTACGCAGACTTTTCCAGTACTTTTTTGTTACCTACCTAGATCAAGAAAATGGGGATCTTATAATCCGTGATTCTGAAAGAAATACAGTGGACAACCATACCACCCGGATTGCGAATTTTGACGCTGCCCGTTATCTCTGCCAATGGGCACGTTTGGCCAGAGTGATCGGTGGCTCCCTAGCTGTTCCCCCATCCAACCGCTCGAAAACTGCTGGACGATTTGTGATCTTCGACAAGTCACACAAAAAAGAATATGGCTTATTTTTGTTCCGCGATGAGAATATTGGCTTGCAATACCAACTCCCTCTTATCAGCCCGACTCCTACGATTACTTGCGACAACCTCGCGTTTCCTCATTGCCCCGGAATATTTGATTGGCCTACCAACCGATACCTGCCTGTAATGTTGCCTGAGCTCACTTTCGGAGATGATGTTGTTATTCCTTCATACTACGGGAAAAATTGTGTTACTGGAATCGGTCTGAAAAAATCATTTTATCTTCGTTTTGAACAGCCCGATCTGGTCAAAACTGATGGTTCCTTTGCTTATGGATTGGGAAGTTGTAGTGTCCAATGGAACTTTGGAGACGGAAAAATTACTTCAGAATTCGTATTTAAAGTGAAAAACCAAGTTTCAATGGATAAAATGAGGCTGGCACTCGTAATTGGGTCTCCCCATGAAACCCAGCGACTTGGGACTACGCTTCGTCAAGGAACCGAAGGACTAAGAGCCAATGTGGAAACCGATGATTTTCAGGCAAAATGGGGTTCCTTTGAAACGGTAACCGAAGATCAAAGCTACCGTGGCTACGCAGGAAATATTCATTACATTCAATACTTAATTCGTGACCATCCTTTGATTATGAGACCTGGGCAGCAATATAAATTAGTGATGTCCTACCATCCGGATGTTGCGTTTGCAGACGAATAAGAATTTTTCTTTTGCGAAATTCCTTTATGTAGGGAAATGCTTTCCGCCCGTATTATTCCTTGTTTAGATGTCGATGCCGGCCGTGTTGTTAAGGGGGTAAAATTTAAAGAGCTACGGGACGCGGGTGATCCCGTTCAAATTGCTCAAGCGTATGAAAGCCAAGGAGCAGATGAATTGGTTTTTCTCGATATTACCGCCTCCAGCGACCAGAGAAATACCATGCGTGAGGTCGTAAAAGAAACGGTAGCCACCTGCTTTATGCCGGTGACTGTCGGTGGAGGCATTCGCAACCTGGAAAATATACGGGATATGCTCCTTTGTGGCGCCGACAAAGTTAGCATCAATACCGCTGCCATTCTTAACCCGGACCTTATCAATGAAGCGTCCAATAAGTTTGGGAATCAATGTATTGTGGTGGCGATTGATGCCAAAAGTCGTGGATCTGGGACAGGTTGGTTGGTCTATACCCATGGAGGAAGAAAACCAACGGAATTAGATGCGGTGAAATGGGCTCAAGATGTGGTCGAGCGGGGAGCAGGGGAAATTCTACTCACCAGTATGGATTGCGATGGCACGAAAGAGGGCTTTGATTTAGAACTTACCAAGGCAGTGAGTGAAGCCGTCGAAGTCCCCGTAATTGCCTCTGGTGGCGTTGGAAAACCTGTGCATATGGTAGAAGGAATTAAGTTGGGTAAAGCAAGTGCGGTCCTTGCTGCAAGTATCTTTCACTTTGGAGAGTATACCATTGACCAAACAAAAGAGGAGATGCGTGCAGCTGGAATTCCGGTAAGGTTGTAAGAACACTTATTCAGCCTTAGTTGCATCTTTCCAGGAAAGAAGGGCATTATCTCCAAGGGTAAGAATTTCATCCTTTCCGCTTGTGGAAATTACTTTTCCGGTAGGATCAAGAATGATTAGACTGGGAAGTGAAATAAATTCAACATCTAGAATCTTCTTAACAGATTCCTCCAAATTTTTTGCTTCTTCCGAGCGGTTCCCTAAGGCCGGCCAAGGCATCTTGAATTTCTTCATGTAATTTTGTTGAGCGATGTCACTGCCATCTCCGCTAACTAAAACTACCTCAAATTCCTCAAGGTTTTGATTTCGAAAAGTTACGAGCCTCGGATTAAATCGGCGACAGGAACTACACCAACTTGCAGAAAAATAAAGTCCGACTAACTTACCTTCAGTATCATCCGCTTTAATTTCGCCGGATGCATCATACATAATGCTAGGTAATAAGATGTTTTCCGTGCTCTTATCTTCTTTGGAAAGGACTTGGTTTAAGGAAAGCAAAATTAAATTTGATACTAAGATGAGCATTTTATGTCTCTTCATGAAGGTAAAATAGTATAGTATAGGTAGGAGTCGTATCTGAAACAAATTGCCTATTCCATTTTTTTAAAATCTTCTAAAAATAACCGGGCCACTTTTGAAGGTTCAAACTCTTTCGCGATCGCAAAGGCTTTATCGGAAAACTTTGGAAGATAGGCTTCTGATTGAATCCCTGTTTTCAAACATTGTAGTAAATTGCTTTCAACCTTTCCATTTTTTGCATCAAAAATAAAACCATTTTCGGGAGAAACGAAGTCTTGGAAACATGGAAGGGAAGATACCAATGGTACGCATCCTTGGCTCATAGATTCAAGGATGGAAAGTCCAAAAGTTTCCCCCTCTTCCGCAAGCGATGGATAGACAAAAATTCGAGAGGATTTATATTCCTGAATGATCTCCGATTCTTCAAAAATGGGCTCAACCAGTTCAACCTTGGCTTCACCCTTTGTGATTTCATTCCTAATTTGATTTAAATACTCGAGACCTCCTCCACCCTGTTCTTTTTTCCAAGGGCCCACAATTCTCAATTCCCATTCTTTTTTTTCCCCCGGTGATAACTGGCACCATGTCCGCACCAGTTCAAGTACCCCTTTTTCTGAATGAAGCCGACCGAGATAAAGCATTCTTTTCGGACGATTTTCAAGAGTGGTTTGTTCATTCATCTCCCAAGGCAATGGATAAGGAACTGCCGATACTCGATCCTTCGCCCTTGGTACTTCACTTTTCACCGCTTCGGCAACGGAAGAGCTTGGTGCCTGTAGTCTATTCGCTTTCCGATAAAACTTTAGCTGACCTTTTGGATACCTTCCTACATGGACATACATTTTCCCGAATGAATTTGAGGGATAGATGATTGGGGCCCAGAAGGCATGGGTAACCAACACATCCGCTTGCGGTAAAGATCTTCTCGCTCTCCAAACATAAGGGAATTCTAAAAGTTTTAATTTAATCGAGTTATCCACCGCATCCGCACCCTCGATGCGAATATGATGAACCCCTTCGATTTCCTCCTCTTCCGGTAAACCATCACAAAGCCGAGATATATGAGTTACTTGGTGTCCTAATTTCACAAACTCTCTACTCAACCGCTCCCAGGCCTTTTCAATGGCACCTCCTCTACTTGCAGGAACTGGCAAGAATGCTCCTTGTAGGATGGTAATTTTCATTCGAGATTTGTCGCTTTCACCACTTTGGATGACTCGAACATAGATATTATTTTTTGGGCTGTTTGCTTAATATGCAATTTTTCCTGAAAACATGAGATCGTATTGGGTATCATTTGCTGATGGTCCTTGGTTTTCCACTTATCCACCAATCGATTGATTCCGGGCTGATCATCTGAATCAACAAAGCCCGCATTGGATTCGATAACCTCTCTCCACAGGTTAACTTTATCGGTCAAATAAACCGGTGTACCAACCGCTAATGCCTCAGCCACCACCATCCCAAAATTTTCCTGATGAGATGGAAGAATCAAGGCGTCCGCCATCCGAAGCATCGACCACTTTTGATCTCCCTCCAACATCCCAGTCCACAAGAATTTTTCATGAAATTGCTGGGTTCTTTTTTGTAAACTCATTAAATACTCATTTTTCTTTTCAAGAGGACCTGCAATGACAAGAATTCCATCCCTTGGGCACTTTTGAATCCAAGAATCAACAAGTAAATCTAGGCCCTTTTTGGGGTGAACTCTTCCCAAGAATAGAAGAATTCTCTTGTTGTTTAAAATCTCAAATTTTTCCTCGAGCTTGCGGGTAATATTTAGGTCTTCTGATTTTGGTTGTTCCACACCTAATCCTACTACCTCACTTTTGCATTTGTATGGAATAAAAGTATTCTTCGCTAATTCTTGCTCCTCTTTTGTTGTAAAACACAAGGCTGTAGAATCCCTTATTGCTTTCCCTTCTTGCAACCACCAATAGATCTGTTTCTTAACATGTTTTAAAGGGTATGTTTTTTTAAACCAAGGGTCTAACATGCCGTGTGGAAAAACCAAATACGGATGACCCGCATTTTTTTTGTGTGTAACTACTTCACGAGTTGGCCAGTGCCAAAGGCCATGAGCAATCAAAATCACCTTTTCGTTTAATTTATGTTCAAGTAATTCTTCTGGGCTCGTACAAATAAACGATTTTCTGCCTGCTTTTATAATTGCATCATTCAAAGCCAAAACAGCAGAAGAAACACCTCCTTCAATTGGATTTAAGCTATGTACGAGATGAAAAAAAGATGGCCTCGAATTCAAATTGTTTAATCAGAGAGAGTATTCCATGTACCGGGTACTCCATCTTTCCATAATCGGTATCTGCTAATTTCTCCATTGGACGCATCTAAATCCGCCCACTGAGAATAATCATTTAAGAACACATATCCGGTATATTTACTTAATGAAAATGCTTGATCAAAAGACCACCACCAGCCAATTTGGTCGGAAAAAGCCCAAAAGCCATTTAAATCAGCGGACGGGTCGTACTTCTGACTTCCAAATGGGGTATATACCCATCCCAATTCGGTGTGATAAATCCATGGGTAAAATTTATCCATGAATACACCAAACCAATCTTCTTCTTTCCAATGACTTAAGCTGGATGCGACATTATCTGGTTTGGGCGAGTTCAACCAAAGGTAATTGAATCTCGATGTGTAGCGATAATCTGACAAGATTTTGTGCAGAGCATCTCTCGATTGAAGTGCAAGAATCTCAGCTTTTTCTTCAGTTGTAAAATTGGCAACGGAAGTTTTAAAAATTGAGTACAAAAAGAGAGCATTTAAGTAAAAGGTTTCTCTTTGATTGGATGTGGATTGAATGAAAGGAAATCCCCCTTCAAATGGCAGTTCCCTTGCCAAGTTATAAACGAGGTCAACTGCACATTCCCCCGATGAATAATTATTGGGGGGGACTGTGTCTCTTCTCGGAGGCGAATCCTTCGGTTGTACACCAAGGGGTACAATTCCATTAATTTCCCAATAATCTGATTCAAAAGACTCCCAAAAGTAGAGCATCCTTCGAGATCCTTGAAATGTCTGTGCGTTGCTGGGATCCGATCCAAATTTGTTGGAAAAGCAACGCCTGAAAAATCTCTTTCTGTTAGAATCAAAATCTTCAATATTTGAGCTGCCATAGCTTCCGACTAGATAAGGGACACTGTTATATTTATTTAGGTAATCAGGTCCGCTTAATATTTCATTTACATAATCCTTGAGCCAATCATTTGATTGTCCAATCCTTGAAAAATCCTCCATAAGTAAAGAATAATTAGGATGTAAGTCTCCATGAGCAATATGATAAACCGCAATCACATCCACCCTATCCTGTATCATGGAAGAATCACTCGTCCCAATCCAGTTAATGAAATTTTCTGCAAAATCGTCACTGGAACCACTGGAAATTTTAGAAAAATCATTCAATTCCTCCAAGCTTGCCCCACTTCCTGTTAAATCAGAAAAGATGGACCCTGCAGCCGAGGACGGGTCAAGCCATGGAGACGGAACTGGAATTTCAACTGATTCAACATTGGATGAAATCTGAGGGTTTCCTCCAGTTGCTGCAAATGTTACAACCCCTGCTGTTTCTAAATAATCATCATAATTTGCAAGCCACTCAAAATTGTAGGTTATACTTCCAATGAGACCAGATGGAAGAAGATTTCGTGTGCCTAATTGGCTTCCATAAAATTCTCCATTTACTTGGAGTGTTACTTGTCCCAAGGCTTGTAAGCCCCCGTGTGTACCAGTAGCAATAACAGGAATGCTTACTTTAGTTCCATCAGCAACCCTGTTAGTTGCAAGATCTTCTCCAATTCGGGAGATCTCTAGGCTAACTTTTTCTGCATCAGTAACCTCAACGGAAACCACTTCTGAAATTCGATAATTTCCTTCATTGTCCCTAACTTGGGCATGTATTTGGTATCTTCCCTTTTGCATGGGTACCCAGTTATAATAATATGGGAATTGGGTATCTACAGCCCCTTGTTGTCTGCCGTTTACAAAATATCTTACCTCTTCAATAAATCCAAAGCCTGTGCTTGAATTTGCTTCATCGCTTGCAGTCGCAAGAATGCTTACATCACTTCCAGTCGCATAGAAAGGGCTTATTGGAGACAAGGATATATTAGGAACATATTCATTTCCCTGTGTAGCATTAACTACTACTGCAGGACTGTAGGCTTCATTTCCACTGGAATCGATTGCCATCGCAGCGAAAAAATACGCTCCTGGGACGCCTTCAGGTGACCAATTTATGCCGAAAATGTAATTCGCCATTGGTTTAGACTTATCATATAAAATCTGATCGCCATATTTTTTTCCGTTCACATAAAATTGTACACCAATTAGGGAGTCATCTGGATCGCTAGCAGTTGCTACTAGTCTGATCTCAGAAGTTGAACTAATTGACATGTCGGCTTGCGGAAAAACCATGGAAATCAATGGTGAACTTGACGCATTGTTGACTACTTCCATGATCATATTCTCAGTTGAAAATGCCTGTGCTCCAAAGGAATCAATGGCCGATGCAACCAAATTAAAAGTTCCTGTATTCATTGGCATAAACTGAAAAGGAAATATTCCGTTTACATGCAAACTTGAAGAAGGATCATATTGGATAAAAAATTCCCCATCAGTAGTTTGAAGCATTCTTCCGTTAGAATATAGATAAACTCGGTCAATCATTCCGTCTTGATCCGCAGAAGCAGCCAAATTTACGGTTGCAACTTCGCCCATCTTAAATCTCAAAGTAGTTAAGTTACTATCCTCAGGGAGTGGATAAGCAGAAATCGTCGGGGCATCTTGATCCGCTGAGGCAACAATAGTGATTTCCTTGTGTTTGAATTCTGAAATGTTGGTAATACTTGGATCATGAGTGCCAGATTCATTTCCTGCAAAATCACGTGCATTAAATGACAAAACATTAACTCCCTGTTCAAATCCGCTAAAGTTTAGCACATAACTATATCGCCCGTCTCCCGAAGGCTTAGCGAAGCCGATTGATTGTCCATTAAGGTAAAATTCGACTTCTTGAATACCAAATTCTGATGTAGCTAAAACACTGAACATGGCTTCAGAGCCAACTTGAACAGTGGTCTTTTGTTCTCCGTCAAATCGGGCAATGATTCCACTTCCGCTATACTCTGCAACAGAGACTATGGTTGGTTGAGAGAATATTATATTTCCGTCATAATCTTGGGCAACTGCAGAGAGGCTATAATCTCTGGCATTTTCTGCAACCCAACTAAAACTATATGGAGGAGTTTGGGTTGTGTGTTGATTGTCAATTTTCCCGTCTACGGAAAGACTAACCTTGTAAATATTCTCAGGCAGATTGTTGGTACCTATATTTACATATATTGGAGCCCGGGTAAATCCTCCAGTTATAGATCCTTTCCTGAACACACCATCTTTCTGGTGAACAAAATCCATTACGCTACTTGTTCCAAAGGTTGCAGGTGCTAGTGGCAGTCTATCTAAAGTAATTGTTTCCTGGCCTTGTCCCACTTCTAAAACGGGGAAAAATAATGGAGCGACTACATAACCTTCACCTCCCAAGGGGGTTCCATCAAATCGCTTCTTTAAGGTGTATGTTGTATACATATCTTCAAGAATTCCATACATTCCATAAATCGACGGGGTAAAACTACTTCGGTTGTTATCAATATTCTCTTGAATTTGTTGATTAATAACAGCTGCATTGTTAGACATAGAGTTGAGTTGTGCCGTAATTATTTCTTCATCGACATAAATATCCCAATCCGTGTCATACCATGTTGTTGTGATTTCTGCAGGCGTGCCAGTTCTAAGGACTCTTCTTACGGGAACCACCTTTAGTCTTAGCGAGGATTTCTCATATCCGCTTCCACCATAAGATATATTAATTGCATCAATCTTTCCGCTTGCATCTATGTTTGGAATTGCAACTGCAGAAGTTCCTGTACCTAGAACTTTTACGCCAGCCGCACTAAAGCCAGCATCAACATCCTTAAGGAGAGTGATACTTTCGATAGAACCATTGGATTCGAATAATTTAACCGAGAAGTCAATATCTGGAAGAAGCTCGAAATTAACCAGATCATCACCGGAAAAATCTACTGCTGCAGGTACACTACCATTGGTAACCGTAAAATGATCGGCAAACGAGGCAACATAGTTTCCGCTATTATCCGAGCTGATGGCATGTACAGAAAATGTGCCCGTTGCATTGGGTTCATGGTAGAGTTGGTAAATAGAATCAGATTGGAGACTGCCCGAAGTTCTGTAGATTTTGCCACCTGCCGGCTCACCGTTGATAAAAAATTGCAAGCTTTCAAGTGCAGCATCAATATCTCTTGATCGAGCCGATATTATTAAAGAAGAAGTATCAGTTATCATACTGAAAGGTAATTCTTGCAACTCAATGGTAGGAGAAAAACCAGCATATGAATCCACATTAACTGAAATCTGATCACTCATTGCAATTTGTTCATTAGTATCTGAATCAAACATTGCAACTTGGATTGTATTTATTCCAGTTAAAGTAGAATTATTGGGAACAGACTGGTCGAATCTATGGCTTAAAAAATCTGAGTATGTTGGGGAAAAAGGATTAGAGACGCCATGCTGAGACATAACCCCAGGAAGAACTTTTCCGTTTATAAAAACTCTTCCATATACCAAGCCCGAAAGACTAGGAGAAATTTTATAATCTACAATTACAGGAATGGAAGTTTGTGGTGAGAAAGAATAAGTGGAGTCTTTTTTTGGAAAAATGAAATTGATTTTGCCAAGTGTTGAAACTTCGGATGCTGTCTTTCTGTCGTGGTGATAAATATCACGAACGGTATTATTATCGCTAGCCGACTGATTTGTATTCGAAAAAGCTAGCCCACTCCTTCCTGATGCATCCGAACTGAAGAATATATGACGTCCGTCACCGCTGATAGATGGAAAACGGTTACTTGGCATTGTTGAGGTCGAGGAAGAAAGATAATTGATGGGAAGACCAAAGGTACTTTTACTTACTCTCTCCAATGATTTATCGGATACTGTATATAGATAAATGTCGTCTGTTTCGTGGTCGACCACTGGCATATATAACCCCCTTCCGTTGGTAACATTTACAACATTAGTTCCAGAAACAACCTCTGAATAACCATGGATGATAGGAGAAGGAGCGATGATAGGATTAGCTCGAGTAAATCCAGATCCGCCAATTAGCATGTTCGTTTGATAAGTTATGTTGAAAGCGGTTGGGTTGTCAGTTTCGACTTTGCCGGAAAGTCCATGAAAGCTAAAGCCTGTACTGCCTGAGATAATGCTTGGAATGCTTGGTCCCTGAAAAAGGTCAATGGGGTTTGGTGACCATTGAGATTCGATTGCATCAATAATTTCACTTGTAATATCACCAAGGGTCTTTCCGAAAATTCCAATAGTCGTGGCTGAAGTGTTTGCTTGAGCAAAGGAGAAAGTGACCGTCTTTTGATAATCGCTGAATGTAATTGATGTATTTAGCAAACTGTTTTTGGAAAGAAGTTCAACATCCACGATCTGCTCAATGTAGATTCCTCCACCCTGTGGGTTTATTTTGACACGCTCTGAATTGATTTTGGCAGTTGGCTTGCCATTCCCATTCTGGTCAGATCCATCCCCGTCAATCGTGATCAAACCCTGTTTACCGGAATTGGTGGATGCAACATCTTGATACCCACTCCCATGCTCTAACATTTCAATGCGATGCACCCGCCCTCCCTGAAAGAACGTTGTTGCCCTAGCTAGGAATCCAGTCCCTCCCCTTGGGTTATCCACGCTGACAAAGGTCGTTTCCAGATCATACCCACTTCCTGGATCGACAATCTTAACGGAGGATATCCTGCCGAGTGCATCGACTTGATAGCTTGCGGACGCACCAGATCCATTTCCAGAAATATCATTTATAAATAAAAATCCGTTTTGATATCCTGAACCTGGATTGTCTACTTCAATTTCCCCAATACCACCTACTAGGATTGCCTTTGCTTCGGCAGCGGTTATGGGACTGTTATAAAAGACCTCTCCGTCAGAACGAGTAATGTTCGAATCCAAAAAGTTCGATGACTTTGTGGAGAAAACGATTGTGCTCCCATCATCGCTAACCGATGGTTCTCGGCTTTCGCTGTTTCCACCGACTTGATCAATGTTTTCACTCACTCTAACACTGTATTTTCTCTCGTTTGAGGCAGAGAGATTTAAGATGTCCGCAACAGATATCATATAAATTTCACCTTCCGGATGTGTTAAATGTGCCTTTATCTTTGCGGTCTCGGCAGGTATTTCGAAATTTGGATCCGGGATCACGGTTATGATGGGATTGGTGTAGTTTTCTCCGTGATCTAAAATACGTATGGCATTGGCCATAATTTGTCCATATGAGTCGATTCCATTCACTTGAAAATCTAAGATTGCACCCGAACCCGTAAGGTTTAGATCAGTTACCAACAAGGTTGGGTTTCCGTTGTAGCCAACCCCTCCATTTTCAACCTCAATGAAGGAAATTCCTTTTTCTTGTACTAAATTCGTAGCCGTCGAGCGATAAACAATAGTGGTGCCATCTCCGCTAATCATGGGCTGATCAGAGAAGCCGTGAGTATTGGTTTGGTCTTTAAAATTATTAAGGTTTGCGAGATATGTCAGGTTCGTATCTAGAAAATGTAAAAAAATATCCGCTTTGCCATTGGAATCAGTTGAGGTCTGTCCAAACAGATCAGCGACTGGAATATTAGTAGCTTCAGACATGTAAACAATGGCATTACCTTGATTATCAATTGAGGGTGAAAAAGATGAACCATTCCCCTTTGTTATGGCCGTAATGTCACCACCACTGCTTGTATTTGTATCCCAAAGGAAAATCTGCTTGCCGAAAGAGGTGCTTCCGTTGCTTTCTAAATTTGTTGCACTGGATTCAAAAACCACCTTGGTGCCGTTATAGTTCACATCTGGATAAAAGCTATTTCCATCACTCTCATCAAAGGTGAGAAAGTTATAAGTTTTTTTGGTTTCCCCGGTTTGAACCCGGTAAAGAAAAACATCGGATAAATTATTTAAGTCTCCAGGGACCAAGTTGGATGCTTTGGAGTGGTACACTACGGTTGTTCCATCCCCGCTGATTCTCGGACGAAAACTATCTCCATTTGCTGGACTACCAGAAATATAATCTTGAGAAACCAAAACTGGTTCGGAATTAGTTAAAAGATCAAATAAATAAATTTGCTGAGTATTATTTACGGATTTCTCGTATACTGCATATCTCCCATCGGTCGTGGTGTGTGGTCTTTCTCCTCCTGACAGATTGTTATTATTTGGTCCTTCAACTAAATCCGTAGAACCTCTAAAATTTGAGCTCAACGAGATGGAGGGTGTATTATCCAAGTTGAAGGTTTGTCCTGTTTCTTCGACATTAACTAAATAATAAAAGTCACCCTCAAGGTTGTCTGGAAGTTGTTGAACCCAGTCTAGTGTAATTGATTCGTTGGGTAAAAGGTTTGTCCCTAATGCATTTCCACCCAGGTCAAATTCTCTCAAAATAAAATCTGGAGAAGGTGAATTTTCATTATGAAATATCAAATCCTTCGATAATGCAACACGAGCGGTAAAGTCCTCATTGGGTTGGATGGGCATGAGTCCAGAATTCCGAATAGAGAACGCAATTCGAATCGGATCCAACCCACGGAATGAACCGGTGTCTCCCTCAAAACTGTTCGCATTTATCTGAATATTAGCGGTTGCAGTTTGAGAAACAGTAAAATTTATGTGAAAAGTTTGATCATTTCCATTGTTCGGAGAATCTGGTGCATTATCTTGAGTTTCATGAATGATATCACCAAAGCGAAGATCGCTGGGATCTACCGTAACCGTCACAACAAAAGCCTCACCAGGCAATGCATCTTCGGGAATTTGCAGGTTGGGAATCGAAAATCGAAGGTTATCTCTTTCGTCGATGTAAGGGAAACCACCAGCCTCAGGTGAAGGAATGATTATAGTTTCACTATCCAGAATGGGTCCAATTGGCTCTGAACCATCAAATCGAAAGAGGCGGGCAACCAATGGAAAGAGGATACTTTCTTGAGTTCTTGCATCGCCATCATTTCTAACGACTCCATTTGCGGTTATGGTGCCACTTGACAAAAATAAATTATCCCTATTATCAGTGGTTAAATTGAGGGTGGAGATTATCAGGTCTGGTAGAATCATATTGAATGGATCCGTTGCTACTACATTATCAGACAGATCGGTTTCCAAGCCTGCACCTTCAACACGGGCTTGTACTCTCCAACCTGATAAAGGCTTTTGTGCTTGGCTCCATGGAATTTGAAACAAAACTCGGTCGTTGTTGCCGTCATTGCTTAATGTGCCGTCATTTACACGTGGATCATATCCGTTCCATGTTTGGATATGGGGATTTCCAACCCGAATTCCATCCGGTGCGAACAACTCAACAGTAGCAACGATTGTTTGTCCGCTAGGAACTGGATTGCCGTTCGTTAGTTGAATTCTTCCGGTAACTGCAAAAAACTGACCTACTTTAATATCCGAGAGGCTGGTATCTAAAACAATCGAGAGGTTCGGGGTTTGTCCAAAAGTTGGAAGTAAATGAAACAAAAGTAAGAATGCCGGAAAAAGAATTCGAGTATTCATTATTTTGCCCTCCAGGTTGTGTTACTAAAGTCGTAAATTCTTAATTCAACAAGTGAGGTTTCAAAAAAGATCCAATCATTTGCACGTTGATCAAAGGCATAGGGAAAAACATTCCGGTCTGTCCACCACCAATAATTATCCGCCTTATCCCAAAACCAAAAGCCACCAGCCTGAAGCTGGTAAACATATTGCCAGCCAAGTTTTTCGTGAAATATCCAAGGTCCCCCGGTCGAGTGAAAATTTCCAAACCAATCCGAATTCATCCAACTGGCTACAGAACTTTTATCACTCTCCATGACAAGTGCATTATCCACTTTGACAATACCAGAAATGGTTTTCGTTTTTCCTCTCGAGTCAGATAACGAGATGGAAAGTGATAGTTTTTGGGCAGTGAGGTTTGAAATTTCTCCGGCATCTTGGAGGATTAATTGCCCCGCTTGGTTAATTTGAAC
>DBVA01000038.1:4301-4421 GCA_002308735.1 Opitutia bacterium UBA1276 | reverse complement strand
TCCAGCCATTTCTGGATTGGCAAGAACAATGATGTCTTTGTCGTAATAAACTTCATTGTCTGAAGCAAAGTTGATCTCATTGCTCACTTTTCTTGGACCGGTTGAGGTTGTATCTGGTTT
>DBVA01000038.1:0-3929 GCA_002308735.1 Opitutia bacterium UBA1276 | reverse complement strand
TCTTCATTTTTATCGACCCATGCAATCATTCCTTGAGATTCCCAGTTTTTAAACCAATCCGGAGCATTTTGATATTTTTTCTGATTGATTTCCTCCACGAAATTGGTCCTGGCAAAGATACCAAGGGCAGGGGCGGTTAAGTAAATTACCGCAATGAAGGATAGGGTCCAATAGGCGGATTTTCGAACTGCCCGGACATTTTTGACCGTGAAAAACCGAACGATTACATGGGGGAGACCAGCCGTTCCAATCATTAAGGCAGCAGTAATGCAGAACATATCCAGGGTATTACTACTGCTGGCGGTGTATTCTTGAAAGCCTAAGTCGGTGGATATCTGATTGATTTTTTGAATCAAGGGTTGAGCGTTTTCGGCTCCATCCTTGATATAATTTCCAATCAATCCAAGTTGGGGAACCGCATCTCCAGTAATGATTAAAGATATGAAGATCACGGGTATGGTGTAGGAAAATACCATCACACAATACTGGGCGACTTGGGTATAGGTGATCCCTTTCATTCCACCCAGACCGGCATAAAAATATACAATGCCTCCACCTATTAGTACTCCCATCCAGATCTCAATTCCAAAAAGACGGGAGAAGACAATGCCAACTCCCCTCATTTGGCCCATGATGTAGGTCATGCAAATAAAAATGGCACAAATAACCGCGACCAGACGGGCAGCATTTGAATAATATCGGTCGCCGACAAAGTCGGGCACGGTAGCTTTCCCGAATTTACGAAGATAGGGAACCATCAGGGTGGTAAGGAGGACAAATCCTCCAGTCCATCCCATTAGAAACTTGGAAGCCCCATAACCGGCAGCAGCAATTCCTCCAGCCATGGATATGAAAGTGGCCGCAGACATCCAATCCGCGGCGGTTGCCATTCCATTGGCAAAAGGGGATACACTACCTCCGGCGGTGTAATATTCCTTGGTGGACCCAGCCCGTGACCAAATCGCAATTCCGATATAGATACTGAATGAAATCCCGATGAATATAAAGTTCCAAGTCGTTTGATCCATTATTTTTCCTCCCCATATCCGTGTTTGTCATCCAATTTATTCATCAGACAAGAGTATACGACTAGGAGGCTTACAAAACCTAGGATGGATCCTTGTTGTGCCATCCAGAAGCCCAAGGGGGCACCGCCAACTTTGATCTGATCCAGAGCGTCCTTAAAGAGGATTCCACATCCAAAAGATACAAAAAACCAAACAAAAAGAATACCCCAAAGAATTTTCAGGCTAGATTGCCAATAATTACCTGGAAAATCTTTTTGATTGTCAGTGGGCTGCTTCATAATCCACAGCATGAATAGAGCAGATGAATATTGGCAAGCGAATATATTGAGAATGGTTTTCGAATATTTAAAAATATCGGGGTAGATCGTTTTTGATTCACTCGTGAAGAATAACTTTATATTCCTTGCAAAAAGAAATTGATCTTAATAAAAAAGGGTTTCCCTTTATGCTTAGAATTTTCATCGTTGTGTGCTTATTTTGTTGCTGTAATGCTACAAATTTTCTTTTTGGGCAAACTACTGAAGCTAGTAAAAATGAAGGCACTACTTTCACCTTTCAATTGCCTGCCACAGATATCTCTGGCACCAAATCATTCGATACATACACCATCACAAATGTTATTGTAAACCCAGATACAAATTCGCCTGGAGGAAGTAATTCTCCAGGAACATTTAAATCCGACGACTTTAACAATTGGAATTCAGCCACTGGACTAATCAACTACACTTCAACAAATCTTGATTGGTTTGGTGAACTCCATGTTGAATGGAGAGGGATGGGGGGCTTTGAAGATGTTAATAATACCGTTGCAAATAATGGAGATGACGGGAATTACATCATTGTACCCATTGTTTCCACTAACGATGATCCTACGATAAAATCCGGATCTATTGCAACTTCGCTTCAAAACACAGGTACGACCGCTTCCTATTCGGTTGACGAGGGGACGAGGATAGTGGCTTATGTCGAGGGAAGTGATGTGGATGGGGACAATTTGGTTTACAATCTTTCGGGTACTCACGCTGCCTACTTTCAATATGATTCGAGTTCGAAAGCACTAGAATTTAAATCTTCTAGTGGCTTTGATTATGAATTACCGGTTGGTGGGAGTAATAATAGTTACAATGTCATTGTAGAAGTTGATGATCAAAATGGAACCCCTGCCTCTCAAACTATCACAGTCAATGTCGACAATGTTAATGAGGATCCCATCATTCAACAAGGAAATGATGACATTGTAGTAGAGATAAGCGAAGATGAGCTACCTCCAGATACTTGGATAAATGCCACCACAACTAGTGGCTATCTTTTTACGGCAATTGACCCAGACGCTGGTTCCACTTTCACTTGGTCAATCTTTTCAGAAGCTGTAAATGGAGCAGCCAGTATTGACTCTCAAACCGGGTACTTGACTTACACTCCTGACCCAGACATGTATGGAACAAACCTCAACACCCCTGCTGCTGGTGTGGTTGGAAATGCTGATAAATTTGTTGTTCGGGTCACTGACAATGGGGTTAATGGCGGCTCTTCAAAAACCGATGATATTACGGTCCGAGTGAAAATTAACCCGGTAGATGATGACGCACCTGTGATCGATCAAAACAGCTCCATTACCATCAACGAAAACGACGCCACCCCAATTAGCCTAACTGTGACGGACTACGATCAGGGTTTCACTCCGTTGTGGGAAAAAGCCGGTGGTCCGGACGAATCCATATTTAACATTGATCCAAATACGGGAGCCTTGAGCATGCCATCTGGATCTACTTATCTGGACTTTGAAGGGGGAGGGGATAATAACTATTCTTTAACGGTTCGTGTAACCGATGACACTGGATTAACCGATGAAATCGATTTAAATATCATCGTTCAAGATGTTAATGAACCCCCGTATATTGATCAAGTTTCTCCAGTAAATGTTTTAATGGATGAAGATGGCACTCCGACTGCATGGGTTCCCCCAATTATTACGGCTCAGGACCCAGATGATAATTCAACAAATTGGGGTACCCTTACCTGGACCATCCTTAGTCAGGCATCCCGCGGTACCGCCACGATTTCTGATTCCAGCATAAATCCCCCTACCATTCTATATACTCCTCAAAGTGAGTTTAGTGGCACGGATAGTTTCATGGTTAAGGTAAATGATAAAACCAACGCAAACAGTGAGGGATACGATGATAATATAACTGTCAATGTAACCATTACTGCATCAGATGACCCCCCCGAATTTACAACAGCTTCTAGTTTTTCGGGTTCCGAGAATCAAGCAGGAGCGTTTATGATTTCGGCGACGGATCGGGATGGTGGCTCCATTTCCTATTCAATTTTCTCAGGAAATGACCAAGATTTTTTTGAAATCAACGCTTCAACGGGAAAGCTTGAATTTAACAGCACAAAGCTTCCCGATTTTGAGAGTCCAGGAGACCACGATTTTAATAACACTTATGAAGTTAGGGTAGCTGCAATAGATGCAAATGGAAGCTCCTACCAAGACATAGTTGTACAAATTCAAAATTCTCCAGAAAAAGCAAATTTCACTTCTCCGAGTTCATTTGTTGTGGATGAGAATCAATCTTCCCAGATCCTTACTGTAGGAACCGTATCAATCATCGACCCAGATCGCAATTCAGATGATAATCATACTTTCAGTTTTGTCGTTCAAGATTACTCCGATGATCTCGGAGATTTTTCGGTTGATTCGAATTCAGGAATTATATCTTTCATAAATAGTCCTGATTTTGAGGCAAATGCCTCGATTGCAGGCAATAACACTTATAATTTTACCATCCGTGTTCAAGACACTGGCGGAGCCTTTAATGATCAGAATATCACGGTTCAATTACAGGATGGAAATGATGCCCCTTCCTTGACTCCTCCTCAGACTAACAACCAAAC
>DBVA01000015.1:1350-8634 GCA_002308735.1 Opitutia bacterium UBA1276 | reverse complement strand
GGTTGAGACCTCGATATCGAGTGCTTCCAGATGTGGTGTATGTATCTATAGAGTCCGTGGTAAATTGAGAGAAATACCTGAGTGCGAAAACATCGGAAAATTGGTGCCTTCCTTTAATTCCAAGTCCATTGACTTCGGTTTCGTGGAATGCTTCATAAGAAGAAGGTGACTCACGTCTCCAAGTGTAATGATCGGTATTGGCACGATGAAAAGCACTTAGTTCCCATTCACTTCCCTCCAGGTAGCTGTTCCTATGATTGATAAGGAATAGTGTCGTACTGATATCTTCGGTTTCATGGTTGTTGTTGTTCGCGGTATACATTCCTGGCCACCCAAAAAACTTTTCTTGGTAACCGGCAAAAAAATCGGTTTGAGAATTGGGCCCAAGTAGTTGAATGCGTCCAGAACTTCTGGAAAAGTCGTGGTCGCCATAGGTTAAAGTGCCATCGCTCTCAGAACGAGAGGTCTCAATTTCAGAACCCCATGTCCAATCTTCGGAATCATTATAGGTACCAGTCCGTGCATTATGAAGTCTTTGGAAATTTAAATCATGATCGCCTCCGCCAAGGCTTAAACTTCCACCTTCTGTCATTTCACTCCATGAATACGAAACAGTACCCACTCCGCTGTTGAATCCAAGTAGTGCATTTTCTGCTCCAGTCAGTATATTGGGTGCACTGAGCATCTCAGGTGCGATTGGAAGTTCAGTAGTGTAATGCCCGGTCTGCGGATCAAGTAGGGTAGTAGTGCCGACTTGGATACCCGTGTTTTCAAAAGTACCCCCTCGGATACTTAAATCTCCTTGTGCCTCTGCCATGTTACGGGCTTGCATATCTACCCTCGGATCGAAATCCAAATTGGAAATGGGAGTTTCGTAGGTCGCTACTGGTCTTGTATTTGCGGTTTTGGGCACTATGAGTTCGAGGGCTGGGAGTGAATCTGGCTCTGGCTGACCACTGCTCCAAATCGGTTGGCAGAGGATGAGAGGAATGTAAGCTATATTTTTACCTTTAGTTAACATCTCTAACTATAAACATGATAATCTGCAGGTTTTCAATGGTTAACCTAGTTTCGTTTTAAACTAACAATAGCTTTTGGTTTACTTGCCCTTGATCTGGTTTTAAAATCTGGAAAATAATGCCTAAATCGGAAGAAATTTTTTTGGCAGGCGGATGTCTATGGGGGGTACAGGAATTCCTCCGGCATCTGCCCGGGGTTCTAAATACTGAAGCGGGTAGGGCCAATGGCTGCAGTCAAAGCCTTGATAGTGAATATGATGGCTATGCAGAATGTGTACGCACTACTTTTGACCCAGACCAAGTAAAGGTTACCCAGTTAATTGATTATTTCTTTGAAATTATTGATCCCTACAGCCTGAACCAGCAAGGACCTTATATTGGTGAAAAATATAGGACGGGAATTTACAGTAAGGATGAACACCACTTAATTTTTGCCCGGGAATTCATTCGATTAAGACCGGACGCGAATAAAATCGTAGTCGAAGTGGTACCGCTTACTCATTTTATTTCAAGTGATTCGAAGCATCAAGACAGGCTGACCCGATTTCCGGGAGATAAGTGTCATATCCCTAAAAATATCTTACATAAGTACAAATCTTAGGACTAGCATTTGTCTTTTACCTAGTATTTTGAGAATTCAGATTTGCTTTTTTCTTGATGATTGAGTTCATAAATCGGAATGGATCATAAATTCATCGAGTTTTTGGAGCGTAAGTCCCCATTCTTTCATAGTTCGATTCATGGAATTAAGCATTGGAAGACAGTGGAGAGAAATGGCCTTTATCTATCCAAGTTTACCGGTGCGGATAGAATCATAATTTCCTATTTTGCTTATTTACATGATTGTATGCGCCAGAATGATCAGATTGATCCTGATCATGGACTACGGGGAGCAAAATTTGCCCAAGAGCACAGATCGCTCATTGATCTCGATGATGATCAATTTGAAAAACTTTATTTTGCCTGTGAAACCCATACTGTGGGAGAATCGACTGCCTGCGAAACTATAAATACTTGCTTGGACGCGGATCGGCTCGATATTGGGCGTGTTGGCTTCATCGTTGACCCTTTTTATCTATCATCTTCGGAAGCAAAACGAATTGCTGAAGAGAAAGATTTCCAGGCACTCGGATCAAATATTTAAAAGGCTTTGATGCCTATTTTCCAAAATTACGGTCATGAAATTGGATAATTTCCAAGCCTTTTTTCTGATAGAAGGTCTTGGCACTATGAGGTACATTCGGGACAATTAATTTTTTATATGGAATCTCGAGCTTGGTAAGGTAGTCCATATATTTGAGGTTGTATTCATAATTGAAGTCCTGGGTGCCCACCCAAATAAGGCATTTTATCCGATATGTTTTCTTCTTGGATGCAAAGTTTTTTGCCAGAGACCAGGCATCATAACCTTTCGCAAAACGAACATTGGCAGATTCTACCCCTTGGTTATCCCGAATTCTTTGTTCGGGTTCGTATCCCGAGCCTCCGGGTGCGAAGGAGCTAAAAAGGCGGGCGTGTTTAAACATTATTCTAGTGGTTCCCCGTCCTCCTTGGGAGAAGCCCTGCAGGGCTCTTTTCTTGCGGGTTGGAATGGTACGGTAGCTTTGATCAATATGAGGTATTAATTCTTGAATCAAAATGTTTTCAGCCATGCCATTTTTCTTTTGTGGGTAATTGTACCAACTCATTGGGCCTCCATTGGGAAAGACATAGATAGTCGGCTGAATTGATCCATTCTTCATCGCACGGTCCATCTCATTTGTAAGAGAGATACTTTTTTTCTCAGATCCAGGACGGCCTCCATGGAGGTGGTAAACAACCGGGTATCTCTTGGTATTCTGGTTATAGTCATCCGGTAAATAAATATAATATCCCACTTTAATTTTCATGCTCGGGCTATGAAAAGAAGCATGCTTTAAATTATTCGGAAGATCCTTGAGGGTCCATTTTCCCGGTGGGTTATTCCAGGAGAACTGGGGAGTAGGTTTTTTCTCTGCATAAAGAAATCCCCCAATAAAAAAAGCAACTAAAAGAGCTTGGTCTAAGGATTTCATCTTGGTTTAATTTTCATTTATATTGAAAACGGTGAGCAAAGAAATGCAGGTGAATTATAATACTTTAGGTTTAAGCTACAAATATGAGTATATCTTTAGGCAAAGATAGTAATCCAAAACTTTTTCCCGAGTACAAAGAGTTCAAATCAAAAAAAAAGGTTCGGAACTAGGTTCCGAACCTTTTAAAAGGATGGGACGGTGCTCGCCACACACTCGTTCCCGGATGTCAACATTAGGCGCTTTTATGGCTGTTGACTCCCCGACGTCATTCATAGCGGTTAAGACTATATTGCGGCCTCATAACAGGGCCGTCCGATTCAATTGGACTGAAACGAAATATTGATGATTAGTTTCTAAGCAATGTTTGTCGGAAGGACACTCACCACTGGAAAATCGCCATTTACCAAGCACGATTCTTCCTGACAGATGCTCAAACGAAATCAGTAAACTGAAATCGACTGAACGAGTCAACGGGTCTCACTCATCATCTCAGGTCATTAGGGTAATGGGATATGATGTAAGTCATAATCCCGAAGAGCGTAAAACTTACATTTTACACACAAGATGTCATGCTTTTGTGCGAACACATGTAGTATCCAAAACCAATACCCATCACGACATCTATTTTCTGGTAGTAGCGGAAACAACCTTACTTTTCAGTACCGCTGAAAGTTTCTATCCTGACCAGATAAAAACTAAATAACTGCATTCACCTAGGTCATATTGATGAATGCCGATCCACACTATACATGTAAACGCAAGCATGTACCTGCGAAGTGTGAAACGTGATATTGCCTGCAAGTGAAAATAAATTCTCACCACAGGGATAGAATTTTACCAGAAAAATTCGACCATTATCTCTATCGTGAAATAGAGACTATCGAATAAAATACATCATCATTGCTGAATTCATATTTTATTAGTGCTATCAAAGAACTAATTAAAAATATGATGTCGCTTTTCGATTTTGTCAAATTTTTTTATCATAAAACGCTGGTAGTTAGTGACTTGTGAATAATATGTTAATATTTTGTTAATAAGTGATATGTTTTTACTCAAATAAGCTCTTGAATCATTGAATCGATTGGTTCTTCAGGAGGTGATAGGAATTCCAGAAGTGAAAGAAAAAAATTCATTAGAATATGTGAATAACAAGAATTTCGAAATTATTTTCTTTTTTTTTAAATTAATTTCCTGAATTTTTTAACTTTTATGAGGGAAAAAATGCCCAGCAGAATCCAAAGGAATTTGAATAATGGACAGGTCTATAAGAAAGTTGGATTTCTTGTTTTTTTTAATTATAAAAGACCCATGAAATTAAATTTAAATTTTTCGGTTTCCCTTCTTATTATTGGGGTTTTTATGAATTCTTCTTGTCAACAAAAGGACGGCCTCAACTCCGCTTCCGAATCAATAGAGTACCGAGTCCAAGAAACAAAAATTGAGAATATTACGGCGATAGAGGCTGCCAAGATGATAGATAAGAACCCTGACATCATGGTTCTTGATATAAGAACTCCTGAAGAATTTATTTCAGGTCATATTCCCGCATCCATCAATATAGATTACAAAGCCGAGAATTTTGAGTCGGAACTAAAAAAACTGGATCGTTCAAAATCCTATCTCATGCATTGCCGAAGTGGTCGTCGAAGCACCGCAGCTCTGGATATATTCAGCAAGCTTGGATTCGAACACATCATTCATATCGATGATGGCATTCTGGGTTGGAACAAGGAACTTACAAAATAATTTCTTTCACAAATAGATTCATCCTTTTTAGCAAAATTTTAATTGGATACGCCTCCGAGGTGAGCCTCCAATTGTAGACCCTCAAGAATGTTATCTTGAATGGGCTGGCTGATCCGGTTCAATTCTTCTACCCCCCATGAAACTCCAACCTGGGTTCTGATTGGTCGAGTGCCAGGTTCTGCTTCTGCAAGACTCAAGTAGACATCCACTACCATATTTGGATCCGGGAATTCACCCTTTTTTAGCATTTCTCCGAAACCTTGAAACAATGCTTTCGGGACATTTTTTAACTCCCCATAGCCATCGATGATTTCGGTGCGCTTCGGTGCCTTAATTGCTCCAAATAGACCGGTACTAAATGGACCAGGCTCCACCAGTGCAACATCGACTCCGTAGGGTGACACTTCGTAGCGTAAACTTTGCGAGTATGCCTCCAAGGCAAACTTTGTGGCACAATAGGTTCCAAAATAGGGGATTGCGATCCTACCAGCGATTGAGCTTACATTGATAATTAATCCATCGCCGCTTTTTCGCATGCTTGGCAGAACTTCCTGAGTTGCCCGGATCGCACCAAAATAGTTGGTGTTCATTTGCTCATGTGCCTGATCTACTGTGAAGCCTTCCGTGATTCCAGTATACATGATACCCGCGTTGTTAATCAAGATATCCACTTTTTCAATCTCGTTAAAAATAGTAGAAAACCCAGCTTTTACGGAGTCGTCCATGGAAACATTCATTTCGACCCCGGTGATTGCACTTGAGTAAGATTCGAGCTCCTCTTTTTTTGAGGCGTTTCTTTGCGAGGTATCCCTCATGGTTGCCCAGACTCGATAACCAGAGTCGGCAAAAACTTTGGCGGCACTTTCACCAAATCCACTACTTGAACCTGTGATAACTACATTCTTCATATTTTGTTTATTATCTATAAATGCTCTATTGCTTTACGGTACCTGTTTTCAGAATAAAAACTTGGATGGAACCTTTGAGTGTTTTCAAGACCATTCCGTTCAAAAAAGCTAACTTTATCATTGATGAAAGATGAACTTTACCAAGTAATGAATTGAACCGATTAGTTTGGAAGCTGCAAAAAATACTCTTTAAGCTCGTGGTTTTGGCTAAAGGATCCAAAGATCTTAAGATTTGCTTAACTAGCTTACATTGTTTTTACTTCATATTCCAAGTGAAGCGTTATCTTATGATCTTGATTTCAATCATTTCTTGTCTATCCAGAGGTTATCTTTCTTTGTAAGTACTTAACTTCATTGAATTCCTGCACATGAATCAATCTACCCAAAAGCAGTTTAATAATATCCTTCGTCAACAAGGAATTCAGGTTGGCATCAAACCAGTTGAAGATATTCCTAACGAAAAATGTCGTCTAGACGAAGTGGAACGATT
Organism: Opitutia bacterium UBA1276; assembly: GCA_002308735.1. GTDB lineage: Bacteria > Verrucomicrobiota > Verrucomicrobiia > Opitutales > Seribacteraceae > Seribacter. Next base: position 2,414 of record DBVA01000015.1, on the reverse strand, counting down.
GGGTGTTCTGGAAAAGGACTTCTCCGCAGACTCAGATTACAATTCACTCACACAACTCGCTACCATCACTACCGGCACTCAGATTGGACTAATTAATATTCTGGGCTCGAACATACAAAGGTGTAAGATGGACTTTGGCTTCAGTGCTGATCAGAGTGCCATGGCCCAAGAGTTACCGAGAGAAATTTCCGTTTGCCAATACAGCCTTCTTATGCCAAAGGAACCTCTCATTATTGAGGATTTGTTTTTGGATGAAAGAACCAAGGACTTTCAAAAACTTGAAGCTTATTCTAGCCTACGATTCTACGCTGGTTCACCGCTTGTCACCTCGAAGGGTTATTCCATTGGCACTTTGTGCGTTCTTGGTACGGAACCAAAGAAAATCACACACGATCAAATTGAAGGACTCAGAATGTTAGGGGATCTGGTCGTTGGCTCGATCGAAAATGACTTCCTGAAAAAACAGGATAACGGAAAAAAAGATGCCCCATTCATCAATCAGAACGAATCGATGGTGAAGTACTTCTCTACATCCTCTATCCTGTTCGCGGATTTCGTTGGCTTCACAAAGCTTGTCGAAAAGCTGGAAGCAGGAGATCTCATAGAGACCCTAACCGTCTTTTTCAAAGGTTTCGATAGGCTTGCTCAAAAGCATAATGTAAGAAAGGTTAAAACCATTGGAGACTGCTACATGTGCGTTTCCGGAATTCCACGACAAGAAAAAGAACACGCTACGCAAATGTGTGCTTTCGCCTTGGATATGCTAAAGTTTGTTGACGGTATAAATATTCAACATGAAGTTTTGGAGAAGCCGATTTGGAAATTACGCATCGGAATTCATTCAGGTCCTCTGATAGCCAACTTTCAAGCCAATGCATTTGATGTTTGGGGAGATTCCGTGAACATTGCAGCTAGAATGGAGAGTTCGGGAGAAGCCGGAAAAGTCCACATCTCCGAGAAAACGGCAGATTACATCGGCTCTGATGCTTCCTTGACCGCAAGAGGAGAAGTCGAACTGAAGAACAAAGGGAGCTTCCAAACATTCTTTTTAAACTAACCAAGAA
>DBVA01000015.1:0-971 GCA_002308735.1 Opitutia bacterium UBA1276 | reverse complement strand
AGGATTCAGACTTTTCCACCAGAGGCGTTTATCAAGATGTTGACTGTGATTTCTGGGACAGCTCGTCAGATGCTGGCACAAATTGTCCAAATAAGGGGCAGTCTCAGCGACGAGTTGAACAGGACGGTTTTGAGGGTGGTGGGGTAGGTTATCCCCTACAAATTATACTCGGTACAATCACCATTCAATTCTTCTGAATATAATATTTTACTTGTTTTCTTTAAAGTAGCCTTACGAGTTATCTCCATTCTTTTAATATTCTTACGAAGAGTAATTAATGATACGCTGATTTCATTTTCCAAAAGGAAAGACGGTTGACCACAAGATCCGACTCGCCGGAAAAAAGGGCAATTCGGTCTTTAATTTTTGAACCTGCCGGTCTCTTCTTATCCGCCATTACCAATTGTTTTTCATTTGCGAAAACCTCCACCAAGCATGCATCCACAAAAATCCGCAGGGATAAGGGCTCGCCTGACTTCAGGATGAAGTCACCATTCTGATCCCCGACCTCGAGGAGGTTTTTCTCCCGGTTTACTTTAATGCGTAGTCCATCTCGACCCTCCTCATTACAAAGGACATCAATTCCAAAACTATGGTTACCCGTATTCGCAATAACCAATTCAATTTCACAGTGATCGCCTTTCATTCCATCTATAAGCTTGGATGAATTTTTCTTCATTTGAATTAAAGTCTTTTCTTTGTTTTCGTAGCGTAGAGTTTCAAGTTCTCGAATTGGCCGGAAGCGCATGCGATCATTAGAATCCAAACTCATTTCCGTGGGGAGGGATTGAGTGCCTCGGTGGTCTTTGCCGTTCCCATTGATAAACCAGCTCCAATTCACTCTTCGTCCATCCGGGGTTCGCAAAGATTCGGGGGCAAAATACCTCCGACTATTACCTCCAATCACCGCGTGGTACTCCGGTAAATATTGTTCATCCTTAAAATCACCTATGAAATATCGACACCCCAGT
>DBVA01000108.1:0-5189 GCA_002308735.1 Opitutia bacterium UBA1276 | reverse complement strand
AGAGACCAAGTTGCGGAGACAAAAAGAAGAAAGATAAGACACTTCATTTTTTCTTTGCGAAGGCAAAACTCGCCAAGAACAGGAAGACCCAAAAGACTCGGTTCATGGATGGGGTCTACAGCTTTAGAATTCCTTGGAAACACTCAGACCAATTACGCGTGGAGAACCGGCGATTCCGGGAGCGTCTCCACCGGTGAAAGATTTCAGGTTAGAAACGAGGGAGGTGTAGTATTCCTCATCGGTTAGGTTGAGACCGAAAAGGTTAAAACTCCATGCATCGTAATCGAAACCAAGGTTAGCATCCAAGAGTGTGTAACTATCGATTTTATCAGATGAGTTGGCTCCATCCTGTTCCCAAAAGTAAACGTCTCCTATGGTCTTGGTTCCAATTTGACCGTAAAATCCGTTATCAAGTTGATAATTCAACGAGCAGGACAAGGTGTGATCGGGGATAAAGGAGACTTGCTTGCCGACTAAACCGGGTAAGCTATCAAACTTATCATATTCTGCATCGCAGATTCCGTAAGCCACGGAAAGAGTGAAGGAATCAGAGGGTTTGATAAACCCCTCAATTTCTAATCCTTGGGCAGTTACTTCATCTGCATTTGCGACATAGTAGTCGGTTGAACTGGGGACGGGCAATTCGAATTGATATTTTTCGATGTCATTCAAATATGCTGTCAGATTGAGCCCCCATTTTTCCGAGGGATTGAAAAGGATGCCAAGTTCGTAGGCCATGGTCTTCTCCTCGGAAAAGGATGCGATCGTAGCGTCATCGGAATAGGCTGAAAAACCTCCTGGTTTTTCAGCGTAGGTGATGCGAATGATACCATCGAGTCCGTCTTGGATGTTTCTTTCCAATAAAAAAGATGGGGATAGGGAATTGAAATCCTTGGATCCAGGTACAGAACTAGTGGCAGCCAATAAACTGGTTTTTGTTCTTTTCATCTCTTTATCGAACTTGTCATAGCGTAAACCAAAAGAGACAAAATCCTTTTCCGACAATTCCCAACCCAGAGACGCGAAGATTCCAATGTTTTTCGATTCGAGACTATAACTCGTGACTTGGGTGTCCTGGTCAAAAGGGGCAGCAAAGCCAGTTAAAAACCATCGGGTCGCATCCCCATCAATTAGGCTGTCCGCGTAAAATGAACCCAAAACCCAGTCAAGTTCGGAGTCCTCCTCGGATTCAAGTCTTAATTCCTGAGTCCATTCGATGTGATCCTGAATAATAATCGAGGTTGAAATTGGAAAAGCAGACATATCCAAATCAACCCGATTAGGATTCATACTCCAGTCATTTCGGTTGGTAATCGATATCAAACGGGATTCGCCCAGTTCGTGTTCGACGGATAGAAACTGTTGGTTTCGGTCTATATCGGTGGATTCGTCAAAGTCTGTGGATCTGGCATAAAAGTCACTCGGATTTCTTATAACTAACGGTTGGGCTCCCAATTCGTGACTTTCAAAGCTTAGGCCAAGGGTTGCCTTAGTTCCTGTTCCTTTGTCGTAGTGAAACTTCAGGGCTCCGTGCCAAGTTTCGGCGGTATCAGCAGACCCTGCAGAATTCTTGACAAAGCCATCGGTCAAAGCCCGTTGCAAAGCCAAAGTATAGGATAGACTATCATCCAAGGGGCCGCTGCTACCGAGGTTGTATTTTTGGGAATCAAAAGTTCCGTAAGATGCGGAGAACAGGTTGGTTTGTTGATTGCTTGGAGCCTTTGTCTTAATATTGATTGCTCCCCCAGTCACTGATTTGCCAAAGCTGTGTCCTTGGGGACCGCGCAAGATCTCGATGCTTTCCACATTGTACAGGGTGGAACTGTAGGAGGAGACATCTGCCTGAGGAACTCCGTCCACATAAAGTTGTACACCTGCGGGTCCAAAAAGTTGGGTGTTGGCAATCCCTCGCATGGTAATGATGTCTCCATAGGATTGGATACCATTGGCATTGAAGTGGAGATTGGGGGTGAACCCGGATAGATCGACCAAGTCATTAATCTGGCGATCCTCCACCTGATCTTGGGTTAGAATCGAAGATCTGGAAAGATCAAGCTCCGGGATGCTGGCGCCTTGAACAGCGATTTCATCCAGGACGGGGGTATCTGCGTTAGATGGATTGGTCTGTCCCCATACGGAAATGATGGGTAACAAGCTCAAGACAGTGATTTTTCGGATTTTCATAAAAATTGGAGAGTGAATTCTTAGAAGGATCAAATGCAATCTAAAAAAGTGATATCGAATTAAAATCTTTAGGTAGGCTAAAAAATTAAAAAAAGAGAACATTATTGCAATCGATCACCAAGACTGTCCACGATCGTGGTACCAATATTGAGCGAGGCCGTTGCCGCAGGCGAGGGTGCGTTACAAACACTTATAAATCGATCATTTTCATGGATCAAAAAGTCATCGACTAACGCACCTTTGGGGGAAACGGCCTGGGCTCGAATACCGGCTGGAGCAGAAGTTAGATGTTTCGTTTCAATTTCGGGGATAAGTCTACGCAGGGCTTTTACAAATGCATCTTTATTGTAAGAACGCCACATTTCACCCCAGCCCATTTTCCAATGTTTCATCGCCATTTTTTGAAAGCCCGGGTAGAAAATTGATTCGAGAAGATCTTTCAAATTAAGGTCGAATTTCCCATAGGCTTCCCGGCCAAAGGCAAGAACCGCATTGGGCCCACACTCAACCGTTCCATTAATCATCCGGGTAAAATGGACCCCAAGGAATGGAAATTCTGGATCAGGTACTGGGTAGATGAGGTTCTTGCAAAGATGCACCGCATCCTTGGTGAGCTCAAAATACTCGCCTTTGAAGGGTATGATTTTGGCAGGTGGTTTTTGTCCTTCCAATTGAGTGATTCGGTCAGAGTGAAGGCCTCCACAATTAATCGCAAATTTACATTCGATCTCTGCCTGGTTGGTTTGAATGACTAAGCCCCCTGAACGATTTTGGATACCCGTGACGGGATGACCGAGTAAGATTTGATTCTCTTCTTTTTCTGCAATCAGTTCCCCAAGTCGAAGGCAGACTTGTTTATAATTAACGATGCCACATTCGGGGACATGGATGGCCTGAACCCCGGCTACATGTGGCTCAATTTCAAGCATTTCTTCCCGGGAAATCATCTTACAATTCACGCCATTCTCCTGACCCCGTTGGAAGATATTATGCAAGCTTGGGATTTCCTTATCTTCCAATGCAACAATGATCTTTCCGCATAACTCATGTTCAATCCCTTGTTCCTTGCAAAAGGTTTCCATCGCCAATTTCCCCTTTCGGCAATTGATCGCCTTGAGGGAACCTGGTTTGTAATAAATTCCAGTATGTAAAACTCCCGAGTTATGCCCCGTTTGATGTTTAGCTAATTGGCTTTCTTTTTCAACCACCGCAAGGCGAAGCGATGGATACCTTCGAGAAAGTTGATAAGCGGTGGCCAAACCAACAATTCCCCCTCCGATGATACAAAGATCAAATTTCATTGTTTGAAATTATTCGAATACCTCAGGGTTTTAAAGTGGATTTTGCACCGCGGTTCCAAGAGCAAATTCAGCATCGATTCCAAGGCTGGGATTTTTCAAAAGGTATTTCAGTATTTGCCACCTATTCATCGGCATTTGCGGAAGCGAGTGCTTTCCAATTTTCAATCGCATTGGCTGGAGCATTTAAAACATGATCGCGTCCCTTTTTGCTAATCGCTTTTCCATCCGGAGAAATGACAACAAGGGTGGGGATGGACGCCACCTGAAATTTTTCGGAAAGCGAAAGGCTGACATTGGAATCAATGGGCACGGTTAACCATTTCATCTTGGCCTCCTTAATATAATTAAATTGTTCTTCCTGATCGAAGTCAGAACTCACAAAAACAACTTCAAACTCTTCCACATTTTTATTTCTGAACTCCACTAGTTTAGGGGTGAATTCCTGGCAGGGAGGACACCAGTAAGCGGAAAAATAAATACCCAAATATTTTCCCTCTAGGTCAGAAGAATCCGTCTGATTTCCCTCATGGCTAAGGAGTTGATCCTCAAATTCAGAGAGCGAAAAAGGAATATCGATGGGGATCTCTTGGCTACAATTTGAAAATAAAAAGAGACCTGCTAGAAGTCCGATTAAATATTTTCCGGTTTTAAAAAAGGATGTAAACATTTCTTATTGTTATGAAAATTTATTCAACTTACGAGAGATAACAAAAGTCCGGTGTTTTTTCTTGCTTTGTAACCTAGATTATTAAATGGATATTCGCTTGTCTAATAAATCCCTAACTAACAACTGTATATGAGCCTCTCTAGTTTAAAACTTCATAATGCAATGTGGCCCGGACTCGTCGGAAAAGGTGACGGGGAAGGGGAAGAACCTCCCATAAGCCTCGAGCACATGCTGGAATTAACCGCAAATGCCGATGTGAATGGCCGTAAGTTTGACGGCATCGATTATTTCTTATTTTTGCCTCATACCAATCCTGAAGCCAGTGATGATGAACTGAAGCAAACTGCAGATTTAATTGCGAGTAAAGGGTTTGATATTGGCTCGCTGGTTGCTCCGGTCTGGCCCGGCACCATTGGAGATTCTGCAATGGGTACGGATGAACAGCAAAAGATGTTTCTGGATGCAGTCACCATGGCTTGTAGGGTTGCGAAAATATTTAATGAGCATGGTGCCCGAAAAGGGGGGGTTATCCGGATTGATTCAGCTGAATTTGGGGTCGAGAAATGGAAGTCGAACCCAGGGGAAGGAACTGCCCGTATTGTCGACACCTTCAAAAAGGCAGCTAGCATAGCTGCCGATCACGGAGAACGGCTTGCTGCAGAGGGTGAAATTTGCTGGGCGGGAATGCATAGCTGGAAAGATGTTCTGGATCTTCTTGAAGGAGTAGGCATGCCCGATACTTTAGGATTTCAAGCTGATTTGGCTCATACCTATTTGTATCTTATGGGTTACAACGCACCCGAGCATGCCTTGTTGCAAGAAGGTTATTCCGATGAAGAATTTTATGCCGCATATGAAAAAATGACGGACAAACTTCGACCCTGGACGATTGATTTTCATGTGGCTCAAAATGATGGGGAAGTACACGGAGCGGGGGCACATGATAAGACTGGCAAGCATTGCCCTGCTGACGATCCCAATGGCAGGTTAGATATCACAAAATGTTCCCAGTATTGGCTCAAAGATTTTCAAGATCG
>DBVA01000188.1:0-3192 GCA_002308735.1 Opitutia bacterium UBA1276 | reverse complement strand
AAAAAAATAGGCATCCGCGTAATTAGGGTTGATTTCCAGAGCGTTAAGGAAGTGATTTCTTGCGGTTTCATGATCTCCTGCGTTTGATAATGCAATTGCCAATTCGCATTCTGCTTCCGCAAATTCCCTGTTTAGGGAAACTGCTTTACGAAAGTTTGCTAAAGCCGATTCCTCCTCACCATTTTTCTTATGGAGTAGCCCTAAATTATAATATGCATGGGAATACTCAGGATTGAGAGCGATTGCTTTCTCAAGATGGTCTTTGGCGTTCATTATAAAAGCAAGGCTGGATTATTTGGATGTCATTACCCAAACGCCATTCCACTCCCCTTTAGGGGGATTCTTTTTCATGTGATCACAACGGTCCAGGTATAGCTGAGCAGCCTTATCGTTTGCATTTATTTTTTTAACATCTTTGAATAATTTTACAGCTTGATCCCATTTGCCAGCAGTCCAAGACCTGTATCCGTCATTAAAAAGCCCAAGAGCTTCCACCAAGTTTGGGTAACTCTTGTCATCATGAAAATCCAAAACTTCGTGAACCCCGACTGGTTCGGTCTTGCCTTTGACTATTACATAATCGACTTGTCTTGTGCGGTAAGTCGCCTTTACAGCCTTGTGGGTGAATTCACTGATCAGTATGTGGGCTCCGTATTGTTTGCAGGCACTTTCGATTCGAGCCGCTAGGTTAACGCCATCACCAATGACGGTGTAATCCATCCTTTTAGGAGATCCGATATTTCCTGAAACTATGGAATCTGTATTTATTCCCATTCCGTGGTCAATGGGCATCTTTCCTTCAGCAGAGCGTTTGTCATTGAATACATTGAGATCCGTCATCATGCGAATGGCAGCTCGCACGGCTCGGTCAGGATCATCATCATGAGGGACAGGAGTACCAAAGATGCACATCATCGCATCTCCAATAAATTTATCGAGCATACCTCCTTCATCCGTAATGCAGTCGACCATGATTGTAAAATAGTCGTTCAGCAATTTAACCGTTCCCTGAGCACCAAGTTCTTCGGTTATGGTGGTAAAGCTTCGAACATCGGAGAAAAGGACAGTGCCCACACTCTGTTTACCTCCCATGATATCCTCATTTTCTCCACCGGCTGCCATGAGTTGATCGGCCAATTCAGGGTCCATGTATCTGGACATGGTAGATTTCATCCGCTTTTCAGAGCTGATATCTTCAATCATCAGCATTGCACCAATGATTTCTCTGCCAGCAATTCTAATTTCAGGTGCAGGAGCAGTGTTACCAAGTTTGATGTTTTTTTCTGGCCCTTTCTGGAGCCTTCTCGGAGAGCTTTTCGCAGAGGCATCTCTTCCTAGCAATGGCGTAAGCGTTATGTTGACCGACAGAGTTTCTCCTTCAATCTGTAATTCTGCATCAAGAAATTCTTCGGTATCTTCAACACTTTCTAATTTTTTAAGTAACCACTCATTTGGACCACTAAACAAAATTGATGCTTCTTGTTCTAAAATGGCTGCTTCGTGGGGAACCTTAAGGATTTTTAAACCTGCTGGATTGCATGTTTTAATAACATGATTTTCATCAACAGTAAGGACTGCATCATGCATACTCGAAAGGATACTCTCGGAGTAGTTCATTTGACTTTGTACATCGTCAAATAACTTTGCATTTTCAATTCCCATTGAAATTTGTGAGGTAAAAGCGGCCAATCGTTTTTCATCCTCTGCATGAAAGGATCCACCCCTTTTATTCAAAACCTGACTGACGCCAATTGCTTTTCCTTCCTTGTTGAAGACAGGCATGCACAGAATTGAACGGGTGAAGAATCCGGTTTGTTTGTCAAAACCTGGATTAAATCTGAGATCTGCGTATGCGTGAGGGATATTAACGGGTTTTCCAGAGGTAAAGACCGTGCCTGCAATGCCCAAATGGTTGGGAAACCGAATGACGGACTTTTCATCTAAGCCTTCCCCCACCTCTGTGTATAACTCGTTGGTTTTTTCGTCATTGATGAAGAGGGTGGCCCTTTCACAATCAAGCATCGTGGAAATGGTTGTAATGATCTTCTGAAGTAAAGGGGTCAGTTCAAGTTCCGATGAAACTTGGGAAACGACATCGAGAAATTCGAGTTCCTGTTTTCGGGCCGCCTCTATTTGCTCAACGATTATATTACCTTGAATGGCAATGGCCGCTTGCTCTGTCATAGCCTCAAGTAGATCGAGGTCATCCTGCTCGAACTGTCCATCTACCTTATTGAGGATTTGAGAGACGCCAATTTCTTCTCCCGAGACTGTTCTTAGAGGGGCACAGAGAATACTTTTTGTTCGAAAGCCGGTTCTTACATCTACCGCCTTGTTGAATCTTTCATCTTTGTAGGCGTCATGTATTATAACCCCTTCGTCTTTCGTGAAAACCCATCCAGCGACACCCTTAGTGTTTAGGATTCTGATTTCTCGCTTGAAGTTGCCTTGTGCTATTCTGGAGTAGAGTTCACCGGTAGCGGGGTCGTTAAGAAAAATCGTGCCTCTTTCTGCTCCAATTGTGGTTGTGGTGATTTTGACGAGTGTATCCAATGCTTCATCCAGACTCTTTGTCTTGGCCAAATCCGTCGTTACTTGAAGCAGCATATCCGAGAACCTTGCGGTTCTCTTGGATTTAGAAGGTGCTTTGTCGCTTTGTTTTTTATCTTCCATTGGTTTTTTCTAGTTCGGCTCGAAGTTCAATTATTGTTTCTTGCAATTCCTTAAACTCGGTAGTTTTCAATTGGGTTTCCTTTTGCATTTTTTCTTCATGCAAATTTCCTTTTTGATCAATTTCACTTCTTAGAGCAGAAACCATTCTTTTAAAATGGTTAATTTCATTTTGTTGCGTAGCAACTGCATTTTGAATGTGCTGCTGTTTATCAAAGTCTGCTTTATCAAGCTCTTCTCGTAGTTGAGAGATATTTTGGCGTAGTTGTCGTATCTCCTTCGTGCTGTCTGTAACGGCTCGTTGAACCGCTTGGTCTTTGCTGCCTGTTACGCTTTCAATTTGCAGGCGCAGAGTCGTAATTGACTGTTTCAGATGCTCATTTTCTTTTTTTGCCTTCAAACTTTCCTGTTGGAGTGCGTCCTCTTTTTCAATGAGTGTACGATCAATCTCTGCTCTCATCTCAGAGACATTTTTCTTGAGTTGGTTTATCTCATTTTCCGATTGAGCTCGAGCACTTTGGA
>DBVA01000086.1:0-3535 GCA_002308735.1 Opitutia bacterium UBA1276 | reverse complement strand
TCTTTTAGACTCAACCATTGGAACAACATGAGCCTTTGCTTTTTTGACAGTAACGAAAAAGATTCCTCTTTGCCGGTCATTGATCCCAAAACTCTGGGAAGCAGTTTCTATATAATTACCTTTTTCTTTTCTATAAATAATCATTTGCTCTCTGCTCCTGCCATCAAAGTCTTTTGAATGCAAAATTATACTTTTTCCTGGCTCAAGCGAGAACTTCTTAGTGCCCACAGCAACATACAGAGTCTCATTAAATTGTGAAAATAATTTATAAGAACCCCAAGGGATTTCCTTCTGATCAAAAGGTAGAAGAAAGGTCCGATAAGAATTGAGGTCTTTTGTAGGGGAAAATAAGATGATGAATTCTTTGGTATCTTCTGCATTGCTGCTGAAGTTTAATTCTGAGAAGAAAATTGCTTTTTCAGCTTCACTTTTATCCTCCATCAAATCCAATTCTAACTCTGTGTAATTTCGTCTCTGATAGAATTTTATATTTCCTTGGCCATAGTACACACATTTTCGGGAAAGAGAACCATACACAACTCGCACCAGTGATTGGGTAGCGTTTTGTTCGTCAAAATTGCCCCATGGAGCAAACATCACAGTGCGAGTGGTGGGCTTACCCCAAAAGATACAAGAAAATAAGCCTGTAGGCTTTGCATGCTCTTGCTGTGTGGGTTGAGCCTCTGCATATAGAAAAAAAGATAAAAACAATAACAAACAATAAAATTTCTTATTCATAGTTGGAAGCGACTTACGCTACGACCCAAAATGAGGGATGCAACCTTCGTTTTAAACTTCCTGTGCCTTGAGCCAGCGAAACTTGATAATCTTAAACCTTCTTCCAAATCTTTGATTGATTCCTTTGTGTGAAACAGTGGAGTTCATATTGGATACCTCTTCCTCGTCGGGGTCCTTATTAATGCTTAGGTCAGATTCCAGTCCATCTGCAAAGGATGGATTATCTCCAGCTAGGTCAGGGAACAGTCCAGATCCGACTTGGGCAGTACTACCATCTCGATTTCTGGTAACACTATTCTGATTGAAATCAATCCAGTGCTCGGGAGAACCAGGTAGATCCGCATCCCAATATCCATTAAAATTCCGATCCTCAAAGGGTTCATGGGGACGATGGTGAGGATGATCTAAATCGGTCTTTACATAATCTGGAACCCGTTGGACAGTTAATTCGATCCATGCCTTGGCCTGGGCAAGATCGTTGCTTTTTTGAAGAGTTTCTCCCATTACTCGGACCACAAAGGTATCGGAGCGAACTGAGGTAATTGGAGCCAGAGGGCTGAGCAGATCCGATTGCATCACCCATCCTGGTTTATTGGCTCCTGTTGCCACATTCTCAACTGCCAACAAGTTTTCCGGGGCTTCTCCGTAATAAAAAGTATCTTCAAAGTTATCAAAATGATATTGAAAACTTTTGAGACTACCATCGGGCATAGAAATCTTTTTTGCTGGAGGGCCGGGGTTCTCATACCTGACCTCATAAAATCCCTTACCCCACTTTTGGGGATAAACAAAGAAACTATTTGGATTCCCACTACTTACATTAGCAGGATCAAAGTTGGATCGGGCAATGGGAGGATAGCTCAGATAATCTGTATATTGCACCACACTGCCTGCAAGGTTATGATCAGAAAAGGTTTTGGCTTCACTTGAGATTGCGTGCAGCCCAAATTCGGAAGCAAGCAGATTCATTTCGGAAGCTAATGGCCAGGGGTTGTTAATTACATTATTTCCAGTAAACCTGGATGATGGCAGGACTGGAATAAGTGGATCTGAGTTGTTATTAGAAAACCCTCCACTATTAAGTTTAGCCTCAGCAATACCAGCTTGAATGGCACCCCGTAATCCCAAAGCAGAACTTCTAGTTTCTTTTCTTTCATTGGTATTCCATTGGGAGAAAGGAAATCCCAAAAGATTTATTTTGTTACCTTGTATTCTTCGGTTTACAAAATCTGCATAGGACAAAAAGGGCCCTCTTAATTTGACCTGCTCTACGATCTTATGGGCGAGAAGATTGATTTCCTCATCTGTGAGGTTTCGGACCTTGTTCCAAGAATCTTCGGATTCAGATTTTAAAAAACGGGGGATTGGAGTTTCGTCACTAGAAATCGTAGCTCCCTCAATATCTTGACCTTGTAAGGAGGAAAGTTGGCTTGCCCATGCATCTACCGATGTTGAATTTACATTGAATGCACCATCTACTAAAAGATCGGAGGATAACGTTTGATATCGATATTCCTGATCGGATCCTGCGGAAGCAAGCTCAGGACTTTTCTCTCCATAACTTGTGGCTTTCCATTCCGCTTCCCGAAGATAAGGAATCAAACGAGGATTCCGAAAAGGTAAGTAACGAATGCCCGGATCAAAAAAATCTGGATTCGCTTCTTCCCACTCAGCGGAACCACCACGAGCCTGTCCAATACCAAGCCCTGACACAAAATACCCATCGAGCAATCCATAGTTGAGATAAAAGCTATGATCCAAGGTTACATTCTGGTGGTCATGATTGACAAATTTCTCACGAATAGGATCGTCATAGCTGATTTCACGATGCGGCAACCAGATAAAAGGGTTATATCCAAGACCCGCATTTTGGAGTTCTTGAGCGATACTAATATTTTCAGGGATGTTCATTCCTGGAAATTTTGGTTGCATGGAAAAGCCCTTCATTTTTCCCCAAGTCTTATAGCGGGCGACTTGGGGGGAAGCATAGGAGTTACCCAAGGCATAACTTGGTCCATGGGAATAATTATTGAGGTTGGCGTGCCGGAATTGAAAAATAGAAAGCATGGGAGAATCTGGTATTTCAAAAAGAATTGCTTTTTCCTCCCCCTGCATCGGTCCAAGACTATCATCATGATGGAAGAAACCAATCGAGCTATCGTAGGTGCTCGCTCTGGGCATGACTCCAAAATCTGGATCAAGCCCAGAAATGGAATCCGATTGAGGAGAAAAGTTTGACATGCTCAGTACGGTGTCATCATTCATAGCGGGTAGGGAGAAGAAGTCTGGATAAACATGTTGTAATTCAAAGCTTTGGCCATCCCCACGCTGGAAACTACTTTCTCCAATATTACTAAAAGCATGAGGAACACTTCCGTAAGCATGACTGGAGGAAAACTCTTCATAATCCCAATTATCTCCAAATCCATCTTGGTTACTATGAACCAAAGCTCGCAGATTAAATTGTTCGAGGACAATGTTTTCTGACTTACCGGGTAATTTTAGTCGGATCCGAAATCCACAACCTGGGAGATTGGATCCAGATGGCGTGGTTGACAACTCATTACAACTTGCATAATCCGAAATTCCACTTCCCACCTCTATTGAAAATTGTTTGTTGATCTTCCCGATAATTTTACGGTCTGTGGAATTTACTCCTCTTGGATCTTCGGAATATAGGGTAATTCCCTTGGGAGGCTCGAGCATACTATTTTGAATTCTTTCTCCATTGGTATTGAATGCCTCCTTGGCATTTGGATGAACCCCACGAAAACCCCACACCCAATAACGTATGGAA
>DBVA01000184.1:7692-9331 GCA_002308735.1 Opitutia bacterium UBA1276 | reverse complement strand
GGCACGGGAAGGACTCGTTCTCAACCTACTGGGTGCAATCCTGATTAGCTTGATTTGCTACCTCGCACTTCGCTAAAGTCGACCTCGATCAGACAAATCCACTACCGGAATCAGGAAGCAATCACCCGCTTCAGATTCGAGTCTGCGATCGGATTATAAGTCACGCAACTCCTTAGCCTGCCTTAGCATCCGCTGATATATTGACTTCCATTGCCGAGTAGTCAGAATCCTTTTCCATATGGAAGAAATTGAATTCAAGGATGTCACCGTTCATGCCAAAGCTAATATCTACTTTGATGGCAAAGTGGTTAGTCACTCCATCATTGACTCGGATGGTTCCAAAAAAACCTTGGGACTAATTTATCCAGGGAGCTATCATTTCAACACGGAACAAGCTGAAAAAATGGAAATTACTTCCGGGAAGTGTAAAGTCCTGGTGGATGGAACGGAAGAATCCATCCTTTATGAAATGGGGGAAAGTTTTGAAGTTTCCGCCAACAGCGGATTCAGCATCGAAGTAAGCGACGGGATATGCGAGTATATTTGCTCCTTTATATCCTAAGGTATTTTAAAATCGTCTAAGTACCCTCTCATCCAAGGATCTTACTCCCTTCAGCTGGCTCCTTGAATTTTGGATTTCTTACAACTTGGCTTTTACGGTAACTGAGGTCGGGGTGTAGAAGATTGAAAATAACTTTCCACCGATTAATACTTCATTGTTCTTAAAACCTCCGGAAATTGAGTTGGCCTTTATCACGGTAAGCCTTTTATCCATTTTTGGAGATGGAATACTGCTAAGCTTTAATTCACCTGAGAGATAAGCATTTCCATCGATTACCAGAGGCTTTTCCCCGGAAAGGGATAGGATGCCCTTAGTAAAAAGTTCCGCACGAATCAAACCATGCCCCTCCAGACTTCCCCCCGCTTGGATATCCACCCATCTAGCCGATTCAAGAAGCCCACCATTGAGTACGACCTTCCCTCCATCGGATACCCGTAATTCATTATGGGCAGCAACCTTTACCCCCTTTTCCACGGTTAAAGAGCCTGCGACTTCAAGAGCCAAGAATCTTGCATTTTTTCCGGCTAAAGCAGAACGGTTCTGACTAATTCTGGCACACCAGTGAGACTTTGGAGGGCCGCTTTCATGCATGTAGGTTTCCCCGGCATTTTCGTAGATATACTCGGTCCAGTTCGAAGCGGAATCGAGGGGACCGTTCGGGCTTCTGCCTTTCCAATGATGATAGGTGTTGGCAAAGCCAGCGGGTTCATCGACCCGTTCCGCAGTGATCAAATGGTTCAATTGCTCGACCAACTTAGGATTTTTAGTAGCTAAGTTGGTACTCTCCCCTAGATCCGCTTGTAGGTCATAAAGATGAAAGAGATTTGGATTCTTCCCATCTTTTACCTTTTGGGGCCGTTTTTTCTTACTTGAATCATCCGGTACTTGTTTGGGTCGTATGAATTTGTAACGGCCCGAAATGATCGAAGCCTGGCCATTCGTTTCATGAACCAAAAAGTCTCGAACTTTTTGCTCCCCACTACCTGTGAGTGTGGGAGCAAGAGAAACGCCACTAACTCCCAGAGGAATCGGTGCACCTGCAAGTTCACAAAAAGTGGGTAAAAGGTCGGAACAATC
>DBVA01000184.1:0-7321 GCA_002308735.1 Opitutia bacterium UBA1276 | reverse complement strand
GGCCAACGCATAATTGTTGGTACCCTTATTCCTCCTTCGTAAATGCTTCCTTTTGATCCCAGAAGTCCACCGTTGGCATTCAATTCTTCCCGGTTTTTTCCCCCTGGCCCTCCGTTATCAGACTGGAAGACAACCAATGTGTTTTGGACTACAGAATCGGATTTGTCCCCATCTTCATTGGGATCCTCCAATGCATTCAAGATATTCCCAAAATGGGCGTCAATCCGCGTGACCATAGCACACCACTGCCTGGACTGAGGAGAAAGTTCGGAAAAGAAAGGCTTATCCTGATAATCCTGATCCCACATGGGAAGTTTCTCCACCTCAGCAAAAGGACCGTGAGGAATCTGAGCGGCAAATAAGCCAAAAAAGGGCTTGCCGGAACGATTGTATTCCTTCGCCTGATCCCGGACAAAGTCCAAGCATGCAAATGCATAAACATCATCACAATAAGCAGTCTTGGGATAGTTTGGATGATTCTGTGAGGCTGGATAATTCGAATAGGACTTTTGATTCCTATATTTTGCCATGCTGTTGAGTTTGAGCTCAAGTCCACCTATGTTTCCAGGCTTGGCGGGTGCACTCCATAGGGTCGGTTGGAAAAAAGTATGAGCCCGGACATGATGCAGTTCCGCCAGCACAAATTTGTATCCGTGAGAAGTGGGCAGAGTTTGCAGGTTATCAATGGTTGGGTTCTGCATATCTTTAGAACCACCATAGCCCCATTTCCCCCAATATCCCGTGACATACCCAGCCTGGGTAAGGGCATCCCCCATGGTTATGTCATCGGCTCGAATTGCTTTTTTGGCATTATTCGGATCGTTTCGATCCGCAAAAGTGTAACCCTGATGGAAACCCGTCTGCTGGGATGAACGGGCGGGGGAACAAACCGTGCACCCGTACCCTCGGGTGAAATTGACCCCTTGCTCAGCCAAACGATCTAAATGAGGAGTCAGTACATACGGTTTACCTTCTGCTTTTCGTGTCGCTTGACCATTTGGACCAATCGACCCCCAACCCATATCATCCACATACAAATAAAGAATGTTGGGCCTCTCCGCAGCCTGAGTAATCAAGGTTAAATAGAAAAAAGTGGAAGCTAGGAAAAAAGTGAGGGTTTTCATAATTTTGAGAAAGCAGTTTCAAATTTCCCTTTAACTCTGGCAAGAGATAAGAGGCTAAAATTAACTTCTGGAATCTTCGAATCCCCGGTTTTACCCGGCTAAAATCTTTCTTATTTTTTGGGCCAAAGCCTGATCGGTGGCATAGACTGCTCCTCGATGATTCATGAAAGTGGAGTCGGGTCGGTTGAGGTCAAGGGGTTCACCAAATACATCCGTGACCCAAGCCCCTGCTTCTTGGAAGAGACAGGCGGTCGCCGCATAATCCCAAATACTTCCCCCACCCTCCTGTGGTTTTGAAAATTTAAAATGACAGCCAGGAGCAGATTCCAGAGCATGACAGGCATTGATTACTGCACCGCCGAATTGAGTCGCAACCAGTCGCTGAAGACCGATTGATTCCGCATAGTTTTCCAATTCGGTTAGTACCCGTAATCGTTCCGGATGATTTTCAAAACTTCGATCATAAGTGAAAACTAACTCTTTGCCTTTCGGGAGCATTTCCCACCGCACCCCATTCTTTTGAACCCCATGATCTTTGGTTGCCTGCCAGAGAACATCGTTGACCGGATCATAGACCACTCCAATTTGGGGTGCCCCCCCATGTGATATCAAGGCAATGGAAACCGAATAACCAGGTTCCTTTCGGGTAAACGGCAGGGTGCCATCCAGGGGATCGATGCACCAGAAATAATCTTTCTCAAATCGGGACCGATCATCCTCCCTTTCCTCAGTAAGTAATGCCAAATCAAATCCTGAACATGTAGGCTCCAGAATTTGCAAGATCGCATCCTGAGCTTTTTGGTCCACTTCGGTCACCACTTGAGAAGCATAAGTGTCACCCCCATCTTTATGTAAAACTTTGACCTCATCATTCTGATACGAACGAATCAATGCACCCGCTTCCTGGGCTGCCTGAACCGCCTTACCAGTCAATTCTTTCAAGTCGATCAAGGTATCATTTCCCCCATCGATGCAATGACTTCCCGAGTGACCCGCTCGCTGTAATCACTAAGCTTCCAGTGCCCGGGACTCCAACCTTTCATGAACCGATGAAAGTCAGCCCACGCCACCCGGTACAATGGACGCCAGTCTTCTTCGACTTCGTCCTTTGTTTGGCGGCTTTCAATCTTATCGAGAATAAAACCCAGTTGCATGAAGTAATAGTCCAGTACTTCCACTTCCATAGTCTCCGCATCCTCATCCCGAAAACAACTCCCCACAAAGTAGGCCAAGTCTTTCATGCCACACCCACCACCCACATACTGAAAGTCAACCGCCGCCACCTCGGATCCATCCGAGTTGAAACAAAAATTTGCAAGCTTTGCATCTCCGTGCACCAGGGTTTGAAATGGGGAATTCTTTAGAACCCGCTCGATCGCAGCCGCGCAATTCTTGAGTATCTGATCATCCAACCGCTCCAATTCGTCCGGTCTGGTCTCGAGGTGCCAATAGGTTCCACTCTCCCACAGTCCATCCGGTGCAGACCCAAGGTGCTCCGCATGAAAAGCGGCCAACCAGCGGACACAAGCCCTCCACTCGGCCTGATTCACTGAACCTTTCCGTCCCGCAAAACCAGATGCATCCAAATCCTCTAAAACCAGCAATATTTCCTCTTCTTGCTTTCTGGTTCCAAAGCAAGCTGGCATGCGGGCGAGATTATTCCCAGCCTTATTTTTTTGCGAAGCATACCAGTTCGTTTCTACTTGGTAGGATTTAAGTTTTCGCTGATGAGAAAGATCTGTATTCCATCCCCGTGGATGCGTTCCACGACCAGGCTGTACATGTTTGACTATAATACTTGGGAAATCTGTACCCTCTAAAGCAAGTTTTTGAATCCTACCATATCCACTCCAAAGACTCTGCACTTCAATTCGGTTCGTAATCCGATCCGCCTTGGTTCGTTCTAAAACAAAACGATCTACCTGCTCAATTTCCACAGCCAATATTTTAGCTGCCAGATTGCTAAATACGAATTTAAAATGGGGTGCTTAGAGCCAGTTAGACGAGGACTGGTTGGCCAAGACATGGGAACGGGTCTTTTGAAATTTGCTTAGGGAATCCTGAGCCTGTTTCAATTGGGCTTTCATCTCTTGATCATCAGGTGAATTCTTGACTTTTTTCTGACAGTCCAACACCTGATGCTGTCTCTGTTCGATCCATTTATTTAATTCATCAAGGCGAGTCTCATAGACTTCCTCCATAGTCCAAGCTCCTACTTTCTTCAAGTAAGCATCGAGTTTCCGAACCATGGCATCTCTTTTCTCAGGCATCGAATTGGATAAATCTTTGGTCTCACCCATGTCCTTAGCCACATCAAAAAGCTTGATTTCACCGGTATTTAAATGACGCATCAATTTGTAATCTCCATCCCGATAGGATGTAATAGGAATGGTATAGTAAGCAGGGAAGTGAAAAACCAGACCCGTATCCCGTTTAGGAAGTTTTCCATCATTTCCCTTCTTCAGGACTGAACGCAAATTCACCCCATCGAGGTCCTTGGGAAGTGGGGCCTCACTTCCCGAAAGTTTGTGCATGGTCGGAAGGTAGTCCCATTGAGCAACTGGAATATCACACTGGGAATTGCCAGGAATACCAGGTCCGGCCACGATCATTGGCACCCGAATTCCACCCTCCCACATTCTCGCTTTCCCTCCTTGGAGTGGTTTATTACTGGCTCCTCCTCCATTATCGGAAGAAAAAATCACAAAGGTATTTTTTTGCATTCCCAGTTCATCCAGACGGTCAAGCACCATACCAATCGAGGTGTCCATATTTTCCATCATTGCCGCATAGTTGGCCCGTTCCCAATGAGACCTCATCTTTAGGGGCATTTCTTCGGCATTATCGTCAAACTTTGAAATGTCAGGAATCTTGTCCTCGATACCTTCCCGTTCAGCAACCATATCCAAATATTTTCGGCGGGTGCTTTTCAAGGACATATTTCGAACATGCAAGGCATAATGAGATATCGTCAAAAAGAAAGGTTTGTTATCTTTGGCTCTTTTTTCGAGGAATGCATTGGAAGTTTTAGCCAAGCTGAAAACACGCTTTGGATCATCCAGTGGAATGAGGGTCTTGTCTGCCGGTTCCCACCAATCTCCATGTCCGTTGCCATTGGGGTGTTTGTGAATGAAATCAGTCTCGTCATATCCATGATCCTTGAACCAGCCAAGGGGAGTGCAGCCCTTGCCAAAAAAACCACTTACATACCCCTTTCCCGATTCCTTAAGCATTTCCGCCAGTGAAAGTTTCTTTTCAAAATCTACCTGCCTCTTGTTCATCACCACATCGTGAATGGAAACACAACCCACCCGTGCAGTGGTCATTCCAAACTGGATACTTGCCCGAGAAGAGGTGCAAACCGGAGATGGACAATAGGCGTTCGAAAATCGCATACCCCGCTTTGCCAACTTTTCCAGGTTTGGAGTCTGGTGCAGGGAATGACCAAGATCGGGACGATCCTTCATCATTGAAACGCTGGTCTGGGTGTAGCCCAAATCATCGGCATAGATGAGGATGAAGTTGGGTGCTTTTTTTCCATACAGACAGAAGCAGGATAGGATTAAAGGAAAAGTGGAAAGGGTGATTATTTTCATTTGTAGTTCATGTAGAGAATTAAAATCTTTTGAATTAAGTCGGTACTTTACTTTTTTTTGATCAGTTTCCCACCTTTGGTCATACCGATTTCTGCTTCCGCGGTTTTACGGGCGGTATCGTACCAACCCGGCCAAGTTTCCTGTCTTTTAGTGATCGCTCGATTCGCGAAAAAACCACGCTTTTTAAATTCAAGCTCCTGATCAATCAGGGATTTCTGATGTTCGAAGTCGCTTGGCATCTTAGCTTCGAGCTCTTTCATTTTACGCTCATGGTCCTTTACCGCCCGACCTTCGAAATCATCCATGGTTTCATAAAGTGCCTGATAGCTGTCCTTCACATCCCCCCCATCAACCTCCTCGATATAGGCTCGTAAAATCTTATCCATAGAGGCTACTTTTTCGGGCATCTTTTGAGCAAGGTCATTCTTCTCGCGGTAATCGATCGCAACATTGAAAAGTTTTTTTTCATCCGTATTCATATTACGCATGAACTTGTAGTCACCTATTCGAATCGCACTAATGGGCACTTGGTAATGGCTTGGGAAGTGATGAACAATTCCCGGTGCCTGCCGTTTAACCTTACCCTGATTACCCTTGAAAAAGACATCCCTCAAACTACCCCCGTCGATATCATCAGGCAAGGGAGTCTCATTTCCACTCAAGTCGTGCAGGGTAGCAAGAAGATCCCACTGAACGACCGGAACATCACAATAAGTGCCGCCTTGAATGCCCGGGCCTGCCACCACAAAAGGTACGCGAATCCCCCCTTCAAAACAAGAGTACTTTCCTTCTTGAAGGGGGCCATTGTAGCGACGATTTTCCTTGGTACGCGGAATGCATTCACTCCCATTGTCAGAAGTGAAAATGAAATAGGTGTTATCCAACTCTCCCGCTTTTTTAAGATAATCAAGCAGGATGCCTATGTGCTGATCCGTTTCTTCCAACATGGCCCCGTAAAGCGGATTGCATTCCCTCTCAAAAAGCCTGAGTTCTTCCTTATCCGTTGGTTTTTCAAGGGCATCATATTTTGCCTGCCACTTATCCATGTATTTTTTGGATGCTGCATGCGGAACATGAACGGAATAATGGGAAACCATCATCATAAACGGACATTTCCCTGCATTTTTCTTGAGAAATTTCATCGATTCATCGATGAGTGAGTAGATTCGCTTGGGATTGTCCGGCGGAAGATCCTTGCGAGAAGGAATATCAATTTTTTCACCATGTAAATTACCGTTAGGTGCATGCGCTTCGTATTCATCCGTAACATCATAATTCACCAGCTTGAGCTTCTCGGTCATCCCCTTGCCGAAGTGGGCCGTGATGTAGTTCTTGCCAGCAGTCTTTACCGAATCAGCTAGAGAATATTGTCCGGCATAACCCTCGGGGCGTTGCTTTTGATGAAAGACATCAAACACATATCGATATTGGGTACGGGCGGATGTTTGGCCAAATAATATGCTCACGCGTGATCCCGTACAAGTCGGAGTGGGTGCATAACCATTGGAGAAACACCTACCCATTTCGGCCAGGCGCTCCACATTGGGGGTATTGTAAAAAGAATGCTTGGACATCGGTTCTGAATCCATCATTCGGACAGAAGTCTGATGCCAACCCAGATCATCCATGTAAATAATGATGAAATTGGGGGAATCCTTAGCAAAAGATGCGAAAGCAGAAAGGATTAAGAGAGACAATGGAAGCCTAAAAATGTTCATAAGTAATTCTATTATTTGAAATTGAGATTAATCGCTAAATTCAACGAATTTAGTACGGGCATTTTTTTCTGCCTCCTTCACTTCTGGGCCCTCTCTCCATGAATAAAGAGTTCGGTGAACATTTGTTTTTTCTTTGTTCACTACATTTTTGAAGAGATTTTGGTTCAACACCTTAAGCATTGCAGCCTTCCGATCTTCAAAGTCAGAAAGATTCTGTTCCTTGAGAGCCGCTAATTTTTTCTTGTATCCGTCTATAGACTGCTGGCTGAAATGATCCATTAGTTTATGGTGTGCTTGCCTAACCTGTTCAGCCGTTCCGCCATCCACTTCTTTGACATACTTGCGGCAAGCCTGATCCATTTCCTCCACCTTCTTAGGCATGGTGGATGCTAAATTCTTTTCTTCCCGATAGTCCGTTTTCAAATTAAACAATTTAAATTCATTGGAGTTTAAATGACGCATTAATTTGTAATCGCCCATAATAATCGAACTGATTGGCGGATGGTAGTGGCAGGTATAATGATGGATAATTCCCGGTGCAACCCGCTTGACCTTTCCCTTGTTCCCTTTTTTGAATACCTGACTCAAACTTCCTCCATCCACATTCGGAGGCATTGGTGCCTCACTTCCACTCAGGTCATGAAAGGTGGGCAGGAAATCCCACTGTACGATGGGCACATCGCATTGCGAGCCCGCTTTAATCCCTGGTCCAGATATTACGGTGGGCACACGGATTCCACCCTCATAAATCGAACGTTTGCCCTCTTGCAAAGGACCATTAAACCTTCGGATTTCACCATCAACTTTCCGCTTTTCGGCATGCCCGCCTCCATTATCGGAGGTAAAAATAATGTAGGTATTGTCCAGTTCACCTGTTTGCTCA
>DBVA01000132.1:0-11639 GCA_002308735.1 Opitutia bacterium UBA1276 | reverse complement strand
CTTGCCAATCCAGAAATGGCTGGACTTCCCCCCTGGCTGATTGCTTTGGTGATGGCTGGATGTGTTGCAGCCGCCCTCTCCACCGCAGCCGGGTTATTACTCGTGTTATCCACTTCTATTTCCCATGACCTGATGAAGAAGATTATCAATCCAGGGATTTCTGATAAGCAGGAAATCAAGTATGCCAGAATTGCTTCTTTCGGGGCGATTGCGATCGCGGCTTATTTTGGGATCAATCCACCCTCGAGCTTTGTTGCCAAGACCGTTGCTTTTGCCTTTGGGTTAGCGGCTTCTTCCTTCTTCCCGACCCTAATTATGGGAATTTTCTCAAAAAGGATGAATAAAGAAGGTGCGATTGCTGGTATGGTCTGTGGAATTGGATTTACTTTGAGTTATATTATCTACTTCCAGTTCTTAACTGAAAGCAAAGAATTTTGGTTTGGTATCTCCCCGGAAGGAATTGGGTTTTTCGGTATGGCGATCAATTTTGTAGTCGCCTTTATCGTTCGTTCCTTGACCCCTCCGCCACCCCGCGAAATTCAGGAAATGGTTGAAGAAATCAGAATTCCCAAAGGTGCAGGTAAGTCGATCGATCATTAGGCTTCTTGCTTTTATTAGCCGGTACCCCTCGAAACAATTTCATTCAAGACCAAAAAAACCACTTTACAGGTGGTCACTGGTTCCTTTTTCATCAACTCATTTATTTTAACCCATCCGAAAAATGATAAGCTCTAGAAGAAAATTTATTGCTCAATCCAGTGCATTCGCAGCCTTTGCAATCAGTGGTACCAAGTCATCAGGAAATATTATTGGAGCTAACGAGAGAATCAATGTTGCCGTCTGCGGAATTAAGAGCCGGGGTTCTTCTCATATTGGAGGTCATGGCAGGCAAAAAAATGTCTGCATTTCTCATTTGGTTGACCCTGACTCCCGTCTCTATGAAGGCCGGAAGAAATTCGTGACCAATAAATTTAAAAATACTCCTGAGTGCGTTCAAGATGTACGACTGGTTTTAGATAATAAAGATGTGGATGTCATCTCGATCGCAACCCCCAACCATTGGCATAGCTTGATGTCGATTTGGGCCTGTCAAGCGGGGAAAGATGTTTATGTGGAAAAACCTCTCAGTCATAACCTGTTCGAGGGACGAAAACTGGTTGAAGCCGCCAAAAAGTATAATTGCATTGTACAACACGGGACTCAAAACCGTTCTCTTCGAAAATGGTCGGACTTGGCTAATGAGATTGCCTCTGGAAAAAGAGGCAAGTTGGAAGTTGCTCTGGGCACCTGCCATAAACGAAGAAAATCAATTGGTTTTAAAGATCCTACTTCCCCACCAAGCGAACTTGATTTTGATGTCTGGACTGGTCCGGCACCCAAAGAGAAATATCATGAAAATCTGGTTCATTACAACTGGCACTGGTTTTGGAACTATGGAAATGGTGATATTGGAAACCAAGGAGTGCATCAAATGGATATTGCCCGTTGGATGATTCCTGGTGCGGTCTGGCCCAAAAAGATAATCTGTTTAGGTGGTAGGTTTGGTTACAAGGATCAAGCGGAAACCGCGAATACTCAACTTGCGATCTTTGATTACGGGGAATCATTGCTTGTTTTCGATGTTCGCGGGCTTGAAGGAAAGACTAACATGGGGGTTTCCAATCATGTGTATTTCGATCAAAATGCGAAACAGACCAATGCGCAAAGCAGGGAGACCCATGGGATTAAGAATATTAAGGATCCATTGGCTGACCGGGGTGATGTTGATATATTCGAGAACTTCATTCAAGCGGTTCGCAGCCGTAAGGAAGTAGATTTGGACGCCCATGTTTACGAGGGCCATGTATCCAGTGGCCTCTGCCACTTGGCAAATGTTTCGTACCGACTCGGTGAAAAAACTTCGTTCCGCAAAAAAACAAAACCCTTCGGGACTAACCCAAAAGCATCCGAATACTTCGAACGCATGCAGGAGCACCTCAAGGACAATGGCCTAAAGCTTGAGGAAACCGATTATATCGTTGGGCGTACCCTTGCATTCGATGCAAGCACTGAATCCATTAAGGGTGATGAGGAAGCAAACCAATTATTGAGCCGACAATATCGACCACCTTATATGGTTCCTGATAAGGTCTAAGTTCTTTCAGCCTAATTATTCTCTACAACTTTAGGTTCATCATCCCAAAGCCAATAAATCGGATATTTAATTGATTCTGAAAAGTAGGCAAGGATACCGGAATCCGACTTCCACCAATTCATGGCATCAAAGATTTCATTGGGGGCCCCTGCGATTTGTACCTCTATCTGACTTCCCTCAAATACCTTGGTGAAGGCAAGCATCGAACGTCGGGTATGGAATTCATCCGTTACCAGAATGACTTTTTTCCAACCTTTTTTCTCTGCATAATCGAGAGTGTCTTGGGCTTCATCAAAGGTCGAGGTCGCCCCTCCTGTAGTAGACGGCAACAGCTCCCATTTGGCCTGAAATTTCATTCTTCTGGTCACTTCATTCGCAAATTTCAGATTACTCAGTTCCAAATCCTTAAGATTTGAGTTCCTTGGCTTTTCATCGGTTACGAAAAGCAAGGGGGCAAACCCTTGGTTCCAAAGCCGTAAACTTTCTGGTACTCGGGTGAATTTCCCTCCCGAAAGGCAGATAATCGCATCCGCTCCTTTGGTTGCATTTTGTAGATGAAACCACTTTGCATACCGGGCAAGCAAGGAAGCGTGAAAGAAATAAGCGACAAGCAAAGCGACCGTAAAGAGAAGAAATAAAATTCCAATTTTCCGCGAGAGGCTCATCGAGCAAGTTGAAAAATACCTTCGATTTCAACCGAAGCATTACCCGGTAGGCCCGAAACCCCAAAAGCACTTCTCACCCCAACCCCCAAATCTTCACCCCATATTTCCCGGAAAAGTTCACTACATCCATTGATCACTTTTGGATGTTCCGAAAAACTGGAGGGGGCATTCACCATTCCCAAAAGTTTAACCAAGCTTGAAATTTGATTCAATGAACCCAGCTTTTCTTTGAGGGATGACAAAACCGAGAGACCGACCTGTCGAGCAGCTGCGGCTCCTTCTTCTATGGATAGTTCCGTTCCTACCCTTCCAGTAATCATTGAGCCATCTGACAGGATGGGTAAATGACCCGAAAAATAAACAAAATCTCCCAGCATTAACACAGGCTTATAAAGACCTGCAGCTTTGGGCACTGGTGGAAGTGCAAGTTTCAACTCCGTAATCATTTCATCTGGGTTCATACCAAGAAAAGTATATCAGGATTGATCAAATTCAACGGGGAAAACATCTTATCGAAAGAAATTTACGATTTGCTATCCGATAAATTTATTTTCAAAAAAATAAATAGGCAAAAAATGAATTTCTATGTCTTTGAACAAATACCAAAGTTTGCCCCAGAGAAGTATTGGGCTGAAGGTGGAGTCTACTCAAGTGCTCCTGGTGCAGTACTGATGGCAAGATATTGCGACCCATCCGTATTGCCTGAAAAAACAATTTAAAAGGAATCTAAAATTAAAATTTATTTACAGATTCCTTTGCGATTGATGATCCTTTTAAAGAACATAATGTAATTTATGGAACAAACGATTCTTACCTTCTATAAATTTATTCCATTTCCCGATTTTGAGAAGTGGAAGGAAAAACTTCAAGAGGAAGGAAATCGGTGCTCCATTCTTGGTACCATAATTTTAGCCAAAGAAGGCATTAACGCCACCATTTCTGGTTTGGATTCAGAAGTGCATGAATTTTTTGATTGGATCAAGGAACACGAACTTTTTTCAGACCTAAGGGCTAGGGAGTCCTTTTCTCCCCGAAAGACTTTTTATCGATTGAAAATTTTCCTAAGGGAAGAAATTGTCACGCTAGGAGATGATTCCGTAAATCCAAATGAACTTGTGGGTCAATATGTCGATCCCGAAGAATGGAATGACATTATTAATGACCCCGAAATGACCGTCATTGACACCCGAAATGACTATGAGATAGCCTTGGGTACCTTTGAAGGTGCGGTAAATCCAGAAACCAAAACCTTTCGCCAATGGCATGAATTTGTTCAAGCAAAGCTGTCCAAAAAGAAAAATAAGAAAGTTGCGATGTTTTGTACGGGTGGCATTCGATGTGAAAAAGCATCCTCTCACCTACTTCAACATGGATTTGAAGAAGTTTATCATTTGAAAGGGGGGATCTTGAATTATTTAGAAAAAATTAAGCCTGAAAAAAGTAAATGGATGGGCGAATGCTTCCTCTTTGATCATCGAGTGTCTGTTGTGCATGGTCTCCAAGACGGGGAGAGTCAATTATGCTTTGGGTGCCGCTGGCCCCTATCCAAGGAAGATCTAAATTCGGCAAAATTCGAAGATGGAGTATCCTGTCCAAAATGCCATGATCAAATATCTATTGAGAAAAAGGAAAGCCTGCGGGAAAGGCACAGACAGGTGAAGCTTGGAGACGCTCATAATATTTCCCATATCGGTCAAAAGATGCCCTCCCCGAAATAAGAAAAGGCGATCACTTGCATGAAGGGAAAACTTTGTGTAAGTTTATTCAACTATGATAAGATCTGAGCCAGTTCAACCCCATCTCGATCAAGAGGAAACTGACCTTAATCTTCCGACAGCATGGAAAAGTGGTTCCCTGAAGTATGACGATTTAAAGCTTTTGGCCGAAGGAGGAACCGCAAAGCTCTATCTCACGACGGATCAAAACCTGAGTCGCACCGTCGCTTACAAGACATTACATGCAGACTTAAGAAACTCTGATATCGAGACCAAAAGATTTTTGCGTGAAGCTAGGGTTACCGCCAATATTCAACATCCAGGAACGCTTCCAGTCTATGAATTAGGAAGAGACCGGGAAGGACAACTCTTTTTCACCATGAAAAAAGTGGATGGGAGAGATTTGAGAAAAATTCTTTTTGACCTCGCTCAGGAAGTACCCGAGGTGGTGGATGACTTTCCACTTCCCAGATTATTGGATATTCTCATCCAAGTTTGCCAGACCATGGCATTTGCTCATGATCTCGGTGTCATTCACCGAGACCTCAAGCCTGCAAACATCATCGTTGGCAAGTTTGGTGAGGTTTATGTTCTGGATTGGGGATTGGCAAAAGTTACCGGCTCAAACTCCATAATAGACAAGGATTTCCCTTCGGATCCTAAAAGTAAAGACTTACAACTTACCCCTGTTGGCAGGCATTATGGAACCCCCCTGTATATGTCCCCGGAAATTGCCAGAGGGGATGAAAACATTGACGCCCGATCTGACATTTTTTCCTTGGGGATTATTCTTTTCGAAATCCTCACCCTCCAGTCTTTCGCGAAAGGGGAAGATATTATTGAGATCAAGAAAATGCTTCTGGAAGATCCATGCCCACTCCCGAGAGAAAGAGTACCACAGAAGCTTATCCCCAAAGACTTAGAGGCAGTTTGTTTACGGGCGCTGAAAAGGAACCGAGAGGAACGATACCAAAAGATTACCGACCTTCTTGCCGATCTAAAACGATATCGTCATGGACAAGAGGTCTCGGTTTACTGGTACTCCAGTTGGGAAAAACTGGTCCGATGGAACAATCGAACCGCATACTTACTAATTGCAATTGGCTGTGCTCTTGCCGGTGCCGGTCTTCAGGCACTTTTTGACAAGTAAGTCTTTATATAGCCAATTGAAAAAATTAGGGGTCCGGGAAAAGACTTCCTTTGCCGATCTTTTTAGCACGACAATCTTTGCATACACAATTAGCTCCATGATCACTTGTATCCACCTTTTTAACTTGGGTGCTTGAATCCATTGATCCTAGCATATTTTCAGGTTTCTGAGCATTCATTGCTTTGCCTTTTACAACCGTAGGAGTTACGGATACCGAAGCTTTCGTAGGAGTTGCAAGAGAGGAGGCAGAACGGTTGGAAGAAACCGAAGCGTTTGAAACTGGGGCTCTGCTCGAAGATACAGGGGTTGGGTTCGAACGCTTAGGAGCAACCAGCAGGGGATTCACTGGTCCACGGTCAATCGTACTGGCACGATTTTGAAACTTAGGCATCAGAAGGTCCACGAAGTTTGAATGCTCGATTCGAATGGTAGCAAGGAACTTGTCACTCTTTTCTTGGGCAACTACCAGAAAATCAGCGGATTGAGGGTGGTACCCTTTTGCTCTGACCATTTTCCCGACTTGGACTGGAATTTTCACCATTTGCTTTGCATCCTGCAAAGTTACCGGCTTGTCTTTAACTGCTACTAGCATCGGGAAGACCAAGGTCGTATGGGTCT
The DNA here is from genome assembly GCA_002308735.1 of Opitutia bacterium UBA1276. Lineage (GTDB taxonomy): Bacteria > Verrucomicrobiota > Verrucomicrobiia > Opitutales > Seribacteraceae > Seribacter. The sequence goes on along the minus strand of DBVA01000132.1, from coordinate 5,357 downwards.
TGGACCATTCAATCGCTTCCTCCACTGCAGATTTTGAAATCACTGGCTCCTTGGGCACGGACTTTTGAACCATCGGTTCCGGGCTGATTCGCTGAGCTCTAACAATGTCATCCTTTGCTTGCGAAAGCTCTCGGTCTTTAATTCTCAATTGATCCTTGAGATCTTGAATATCTTCCATGGAGCGAGATATGGTGGATGCTAATTGCTCTTTTTCTTCAACCAAGGATTTGCCATTCTCAACGAGATCCAAATTTTCATCCTCGAGTTTCTTTTTGAGCCCGAGATAAAATTCTTCATTAGCCTCTAATTTTTCTACTTTCTTGGATAAGGTAACTGCTTCACGGGCAGCAGAGTCGTCCATCGAGACCAGCAAGCCTACCATGCCCAAAGTACTTAGTACAGCAATCACGGATGCTGCAATGGTTAGAATATTCGAGGACTTTTTAACCGCACTTCCTCTGAAGGCATTCTGCATATTGGCAACTTTGCCCTGCATTTGCTTGAGTGCCTGATCCTTACCTGCATCCGCAGAAGAGGCTTGTTGCAATTGTGCAAGGGAAGTCTGCAATTCCTTCCCCATATCGACCACTTTCTTGTTACCGTCAACCAGACGGCCAGAAAGAATACTTGCGACATTAAGACAAAGCTGACCACCGGCAACCCCATGCTCAGCTATAAAACCAAGCAACCTTTCATGGTCCAATCGCCAAAGAATAGTTTCCCCAATAGATTGAACATTTGCAGAGGCAACTCCACCACTCAAAAATGCCATTTCACCAAACGCAGCACCGGTTCCTAGAGTCGCGATTTGTTGGCTCTTGCCTTGATCATTAACTTTGGTAATCGCAACTTCGCCGGAAACCACCATGTAAAGGTATCGTTGCTCGTGACCATCGGCAACCAAGGTTTCATCCTCCGCCAAGATCCACTCGCCACCAAAGCGAAGTTCTTCCATCTCAGCCGTGCCGATATTGGCACATAAACCAGTGTTCGGCAGGTCATAGCCTGCTTCCAAAACATCTTCGCGGTGCAAAAGCTTCATTTATGTTAACAGATTAGAAGGGATTACCTCCAAAGATCAAGGAAAAGAAGTCATGTATCAAGGGATGCCATTAATACTCAATGGCAACATTTTCCATATTTTTTAAGCCTCCAAAAATTATAGGGCCATGCTGCTAAAAAACCCGCCCCTAAGGTAAAAGGAAGAATGGACCAAGTAATTGCAGGTTCTCCCATCATGGCAAAATCGGCTATGTTCATCGCCGCCTCCATAAGCACCATCGATATCAAACTCATACCTACGGCCGTATGAAATGCTTCTTTGGGACCTAATTGCTTCCATAAAATTATCGTCTCTAAAAAAATACTAGTACAAATCCCCGAACTCATCGCAATGATCCAAACCAAAGTCCATAACTCTTGAGGGATGCTTTCTGGATGGAAATATCTTTGAAAAAGAAAAATAGCTCCAAGGTCCCCAATGGCACATCCAATTAAACACCCCAAGGTATTTTTTGCAGATCTTATTAGCATCCAGAATGAATCGCTCTTAAATTCAGGAAATTAAGCGGCCTCGAGATTCTTTTTGAATAGAGATTGTTCAATGCTATAAAATATTTTGCTTACAATTGGGACGATAACCGAATTACCAAACAATTTAAAACTTACATTACGACTTGGATGAAAACGGAAGTCTTCTGGAAATCCCATGAGCCTACGGCATTCCTCTGGATGTAACCGGCGAACCCTTCCATCGACTAAATACATTCCAGTCTTGGCTCCTATTCCACCGCCAAAAGCAGACAAAGTAATGGCGTGACCCTTGGTACTGTAAACCCTTTCACCCTGACCTCCCTTTCCGACAGTGCCGATTCGAAGGGGACGATTTTCTGCTTCTTTAGGCAAGATCTTATTCAGCCTCAGGTCAGGACGTTCAATGATAAGTTCTTTCAGTCTTGGATCCTTTGGGCAAAGCAAGTGATCTTCTAATGAAACAAGTTCATCGATCGGTTCTGGAAAAGAAAAATCGGAAATCTTTAAATCTTTCCGAAAGCAAACAAAATATATTCTTTCTCTTTTTTGAGCGATTCCATATCTCGAAGCATTCAGAACCTCAAAGTTTACTTGATAGTTGGCTTCTTCCAAGAGTCTTATTGTAGTTGCCAATGTTTTTCCACCCCCATGACTTTGGTAGTTCTTCACATTTTCCAATAGGAGAACTTTAGGCTGATGATACTTGGTAATCCGTAAAATTTCATGCAACAAAGTTCCTCGCCCATCCTTAAAACCTTGGTGATTGCCAGATATGCTAAATGGTTGGCAGGGAAACCCTCCGCAGATCACATCATGGGGAGGGATCTCTGAAGCAGAAATCTTAGTGATGTCACCCATTGGTTTTTCTCGAAAATTTCTCTCATAAGTATGCTGTGCATCCTTATCTAAATCAGAAGAAAAAACACATTGATGCCCGTTTCGCTCTAACGCAGATCGAAAACCACCAACACCACAAAATAAATCAATAAATCGAAGTTTTTCCACCATATCCTCTACTCTCCTAAAGTAGTCAGGTTGCAGAGGAGAATCAATCCGGAATCTTCAAAAATCAAACATCACAAAGCTCAACTGCTTCCGTTAATCCGATTACCGGATCTCGAGTTGGAATGAATTCCTGACCTACAAACCCATCATAGCCAATGTCTAAAAGAGCCTGCATAATAGGGGGATAATTAATTTCCTGATTATTATCCAATTCCCCACGACCCGGATTTCCGGCAGTATGAACATGGCCGATATAATCTGCACACTCTCCAATCCTTCGGATAACATCCCCATCCATGATCTGGACATGATAAATATCAAAGAGTAATTTCACCCTCGGAGAACCCACACTCCTCACAATGTCCAAGCAGTAATCGATATGATCTCCCTGATAACCTGGATGTCCTTTATTTGGATCGGATCCATCACGAGTATTCAACATTTCAAGACAGATGGTCACCCCCTTTTTTTCCGCATGGGATGCTATTTTCTTGAAGCCTTGAACGCAATTTTTTGCCCCATCTTCCAACGAAAAGTTTTCTTCATATCCAGTAAACGCGATGACATTTGGACATCCAAAATCAGCGGACTCATCAATTGCCTGCTTCGTAGCCTGGGTTAACCAACCGTGATAATCTGGGTTATTAAAACCTTTGATAAAAGGCTTTCCCTCGACTGGAATTCCAGAAATGGCACAGGTGAGATCGTACTCCTTTAAAGTGTTCCAATCTTTGGAATCAATCAGCTCAATACTCTGGCAGCCAAGCCGCTTTGCTTGATTACAAGTTTCTTGCACACTCCAATGATCAGCGAAGCACCAAGAAACAACTGACTGCTTGATTCTTCCTTTACTTACTCCTCTTTTTTTCTCTTTTTTGCTTTCTTTGCTGTAAGCTGCAGGAACGGAAAATGCACTTAAGGTTACCCCGGCACCCAAGCCTTTAAACAAGGAACGACGAGTGAGAGAAGGTTGATTTAAAGATGAGTCTGCCTTTTTTGGTTTCATTTCTTTTTCTTTCTCACCATTCCTGACATGGCAAGGCCAAAGAAAAAAAGGAGACTAGAAAATTCTAACGTTTCCAGAAAACCATGGAAAGAAGTAAGCCAATAAAGGCTCCAACCGCATCAGCAGCTGCATCCCAAACATCGGGAGAGCGAGCATGATCCAGCCAATCCTGAAAACACTCGTCTCCAATTCCGAAACAAACACAAAAGGTCAACAAACCCCAAGGGAACCCGCTTGCACTTCGACCAAAAGCACCCCAAGCCAATATTCCCATCAGGCCATATTCAAGCATGTGAAGAGCTTTATCAGAAATGACCACTTCACCATCTGGCAATTGACTTGGACTCATACTCGAAAGGTAGAGCACAGCTCCACAATAGCCTAGAAATCCAACCTTCCACATCTTCATTCTTATTTTCTTGGTTGATCTCATTCCATCTGGCAATTGAATTCTATTTTAAAGACTGGTTAGGATGCGAAGGAAAAGGATTTTATTCCTTTCTTCCGATTCATAAGGACCGTATGGATTGATTTCTAACAACCTATGTTATCCATTATATGGAGTAATCCCTTTGTTAAAAAAGTTCGCATCAAGCAGTCCGATTGGTAACCTTTGAAAATTCTATGACATCATTTATTGCCATGAACCGGTTTCGAATTGTAAAAGGCTATGAAAAAGACTTCGAAGAAATCTGGACGAGTCGAAACACCTATCTTACAAACGTGCCCGGTTTTGTAGGTTTCAATTTACTCAAAGGACCAAGCAAGGAAGACCACATTCTCTATGCTTCTCATACCCAGTGGAAATCCGAATCTGATTTTGAAGCCTGGACCAAGTCCGAAGCATTCCGTAAAGCACATTCGGGTGCAGGCGACCGGGGACACCTCTATTTGGGTCATCCTGAATTTGAAGGATTTAATGTGGTCCAGGGAGCGTAAAATAGATAAAAAAATCTCTTTGAAATCATTGCTAATAATAAAATATTAATTACTTGGACCAGACTGCAGAGGTGCCCTTGTAGTTTCTAGAAAGTTCCTTGAGCAGGTTTAGGATTTCTTTTTCTGAATATCCTGTAACCTCCAACATTTTTTGATTAACAGGAGTTTTCCTTCCGACTGTAAAATTATTTTGCTCGGTAATTGCCAAAATATTATTAGCGATACGAAGCAAAGCTTGTTCACAGGGATTTCGCGTCTGCTCAATATCCAAAACTGAATCCTCCAGAATAGGAATAATGCAAGATCCGAAACCAAATTTTTGCAAAGTTTCAGAAGTTATCTTGACTGTCTCTGTACGCACTTCAGAAAAAGATTCCTCTGTGAACCTTCCGGCCTTAATCAATTGCTCATATGAAACATAGAAGAAATTATATAAGAGCCCAGCCATATAGAGATGATCGGGCTCAAATCTCAAATCATCTGCAAATCGCTTAAGAAAACGGGCAAGCAGAATGGATCTTCTTTTAAGTTGTTGGGTGGACATTCCATTCAAACCAAGGGGTAAATCAAAAATTTCTTGATTCATCGTACGAATTGCCAAACTTTTTAAAAAACCAAGACCTTTTTTGAAAAGAATATCTCTGGCAAAGTCTTCCTGATTGGTTCCAGAACCTGACCTTCGAGTTAATTTCTCAAATAATCCCTTATCGTGCGAACAGATCTTTAAAACATCTTCAAGCGTTGGCTCCTCTTTATTGATCAGCAATTCAAGTTTCGGAAGCAAAATTAAAGTTGGCGAAGTCTCAAGCAAAATTTCTTCCAAGTTTCGATTATTTACAAGTTTGTTCATTTGAGCATTTATAGTGCATTATTA
>DBVA01000014.1:0-2947 GCA_002308735.1 Opitutia bacterium UBA1276 | reverse complement strand
CGAATGGGGGCAGCCACTCCCTCTTCCTGAGAAGAAACCGCATCCTTCAACATTTTCTTCAATTCAGTGACCAGAACCTGTTGGTCTTTGGTAGGGATCGGTTCTTTTTCCTCGGGAGGCATTTCCCCAAAGTCGATTACCTCCAGTACCCTTTGTAAAAGCTCGGGATCTTTTTTGATATCTTCCGCCCCGGTGTATGCAAGCAGATCTACCTGCCCCTTTACTTTTCCTTTCAACCCATGACACTCCACGCAATGTTTTTGGAATGAATCCATTACCAGGGTATCACTTCTGGAATAAACCGGATTGAATCCAACGATTAATCCTACGCAAAGCGAAGCCCATTTCGAAACTTTGCCTATACCAAGCCTATTCATTAATCACGAAAGTAATCATCTCTTCCATTTTTTCCAAGCAAACTAGATACCCTAAAGATGGTTTTTTTAGGGAACCCCATCCGTCTGGTTGTTGTATTGAAAATTTCATTGTACTGATTCATACTCCAAACTCATGTTCCAACTTGGTCAGCTTCAGCTTACATCCAATCTTTTTCTGTCTCCTTTGGCTGGGTACACCAACCTGCCCTTTCGTTTGGTCATCCGCGAAGTCGGCGGGGTTGATCTATGCACCACCGACTTGGTCAATGCCCGGTCCCTTATTGAGCAAAATCCCAAGGCCCTAAAACTGATTGAATCCAACCAACAGGACAGCCCCCTCTCCGTCCAGTTATTTGGCGGAGTCAAAGAGGAGATGCGGGATGCATCGATTCTGCTACAGGAGCACGGAGTCAATTCGATTGATGTCAATATGGGCTGCCCGGTTCCCAAGGTTACCAAAACCGGAGGTGGAGCCAGCATGATGAACGAGCTCCCTAAGACTCAGGAGCTGATTCGTGCCATGGTTGAAGCGGTAGATATTCCGATCACCGCCAAAATGAGGCTCGGTTGGGACGACCAGAACCTCACCGCCCCCGATCTCGCTCGGGCTTTGGAGGATGCCGGCGTGGCTGCCATCTTTGTCCACGGCCGTACCCGTGCCCAGGGATTTGATGGAGTGGTCAACCTGGAAGGCATACGTAAGGTTGTGGAGGCAGTAGATCAAATCCCGGTCATCGGCAATGGCGATGTCACCACCCCCGAAGCAGCCCGACACATGATCGAAAAGACCGGATGCCATGGCGTATCCGCCGGACGGGGAGCCTTTTACAACCCCTGGATTTTCCTCCATACCCAACAATACTTGGAGACTAGTATCCTCCCTCCGGAACCGAGCTTTCAAGAAAGAATCCGGGTCATGCGCAGACACTATGACCTGATGGTCGAAGTGTTCGGGGAAGACCGCGGATCCCTCCAGTTCCGCAAAGTCGCTCCCTGGTACTCCAAACGCTTCGGGCCGGCCAAACCCTTTAATACCGCGGTAGTGAAAATCAGCTCCCGCACAGATTTTGAAAAGGTGTTGTCTGATTACCTCGAATGGAGAAAACAATTTACTGATGACGCCGGCGAATTATTGGAACGCTATCAAATGGCACCCATGATCGCCTCCTTCATGGAAGAGGAAGACGCCTTCCAGGCAAAGCAAAGAAAAGCGATTGGTGTCCCCAAGGGCCCGGTGGAAGTTTGGTAACCCACTTGGTTCGATCGATTCCAATTCATCTCCTGAGCGGGGAATTGTAAAATTTTTGTAAACTCATCCAAAAGAACTTGAAAAACAACTTATATATGTATTTAGTGTATTTACATTCCTAGCATACTTAATTACAAACACATATTCTATTAATCATGAAAGTATTCCATCGTTTCCTTCTTACCGTTTTCATCCCTGGTCTTTTCCTACCTGGCCATCCTTTGCTGGCAAACAATGTAAACCCAACTGCACCCATTGAAGCATTAAAGCATTGGCACAACGACTTCACTGATACAGATGGAGATGGAATGACTGATGTTGCTGAACTTAAATACGGATTCAATCCAAATGATGCATCAAGTTTTCCTTCCAAGGATTATACTTTATTGGATGAATCACTTGAATGGGGTAAAAATTTAGACGAAGATAAATACCCACCTCTTCATAATTCTTCCGGAATTTTAGATAAGCAAAACGATTATTTGTTTATTTTAAAACCAAGTGATTATGATGCATATAACGACATTTCGGCAGAATGGAATCCACTTGGTTTACTAAATCAAGCAGTAACTCCTGAAGAAGCATTAAAACTTGAACGTGAATTTATAAATTTATTAACTCCTATATTATTTGAAGTGGTGGGTAGACCTTATGAACCAGTCTATATTCAATGGAGATTACACAACTCAATTGCGACTGCGAGTTATTCTTATAGTGATGATGGAAGTAAATATTCAGTAGGAATCAAGGTGGGGCAAACTGACGGTGTGGAAACAAAAATACATGAAATTTTCCACGCATACAGAAGAATAATATTAAGCAGTGGAGAATATGTAAGATTCGGCGGACTAGAACCAGAATGGAAATACTATAAAACATTGGAAGAAGGATTTGCAGTTGCGGTTGCTTCGCATCTCGGAGAACTTTTTGTAGAAGCATATCCTACTCACCCTTTTTCCAAATCTCTTGCGATTAAATCTTCATATGATAATTCGCAGAAAAAAGCAAACAATGGATACAACTTTGATTTTAATCATGGTGAAGATTTTGTAAGTTCGGGAAGAGTAGGTTTTTTTGCTCAAGGTCTAAATAAAATGAGTGATTGGGCATATGAATTTTCGGGTGCACTTGCAAAAACTCTTATAGATTCAAAACCGGGAAATCTTCGCAAACTTATAGAAGCAGTTTCAACTAAAAGAAAAAAAGGAGAAATCCAAAATATAGAAGATTTACACAATGTGTGGTCGCAGATAGTTCCAACAATTAATGGAATTTCTTACAAAGATTATATAAGCAGAGCAAAATTTTGGGACGGAAAAGA
>DBVA01000143.1:0-4057 GCA_002308735.1 Opitutia bacterium UBA1276 | reverse complement strand
GCTACGGTTCCATGCATACCGTACCAGTAGAGAGATTGTTCATGGTTGGGGTCAAAAGCGCCCACTCCCATTAAGGTATGGGTTACAGGAAGACCGGTAAGTTCTGCAAATTCATGGAGTTCTTCATGGGCTTCGGCGGAGATAATCCCACCGCCTGTATAAAGTACCGGTTTCTTTGACTTGGAAATCAAATGGAGAACTTCAATCAGTTCGTCGTCTGATGCTTTAGGGCTATCTAATTTGTAACCTTCCATTTCCTCAACTTCATCGGGGAAGAAAGGTTCGAAAACTTTCTGCTGAACATCTTTCGGTATATCGATGACAACGGGTCCGGGACGGCCACTTTCAGCAAGGTAGAAAGCTTCCTTCACGACTTTGGGCAAATCTTCTGCGGTGAGCACCAAATAGCTATGCTTAACAATGGGTAATGTCATACCGAAGAAATCAGTTTCCTGAAAAGCTGCCTTTCCAATAAATTGCTGATATACTTGCCCTGTGATAGCAATTAAAGGAATACTATCCATGAAAGCATCTGCGATACAGGTAACCAAATTTGTGGCACCAGGGCCGGAAGTTGCCATGCAGACCCCAGCCTTTCCGGTAGCCCGGGCATAACCGTGAGCCATGAAACCCCCGCCCTGTTCTTGTCGTGGAAGAATGGTGCGAATCTTTTTGGAACGGGTAAGGGATTGGTGCAGTTCCATGGATGCTCCACCAGGATAGGCAAACACGGCATCCACTCCCTCGCGCTCAAGGGCATGGACGAGAACGTCAGCCCCGTTCATAGCGGGCCCATGCTCGCCTTTTGCTTCAGGATCAGATTGTTGGATGGATTGTGTGCTCATAATCAATGGATTGGTAGAGTTATTAACATGTCAAATTGTCCCCGTCTTTTCAAGGGGAAAGACATAGAGCAAGCGAAGATAAGTTAAATTTCTCTAAATCGATAGGTTTTGGGTTTTAACTTGACGAATATTAATCATCTTTTGAGATAATTAAATGCCTAACCATTTTGCTCTTTTATTAGCATTTTTATTTTTTTCGGTTTCGCTCTATTCCACAAAGCCATTGCGCATATGGACCAGTTCCGAAGGGAAGACAATAGAGGCAAAGTTTTTGGAAAAAGTTGGTCAGAACATAAGGATCCAAAACGCTGCCGGCAAAGAATTTACTCTTCCACTAAGTCGGTTGTCAAAAAAAGATCAGGATTATGTATCTCAGGTCTCTATACAATCTGCTTTTCTTTCCTCTGGACCTTTTGGTGATCTTTACCAAGGAGGGGTTATTATTGCTTCGATAACAGGAGAACTTTTAGTTTTTGATCCTCCAGAAATTAATTACGAAAATTCCCGATATCAAAAGCCTCGTGTTGGTTATATTGGAGATGTAATTTCTGTGGGTACTCAGCTGACAACAGGCAAGGGTTCAAAAGCAATTTTACTTTTTACCAATGGTTCACTTTTTATAATGGGCCAAGAAACCACGCTTTATATTAAAGAATTTTGGCAAGAGGAGTTCGAGGGAAACGAAGATCGGGTCGTAGAGCTTGAAAGAGAAATTAGTTCTTCACGAGTAAAAATTGGGTTGTCGAGCGGTGAAATGATTGTTGATGTAAAAAAATTGAATCGGAGTTCCTCTTTATTCATTGAATTTCCTCTCGGAGTTGCGGGTATCAGGGGAACGCAATTCCGTTTGTTTTCAAAATCTCAAATTTTTGAATTGGGAGTACTTGTAGGACGAGTCGATTATCTCAGCGAGGACAAAAAGGTAATGCAAGTCGGATTTTTAGAAAGCTTGAGTAATAAAATGAATTCTACACTTGAAAAAGATAGGCTTGAAGCTAAGGAAAGTGAAATAATTGATCAGATGATTCAACAAGCTAGGACTGCCATGAAAGAATTATCAGTTGAAGAGCTTTTAGAATCTGCTGAAGTTGTAAATGGCAGGCAGGTAGGTTCTGATTTAGATGATGGCGGAATCATGGAAAAACATATTAATGAATTGTTAAAAGCAGCAAAATTGCCGTCTAAAATTAAAGAAATAAAAATCAATGGAAACTTGAAAGACATAAGACCCCTCGAAAAACTTGTAAACTTAGAGACATTAAACCTTGGAATTAATAAGCAACTATCCAATTTTTCGGCTCTTGAAAAACTATCCAAATTGAAAAGCTTCTCGATTAGTTACAACAGATTCGCACAACCTCATCACTTTCGTAATCTAATAAATCTTGAGTACTTGAGTATCTACCCATCTTGGGAGAGAGGAAACATTTCCGACCTTATTCCACTTTCCCATTTAAAAAAAATAAAATCCCTAATTCTTCAAAATCACAGTATTCAAGATCCTTCTCCTCTTTTTGGTATTCAAGCATTAGAAGAGCTAAATCTCTCTTCCAATTTGCTTACGGACTGTAATGGCTTTGATGCTATGCGCCACCATTTGATTCGGCTCAATCTATCAAATAACAAAATCACTGACGCTTCTTCGTTATTGGGGATGAAAAAGCTGCTCACGCTCGACTTATCAGGAAATCCAATCAGTCAGAACCAAAGGCTCGAATTAATACGAGCTTTGCCAAATTGTACTATCGTCTTTTCTAAAAAGATGGATGAAAACGAAAAAAACGAAGGTAATTCTAAGTACTTAGATGGTGGAATACTAAGGTTTCAAATTAATGAATTGCTCAAAGAAAAAAAGAGAAAATCAAAAATCATCGAGATCAGGATTAATGACAATGATCTCAAAAACCTCGAACCTTTACTCGAACTTTCGAATTTGGAATCCTTACATATAGTTTCGAAAGGACTAAATGATTTTTCTACAATTAATAAAATAACTAAATTAAAAAAACTCACAATCGACCTAAATCATTATACAAAGGTTCAATATTTCAAAAGTTTGATCAACTTAGAAAGTTTTTCCCTTTCACCCACTGTGCACAAGGGGGGAATCTCCGAGTTGGGTGACTTATCAAACTTTAAAAAATTGAATTATTTGTCTTTGCCTAATCACCAAATTGATAACATTCACACAATTTCTAAACTCACTCGACTACAAACTTTGTTGCTTCAAAAAAATCAAATTAAGGATATAAGACCATTGGGAGAACTTCGAGAACTGGTTCGTTTGGATTTATCTGACAACCAAATTACTGATCCTACTTCATTGTTTAGGCTTCGAAAGTTAGAGTTCTTAAACATAAGCGGAAATCCGATCGAAGAAAAAGATATAATAAGACTCCGAAGGGCTATTCCAAAATGTGAAATTTCTTTGTAACTTAAAAATTTTCTAAATCAACTCTCTGAGTTCCTCGACCCCAAGAGATAAGTTGGCAACTTCGGATTCTTCAAAAACTTGCTCCAATAGTTTCCTCTTACTTTTTTGGAGATCTAGAACCTTTTCCTCAACGGTTCCAGAAGTGATTAATTTGTAAACGGTAACTTGTTTATCCTGCCCGATTCGATGGGCCCGGTCGCTTGCCTGTGCTTCGGCCGCGGGGTTCCACCAGGGGTCGAAATGAACCACCACATCTGCCGCGGTCAAATTCAATCCGGTTCCCCCAGCTTTAAGAGAAATCAAAAAGACGGGGACGGAGTCATCCTCCTGGAAGCGGTCAACCTGAGCCATTCGATCTTTGGAGGAACCGTCTAGGTAACAAAAGTTTAAGCTAGCTGCTTCAAGTTCAGCCTTCAAGAGCTGAAGGACTTTTACAAATTGAGAAAAGACCAGCATACGGTGACCGCCCTCTAGGCAAGTGTAGAGAAGTTCGCGAAAGGCATTAAGTTTAGCCGAATGATCGGAGGGGAATTCAGCATGGATCAAGCGAGGGTCACAACAAGTTTGTCGGAGACGGAGGAGTTGGGTCAGGGTCTTCATTCTCATCGCTCCCTCAGATGCGCCGGAGTCCGCAAGCTTATTGAGTTCGCTTTCCGAAGATTTTCGAACTTCCGAGTAGCATTCTTTTTGCTCCTCGGTCATCTCAATGTGGAGAACTTGTTCAATTTTCTCCGGGAGTTCAGGGGCAACTTGACTTTTACTTCTTCGTAATAAGTAG
>DBVA01000029.1:0-7515 GCA_002308735.1 Opitutia bacterium UBA1276 | reverse complement strand
TCAAAGCCCAATGGTGTCATCAGGGTACCATTTCTTGAGGCAGTCAGGTATTCGAACTTTACCATCCTCTTGAAGATTGTTTTCCAAAACAGCAGCCAGTACCCTTGGGATTGCTAAAGCCGAACCATTGAGCGTGTGAACCGGTTCAGGTTTACCCTTTTCATTTCGATAACGAATGCTTGCCCGGCGTGCTTGAAAATCTGTAAAATTGCTACAACTGGAAACTTCAAGCCAGCGTTTTTGCCCGGCAGCCCAAACCTCTAAGTCGTATTGCTTTGAATGAGGGAATCCAATGTCTCCCGAGCAAATTGAGAGCACTCGATATGGTAGACCCAGTTTTTGAAGCAAGCCTTCCGCATCTTGCCGCAACGATTCCAACTCTTGAAAGCTCTCATCGGGATGAGTCCATTTCACCAGCTCAACTTTATCAAATTGATGAAGGCGGTTGAGCCCCCGTACATCTTTCCCCCAACTTCCAGCCTCTCTTCGGAAACATGGGGTATAGGCACACCTTTTGATCGGTAATTGATTGGCCGAAAGAATTTCATCCCGATAAAAATTAGTAACGGGCACTTCAGCGGTCGGGATAAGGTAAATATCTTCATTTGGATCCAGATACATCTGCCCCTCTTTATCTGGGAGTTGGCCGGTAGCTGTTGCACTTGCAGCATTTACTACGATGGGAGAATGGACCTCTTGGTATCCATTTTGATCGGCTTCTTCCAAGAAAAAATTAATCAGTGCCCGAACTAATTTTGACATTTCACCCAGATAAAAGGGGAACCCCGCCCCTGTTACTTTTACACCCCTTGGGAAATCAATCATTTGCTCAAACCAAGGGATATCATAGTGAGGAATTGCATTTTCGAAATCTCCGTCCACTTCCCCCCAGCTATCGATCACTTGGTTATCCTCCTCCCCGTTTCCCTCCGGGACTGAATCATGGGGTATATTAGGAATGGTCATGAAAGCCTCCCTGAACTGATCGTCTGCGCTTTTTGCGGTTGCCTCAAGTTCTTTGACCTTAGCTGCCAAACTCTTCATCTCCCCCACTTTTGCCATAAATTCAGGAGTCCCCTTGGTCAATTTAGCCATCTCATTATTAGTCGCTTTTTGCCCTGCCCTCGCTTGTTCAGCCATAGAAATTGCTTCCCTCCGTGTTTGATCCAATTGCAAAATCAGATCTAGGTCGCACTCGAATTTCTTTCGGGAAAGTTTTTCTTTAAGTTTATTTAAGTCAGTACGAATATGAGTGGCATCTATCATAATACCCAAACTACAAGCTCTTATGTTTATGTAAAAGGTAAAGATGCTTCATTTAAGCAACTTGCAGATATTAAGTAAAACATCCTCCACGGAGATGTCCTTCATGTCATTTGTCCTAGACTGCAAGGTAAAGGAAGAGCTTTGTGACTGCGGGAAAGGACCGTAATTCGAACTGCTGGTTGGGCCGAAAAGCCCTACCAGTTTTATATTTAAGGCAGAGGCCAGGTGAAGGGGTGCACTATCGTTGGTGACTACAATGGAGGCAGCAAGAATCAAGGATGGCAGTTCATTAAGGGATAATTGGCCTCCCAGATCAATGAAATTACCCGAGTGGTTCGGTTTTTCATTACCCGCAACCACCACTTGAATTTTTAACCTATCACTAATTTCATCCAATAGATTATAGAAATAAGGCCATTGCTTTTCCTTTCTCCTGCTTTCCGGAAATAACAATATGAAACTTTTATTTATTCCTAGATTTTCAAGATCGACATCTTTTGAGGATGGAAAAGCCAAAGGAAGTGACCGGTTGTAATTTTCGATACCAACTTCATTCAAAAAAGGTAAAAGTCTTTCGATCGCATGAATTCTTTTCTTCCTAGATTTTTCTCCGATTGATTTATAAAAAAACACTGACCCTTCTCTCCCATCCGCACGACCTACTTTACCGCTCCCTTTTGCTCCGGTAGTTATGATTGCACTCCTAAGTAAGCCTTGCATATCAAAAATAAAGTCGAATTCTTCCTGTCTTATTTCCCTAATTAGCCTTACGAATTTAAATAAACCTGCTCCTCTTTCAAAGAGATAAACTTTTTCCACTAAATCACTTGCCTCGATTATACCTTCTAGTCCTTTTTTTATTACCCAATGAATTTCAACTTCCGATTTCAAATGCTTTAATTGTGCGATCACTCTCATGGCATGAATGATGTCACCGAGAGAAGATGGCTTGATGATTAGAATTTTCATCACTTAAATCTGTTGCATGGAATTGATCATTGACCTAAGAAAAAAAGTTGGTGGTTATTTTAATTCAAATTATTGGATTCTCGCTTTCTCTTTGCAACGAAGCAATACTCGAAAAGCTAGTTTTGATATTAGCTCGGTTATTCCTTCTATTTCCTACGAACAGGAAGAGTATATTACTATCAAATTTAACGCATGCTTTCCCTAATTGGGACGGTCACAAAATTAGAAAAGTTTCCTTAATTTCCATGGCCAGAACCCTTGAAATGGGTTTTTTCTCTCTAATTTACCCATTTATGTCGCAGGATAGAAAAAGGGGCACTATTCTATATGATGAAATAGTCGAAAGAAAATTAAAGGAACTTAGAGATTCTTCAAAGGGAGTTTTATTTTTGCTTCCTCATGTTGCCTTATTTGAAGTTCTTGTCACTTCACCTTACTTTCGCCCACAGAAGAAGAGAAAATTAGGGGCAATTTTCAGACCTAACAAAAATCCTAGAATTGATAAATGGATTGATGGATCAAGAACATCTAATGGGTTGATAACATTCTCTAGAAAAGAAGGGCTTTTAAAGGCAAAAACATTTCTCAAGGATGGAAATTGGTTGGTGCTTTTATTCGATCAAAATGCTGGAGATAGAGGTGTCCTAGATCTTTTCCTCGGGCGATTAGTCTCCTATACCCCACTTCCTATTAGTCTGCAAAAAGCAACTAAAGCCTCACCGGTCTTTGTTCTTCCTCAAAGAATTGGATTTTTCAAAACGAAATTATCACTCTCGTCCCTTTCAAACGAAATGGATGGGGGTTGTGCTGCGGATGCTCATCTGAAACTGGAAGAAACTATTCGCAGTCATGCCGATGGATTCCCTGAGTGGCTTTGGTGTCATGGTAAATGGAAGATACACTCTCGAGTTGAATCAAGATATCGAATGATTGTTAAACGCAAGCATCTCATATCCAAAAAGAAAATTGCTAGAAAGACACCTTTTTTTGTTAGGATGCCCAACTGGTTAGGTGATGTAATCATGGCAATACCTGTTCTCCAAGCTGTTCGTGCAGGCCGCCCTGATGTAAAATTTACCTTGGTTTGCAAGAGCCAGTTTATTCCATTGCTTAAAAAGTTTTCTTTAGGTGAGGAATTTATTTCATTACCAGAACATTCGATCCTTTATTTTTACAAATTCAAAAAATTACTTGTTTCAAAACCTGAAAACTATTTACTCTTTACAAACTCTTTGCGGGGAGATTTAGAAGCCTTCCTCTCCGGATCCAAGCAAAGGTTTGGAATGGAAAAACATGGCAGGAGGAGACCCCTTCTATCTCATTCTTTTAATCCTCATCTTATGGATGGTATTGATGTCGGCGATTTACACCAAACTGAGTTGTTAGAAAAAATGGCAAATTTTTTTGGGTTGCGTGAAAAAATTTCCAGGGACCCTCTTTACCTACCGAAAAATAAAAGGATGCTTTACAAAATTGGTATGGTACCAGGGTCATCCAATTCACCGGAGAAGAGATGGCCTGTGGGGAATTGGGTATCCTTGATTCAGAAATTTTCTGCATTGAATGAAGCTTTGACTTTTCACCTTTACGGAACCGAAGAAGACAGAAAAATCACGTCTAATATTTCATCTCAAAGTCGTGCCGGTTGTGTTTTTGATGAAGCCGGAAAAACAAATCTTTCTCAACTTACTGACGAACTCTCCTCTTGCTCCCTTGTAATTGGTAACGACACTGGATCTATGCATTTGGCGAACATGGTTGGAACACCCGCAGTTGTACTATTCGGGCCTACAAACGCGAGGAAAACTAAACCCTATTTAAATTCAATTTGCTTGCCAATATATTCGCCGAATTCACCAAGAATTAGCGAATTAAGTCCAGATCATGTCTTTTCAAAAATCCAAAAGGAATATGAAACTTTTTCCGAGCTTAACAAATAGACTCAAGAGTATATTAAATCTTTGTTTTTCGAGGAACCTCAATGGTCAGAAAATCAAAATCCCTTTGATTCATGGTATAAAGGTTGGACTTGGTAATGAAAAATGGATGTCTCAAGTCATTTTGAAGGTCATGAATGTTTCGGGTGGTGATACCTTTTGGGATGTTGGTGCAAATTTAGGCCAAACTTTGATTAAACTCAAGACCCTTGATTCTTCCTGGCATTATGTTGGATTTGAACCAAACCCAACATGCGTGTACTACATGCAGGAATTAATTAAGAAAAATTCTTTCTCTAGAACAATAATCCTTCCTGTTGGACTCTTTACAGAAAATACCGTCTTAGAATTAGAAACATTCGGGGATGATGCGGATCCTTTAGGTTCCATTATTCCCAATTTCCGTAAAAGTAGACCCAACTCTTCCAAAAAGTGGGTCCCCTTATTTTCGTTATCAGCAATTGAGGAAAAAATTCCTGTTTCCAATGTAGATATAGTAAAGATCGATGCAGAAGGTGCAGAATTTGAAGTCCTGCAAACTCTAAAATCTCTCATTGTTGACAAAAGACCAGTTGTGCTAATAGAAATCCTCCCAGTTTATAAAAAAGAAAACTCGTCTAGATTCATAAGCCAGAAAAAAATAGAGGCTTTTTTTAAAGAAATCGATTATTCAATCTTTAGAATAAACAAGAAGAATGGAGAATTTGATGGTTTTGCCCAAATCAATGAAATCGGTATCCATGGTGAATTGAACATGTGCGACTATTTGGTTTGTCCAACTGAAAAGGCCAAAAGTTTCAATTTTTAAGGTCCTATCAAAACAAATATGCAAGTTGTCCAGATTGTTAAGAAATATGGCCCTGTTGGTGGGATGGAGGAATATGTTTACCAACTTGCGAAAGAACTTCCAAAACTTGGTATTCAAGTAATCGTACTCTGTGAAAAGTCTTCTGTGCCATCCACGGCAGATGTTAAAATTCACGAATTCGGAACTCATCGAAAACCGCACTGGATATCCCATTACAGATTCTCAAATAAGGTGAATCATTGGTTGAGTGCCAATCTAAACGGTTCTAGGGTGATTCATAGTCATGAAAGGCAATGCATGCATAATATTACCACTTTCCACACCACTCCCTACAAACTTGGCAAATCACGGATAACAAAATGGCTCAGTCCACGAAATTTTTTTTACGAAAAACTGGAGAGAAGAGAATTATTTGGCTCTCAAGTCAAATCTGTGGTTCCAGTGAGTAATTTATTAGGCACTTTAATTAAGAACAAATACTCAGTCTCTGGCTCTATCATTTACCCAGCGATTCACCCAGGTGTTAAGTTAAGCAAACCAGATGCTTCTGAAAAACTTAGAAATCATAATGGTATGAGCACGATAGGATTCATCGGGAAGGAATGGGGCAGGAAAGGTTTGCCTAAAGTTATCTGCATCTGGAGAGCTTTAAGAAAAAATATACCAAATTTAAAACTCAGGATTGCTGGAGTAGAGCGTGTATCCATTTCTCACTTATTTAAAGAGAAAGATTCAGATGTAGAGGTAATGGGTTTTATTCGGAAAAAAGAGTCTTTCTACGAATCTATTGACCTACTTATTCATCCCGCAAAATTTGAGGCGTTTGGAATGGTGGTTAGCGAGGCTTTGTTTATGCAGGTTCCTGTGCTTTGTTCCTCAGAGTGTGGTGCCTCTGAAATTCTGGAACCTAGTCATGGAATTTCACTGCCAGAGAATACTGGGCTCGCTCAATGGGTCGCAGAAGCTCATCGATTACTTACAGCTGATATTAATGTTGCCTATGAAAGAAATTGGGAGAATGTGGCAATCGATTACTCTGGAATTTACGTTAAATTATTAAGCTAATGCAAACTTCCTCCAAAAATACTGTTGCAGAATTCTTAGAAAGAAAAACATTCAAAACTGTGCTGGATGTACCCTCCGGTAATGGTTGGTTACAAAAAAAGTTACCACATAGTCCAGTGATGGATGGTATTGATTTATTTGAAGAAAAGCCACCCGGTTATCGAAAATTTTGGCAACATGATCTGGATAATGGCTTGCCTGACATTAACGAAAGTTACGATCTGATCTGCTGCTGCGAAGGAATTGAGCATGTAGGAAACCCTCTGCTGTTACTTCGTGCCTTTTACCAAAGGTTGAAAATGGGTGGATCCCTGATCATAACAACACCAAATATCTGGTATCCACAATCTCGACTTCAATTTCTTATTCGTGGTTTCTTTCCCTCTTTCCCCGCTCTTGTTGGCAAACAGATTCATTTTGGTTGCCATATGCACATTACGCCTTGGTCTTTCCCTCGGTTGTATCTGTATCTAAAGCTAGCCGGATTTGGAATGCCTGACTTGATTAATGAACCCCATCGAAACCTAAACATAGTTTCGAAAGGTTAGTGGGTTTGCCTGCTTTGATTTATTGCAATGGCAAACTCAAGAAATCCAAAACCAAAGAGCAGAGAGAATTTTGGCGAATTGCCGGAACTAGTGGTAGTAGATTAGGTCGTCATCTTATCGTTCATGCGGAGAAGGGAAAAATTTAATCTTAGAAATATGCCGGATTTAGAATCAAAAAAACAAGTCGCTGAATTTTACGAAGATTTTCAATCCCGAGGAAAATACGACTACTTTTACGGTGATGAAAAGAGAAAGAATCTCTACATTCAGTTAATTGGTAAGGGCAATAAAATACTGGAAGTCGGTTGTCGATCCGGCAACTTGACCCAGTTCTACCATGAAGGAAATCAGGTAGTAGGAATAGATGTTGATCGTAATGCTCTTATTGAATTTGAAAAAAGATTGAACCTAAAGAGTCATTGGGTGGATGTTGACGCTGAAGATTTACCTTTTGATGATGAGATGTTTGATGTGGTTGTTTTTTCTGAAGTTATGGAACACTTGCGTTTCCCCCAAAAAGCTCTTTCAGAAATCTCACGAGTTCTGATAAAAAATGGAAGACTTATTGGCTCAGTGCCAAATGCCTTCAGACTACGCAATAGGTGGAAGTTTTTGCGTGGAAAACCTTTTGAGTCAGATCCTTCCCACCTCCGTTCCTACTCTGAATCATCCTTAAAATTAGAGTTAGAGAAAAGATTTAACGATGTAAAAATTCACCCAGTATCAGGACACTTACTCGGTGGTGGTAGCACTGGTGTCCCAGTTTACTCATGGTTACCTTACAGAATTCGTGCTCTTTTTTCCCTCGATTTACTATTTGTTGGAATAAAATAAAAAATAGGCTCCTTAAAAAAATTTATGCGGTGGGTCAAATTTTGACTCATATTAGTACTTTTTTAACATTCTATTAATTACTTCTTTA
>DBVA01000131.1:10500-15370 GCA_002308735.1 Opitutia bacterium UBA1276 | reverse complement strand
GAGTTGCTTCATCTAAGGTACGATTTTCAAAGAGATAATCATAATCTAAAAATTTACTGGTTACCTTGACCGAAGAAAAAGGCAGTGGGAGTCGAAATTCATCCCATGTCTTCAGCTGAATGGCAGAAGAGAATTTGAAGGTAAGCAGAAGAAGAGGATTTTTGGTTATCTTGGCCAGGGCTAATGCCCCAGACTTTGCTTGATAGCGCGGCCCGCGGGAACCATCCGGGGTAATTCCCACATCATTTCCTTCTCGTACTACTTTTACCAGGTCTCGAATCGCTTGGGTACCTCTCCGGTTTCTCGAACCACGAACCGCTCGAATACGAGCCCAGGAATAAAAGGCTTCCAACCATGCACCATCCCGACTGCCACTAATTAATCCATAACAATGTTTCTTTTTTCTAAATCGTGAGTGCCATTCCGGGCCAATAAATAAGCGATTATGCCACAATATGAATACAACGGGTCCTGGATAGTTTTCAATTTTAATCCGGTCCTCCTCATCTGCATACCGCAAGCGGATGGAGAAAGTCCAAACTCGATAAATAATGCCCAAAGGACTCAAAAAAAATCTTTTGAGCAAGCTTTGTCGGAGGGGGGCATTGCTCCGACCCCCAAGAGCAGTTGACATCTGAAAATCAGAATTCGAAATCCAAACCTAACTCAGCAACATGGGCAGGAGTCTCTTCCTCGTGCAGGTAACGATAACCGAGGCGTAGGGCAATCATTTCATTGAAGTTGTAGGCCAGGCCAAGATTCCCGGTTGCAAATAGGCCATGATCCAACCGGCGTCTTGGATCCTCAATGATTGACAAATAATAACCCAAGCCCAGGCCAATGTATCCTCCAAGGTTGCCAATCAGTTTCCCATCGAAACTTAGGTCAAGAAATCCAGCAAAAGTTTCCGCCGAATGCCGAAAATATCTCCGGTTTTTAGGACCTTTATAGGAAGTATCATATTCGTAAGAGGTTTCATGATGTTGATGCCTTTTGTACAAACCACCTAGACCAAATCGAAAGTTGTTTCTCTGAAAACCTCCGGCAAAAAGCATGCTAACCCCGGGGTCGTATCGGGTATATTTTTCTTTATTCGAGATCGGGATAGAAGGCTTGTGAACTTTGTAGGGTATGGCAAAGCCGGGGGTAAGAATAAAATATTTCCCCATTCCATTGGAGGCTTGGCTTTTCGGGTTAAAGAGAGCCTTCGTCTCCCCTCCTTCGGTGTAAGTCCCCGGGGCTTCAACTTGAAAGGCAAGCTGATTAACTGGATTCTGTTCTTCGGGTTCGAAAAGATCTGCCGGTGCCCGTCCCGGAGAAACTGGGCCAGGGTTGGAGGTAGTAGGCAAACCCGGGGAAACAGAAACTTTAGAATCGTAAAGGCTCTCCCTTTCAGGACGGGTTGGCGAAAATTCGGTATCAAAGGGTTTCTGAAAAGAGCCACCCCGAGAGAGTCCGTAAAAGATTTCATCAAATCGGTTTTGTAAATTGTGAAGCCTTTGAGAGTAGTCATTAATTTCACGCTTCATTCCATGAATACGCTGGCTTTGATAAAAGCTCTTGTCGTCTACACTTTCAAAGTAATCAGTAATTGGTTTCTGAGATGAAATAGCAGAATATCCATCCCCTCTGCCGTATTGAGCGAATAAAAAAACAGGCAGAAAAAAGAGATTGAAAAGAATGAACGAAGATTTCTTGGGCATTATCATTGGCGAGGATAAACTTAGGATATCCCCTATGCAAAAAAGATTCTTCCTTTAAGCAACACAAAAGAAAAAAACTTTGAATTTCAAAGCGGTTTTTTATATCTTTTGATGCTATTTGTAAAATAGATGAATAAAAGATGATAGGCGAAAAAATATAACACATTTACTACCACGCCTCCAATGAATGCGGTTCGTAAACCCTCCTCCTGCTGGGCTGCCCGACGATAAGCAGCAAGGTTTGACTTCTGGATCTGGGTCTGGGACAAAGGCAGTCGGGCATCATAAGCCTCAGGGGGTAAATTTTGAGAGAGAATAGACTCAGGAATGACCAGATCCTCTCCCTTGATAATCTCAACATAAGGCCTCTTGGCCATACCCAAAACAGGACCGACTTTAATCGCACGGTAAAAGGTCACTTGAATAATAAATGCGACCACCAGCAATAATCCCTGGGATACGAGCCATGCCTTCGTTTTTAATTTCATTGGTAAAATGGAGTTGTCTGGAAAAGTTAAGGGTATGTTTTATCGGTTACTACTTCTTCCTCAAATAAAGTTCTAGGTTGCCAAGCTGTAAAGATTCGAAAAGAAATAAATTCAGGTAGATGAGGAAAATTTGGAAATTATTTCTGCTTTCTTTTGGAAGCACACTGGTCTTGGCTGACCAGATTCATGTTGTACAAAAAAATGAAACCCTTGGAGGTATTGCCAAGAAATACGGGGTTTCTACCCCTGCACTGCAGGCATTCAATGGCATTGCAAACCCAAATCTTCTCTTTGTGGGTAAAAAACTTAAAATTCCCCAAAATGGGCAATCAGAAGTAAGCTATGTCGTAAAAAAAGGAGATAGTCTGGGTAGCATTGCCAGCCGTTTTAAGGTCAAGTTATCCACCTTGGCACTGCTTAATAAAATTGACCGCCCGGATCTGATCAAAGTCGGGCAGAAGATTATCATTCCCGTTAAAGGAACGGTCTATTCCCCACCTCGAAGCCTACTCTCGGCCTCGACCCTTCGTTCTCTCAGTATGATCAAGCCCCATTCCAGCAAATGGCAAAGAATTGTAATTCATCACTCAGCCACCCCCGTGGATGACGCCATGAATATGCACCGGGTACATAAAGCTAGGGGCATGAAAAATGGCTTGGCGTATCATTTCGTCATCTCCAACGGTTCTCGAAAAGCCTATGATGGAGAAATTTATATCGGAGGAAGATGGAGGGCTCAACTGGATGGTGGGCACATGAAAAAAAGAAGCTGGAATCAAACGAGCATTGGAATTTGTTTAATCGGAAATTTCGAGCTCCGCTCTCCCACGGCAAAACAATTGTCTGCTCTCGAAGGACTTTGTGAATACCTAATGAAAAAATGCAGGATTTCTAAATCTGCGATCACCACCCATAAAATCCTACACAAGAATCACACTGTTTGCCCTGGCAAGTATTTCTCCTTACCCAGTTTTTTAAAAAGAATTTCGAGCTAGTCCAATCCAAGCTTGGACGGATCTGGTGCGATCAGAACCTTTCCCATCCTCGACTCTTGATTTCGAGCTAAAGCCTTGTGAAATTCTTCAAATTGAAAGGTCTGGTCGATCGAATACCGCACCTGATCCAAGGCGAGTGGTTGAAGAACCTGTTCGATTGCATTTCGTAACCCGGCCCGTGATTGATTCTGTTTCCAGCGATCAAGCCAAAAGCCGAGAAATCGAACATCCCCAAAGATTAATTCCCTGGTAGGAAAGCGAATTGGAGTGCCATCCATAGCTCCAAAAGTAAGGTGAATTCCACCTGGACAAAGGGTCTTGGCCAACCTCAAGGCACTTTTTCCTCCAACTGAATTCAAGGCCATTACACATTTTTTCCCGTTGGTAAGATCAAGTACTTGCTTCGGGACGGATTCATCATCCAGTAACACATTTTCGGCACCTAAATTTTTCAACTCCTTTAAACTTTGACCACTTCGAACAAGGCTGATGCAGGAAATCCCAAGCATTCTGGCAAATTGTACCACAGCCTGGCCCACTGCTGAATTACCTGCGTTTTGAACAATAAAATCTCCCTCCCTTAAATATTCAAAGTCATGTAAAATTCGCCATGCCGTGACTGGGTTTAAGATAGCTACCGCTAACTGCTCGAAAGGAACCAAGGAGGGTAAGAGAATCAAGTCCTCCACCTCAGCGACTGCATAGCTTTGCCAAACCCCTTGATGTTCTGGCATCGAAACGAGCTTACCAAGGATGGCACCATCTACCTCCGGGCCAGCCTCCACCACCTTCCCGACTCCTTCCCTTCCACCAGTCGCGGGAAGATCACGGAGTTTACCATATGATCCATTGATCAGACCAAAATCAGAGGGATGAATGGTAGAAGCGATCATCTCAATCAGCACTTCCCCCTTCGAAGGGGTAGGCATTGGTAAATCTTCCAGTGCCAAAACCTCGAATGGACTACCTAATTGATGATATCGAATGGCCTGATTTTTCATTTATTCCTTTGCTTTGGGAATCCAAGAATTGGCCCGCATCCAAGCCTCGACCCTCAAGGGCCATTGAGAAACAGGGTTGGAGGAGACTCGCATACCATAACCATGGCCGCCAAATGGAAAAACATGTAATTCGTTCCCTTTCACTCCCATCTTCTCCAATTCTAAATAAGCAAGCACACTACCCTCTGCCGGCACATGATCATCTCCAGTATGTGCAAAAAAGCAGGGGGGGGTATTCTGGGTGATTTGCACTTCAGGGAATAAAGCATCTCGTTTTACCCGGTCCACTAAATAAGCAGGATAAATGAGTATCCCAAAATCTGGACGGCAGGAAAATCCATCCGCTTGGTCGATGGGTGCATAGGCTCTTTTTTCATAAGAAGTTAGAGCCATCATTGCCAAATTCCCACCGGCAGAAAAACCAAGGATTCCAATTCTCTTCGGATCCAGGCCCCATTTTTTTGCATCTTTACGCAAGATTCCCATGGCCCGCTGAACATCTTGCAAGGGAGCTTCATACTTCGGTCTATTTGCCCTTCGAGGGACCCGGTATTTTAACAGCACTCCGGTAATTCCAAGTTCATTCAACCATTCACAAACTTCGGTGCCTTCGTGTTCATAGGCCAAAATATTATAACCACCACCGGGGCAAACGATTATCGTGGCACCCGTAGCTTTATCTG
>DBVA01000131.1:0-10124 GCA_002308735.1 Opitutia bacterium UBA1276 | reverse complement strand
TTTAGGCTGCCTCTTCGACTCCGGTCCAATTTCTCCTTTTTTGTATCCGGGAGCTTGCTTAGGCCAAAGTATGATTTCCTCCAAGGATGCCCCGGACAAAAGCGGAAGGCTGGAAAGCAGAAGAATTAAAAGAGGTTTAACAATTTTCATTCAATGTACTTCTTTTGAATAACCAGCAACATGCAAAGCAAAAAAGAAATGATTGGTTTCTTTTTTGTTGGCGTCATCGAATAACTTTCAGAAAAAAAGAAATGAAAATATTCTGCTTTCTGTTTCCGGTCATCCTTTTTAAAACCTTCGCCAGTGTAGAAAAGCAAGTAGTCTCCGCCTTTCTTGCAGTCGATTCCCATGGAAAAGGAAATCCTGATGCGGTGAAGGCGCTCTCCATGCTCGACGAGCTTGATCAAAAATCGATTCTGCCCCTTCTCACCGCGATGAATCAAGCCAATCCCATCGGTGACAACTGGATCCGGGGTGCGATCAACCAGATTTTAAAATCATCCAAGTCTCAACCTTTTCCCAGTTCCGAAATCAAGGACTTTATTCAAAATAAAGAAAATATCGGGAGTTCTCGTAGATCCGCCTTTGAATTACTTCAGGATTTTCGACCTAAACTTGCATCTTCCATGGTTCCTAAACTAATGAATGATCCTGAGCCCTCTCTGCGGAGAGAAGCAGTTGCCCGATTACTTAAGCAAGCTTCCTCTGCGCTTTCAGAATCAGAAACGAAAAAGCTTTATACTCGAGCCCTCACGGAGGCCAGGGATGCGGAACAAATTAAGCAAGCCAGCAACGCCCTGAAGGAAATGGGGCAAGAAATTAATTTGGTCGCATTGATGGGTTTCCTTACCAAATGGGAGTTGATCGGTCCTTTTGATAACAAAGAGAGAGCTGGTTTTGGGAAAACTTATGGGCCGGAAACCACCAATAAAGAAAGCTACCCTGGTAAAAATGGACCAGTTCAATGGAGTACCTTCTCCACTTCGGACTCTTTTGGCATGCTTGATATCAATCAAAAATTTGGTGAAATCAAAGAAGTTTTAGCTTACGGAAAAACCAATTTTTACTCGGACAAAGATCAAAAAGCCCAATTTCGATTGGGTTCGAAAAATGCCTGGAAGATCTGGGTAAATGGCGAACTTCTTTTTGCCCGTGATGAATACCACCGCGGGGGTACTCGAGTGGATCAATTCATTCTGGATGGTGCCTTGAGAAAAGGTAAAAATCAAATCATGGTAAAAGTATGTCAAAATGAACAGACCCAACCCTGGACCAAACAGTGGGAGTTTTGCTTACGGGTTACAGATCCATCCGGAAGGGCGATTAAACAAGCGAAGAAAAAATAAATTTCTCAAACTTAATATTCCATGAAAAAAATAGTACTTTCCATCCCTTTCTTCTTCTTTATTTCGGTCCATGGGGATTGGTTATCTTTTCGCGGTTCCAATGGGAATGGTTCGAGCGATTTTAAGATTCCAGATACAATCAGCCTGAATGGGGTAAAAAGTTGGAGTACGGATTTACCCGGCCGGGGACTCTCCAGTCCGGTGGTGGTAAAGGACTCGATCTTTCTTACTGCCTCCAGTGGCTCGAGTCAGAAAGTGCTCCACATCCTCGCCTTTAATGCCGAGAATGGTAAATTGAGATGGGAAAGAAAATTCAAGGCGACTGGAAGAACGATTTGTCATGACAAAACCTGTGTCGCCGCCTCCACGCTGGCTAGTGATGGACAAGTTTTAATCGCCCAATTCTCATCCAATGATGTATTCTGCCTCGACCTATCCGGAAACTTAAAATGGGTACGTGGGCTTGCCTTTGATCATCCCAATATTGCAAACGGATTAGGGATGTCTTCTTCTCCTGTAATTGCGGCCGGCACGGCGATCATTCAAGTTGAAAATGATGCGGACTCTTTCTCCTTTGGCTTGGACCTTGGCTTAGGAACTACCAAATGGAAAAAAGAAAGACCACGGGGTGCCAACTGGACCTCACCGATAACCCTTGGATCCAAAGGTCGTGAGCTGGTCGCGTTGCAATCCAAACAAGGACTCATTGCCTTGGAACCAGAAACCGGCCAAAAACTCTGGTCTTTCGAGGATGGTGCCTCTACCATCCCCTCAAGTGCATGGACGGAACAAGGTATTCTCCTCATCCCATCCAATGGAATGACCGCCTTGAAACTCGATTCCAACATGGAGGACTTCAAACAAATATGGGCGGATAATAAACTCAAGCCGGGAACGGGCAGTCCATGCTCAAGAGACGGAAAGCTCTATGTGATTAATAGTGCAAATGTCCTTACCTGTGCCTCAGTTAGAACCGGAGAAATTAAGTGGCGCTTGAGGCTACAAGGGCCCATAAGCGGCTCACCCATCCTTACTGAAAAAAAACTTGTCGCCTTTAGCGAAAGCGGCTTGGGACAGGTGGTAAAATTGGATACTGAAGAGCCAAAAGTTATTCAAACCATTGACTTGGAAGATACGATTTTATGCACCCCTGCCATGACCAAAGATGCATTAGTTGTGCGCTCGGATCAAAAGCTTTGGAAACTCAGCAACTAAAAATTCTTGGTCAATCAAGGCGTTACCACCACGCCCGGCAATCGATTTTTTAGAAACTGACGCCTCGAATCGGAGACTTCACTTTTCCATAAGTGGAGACTTTTTAAATTATGAAAACTTAATAAGGGTTTGATTCCGTAATCACTTACCTTGGTTTCCGATAGATTTAAACTGATCAGATTTTTCAGTCCTGACAATTCCTTGAGACCAGAATCATCCATGGTTGATTGCCTCACATTTAGGTGAGTAAGCAGGGAAAACTGACGAATCAAAGAACATGATTGCTTGGACAAATCCGTTCCACTCAAGTCTAATTTGACAAGATGGTCCCGCAAAGGCATCAGAGTTTCAAGGGTGCTTTCATCCACCTCAACTCCGCTGGATACCATCCGGACCTCGAGTAAGGAGTTGCCAATGCCTAGAGGACGAATCAGCAAACCAGTTTCAGCCGCAAGCCGCTCGATCATTTTGGGAGCTAACGGGGAAAGGTCACCCGCCAAAGACTGAAAAAAGGTAATGTGTTCAGGAACATATTTCTTCTCTTTTCTTTTCTCAATCAATTCTTCAATGCCATCAGTCGCTCCAATCCAAGTTCCAAAATCAACTCCCTGAGCAATCCATTTTCTCAGAATTTCTTTTTGCTTCCTGGAAAGAGGATCTCCCTTCGGGGGCATATGCTCGTCATCATCAAAGGGCAACATCACCCGGGTGTAGAGAGAGCTTTTACTCGGATGATCTACCTTGATTACTGGTCCATCATCACTACCCATCATAATATGTGCGGCCCCATCCAAGCGTAATCCAGCCTTGGGGTTTTTCATTCTTCCAGCTTGTTCGTAAGCAGCTTGGTGACACTCCACGCATCTTTTCTCAAGAATGGGCCAAACTTCTTTTTCAAAATCAACCACCGCTTGCACCGAAAGCAATCCCATCCCTAAAAATAAAAAGTAGCTGTAAAACCTAATCATGCGTACCATTGAATAGAAAAATTCTTGGATTTCGAGAAGTTTGAAACCTGATTTCTTAGAAAAGTTTTCGGGGTAATTCATATTTCAGTTGGAAAAAGTTAGGATTTCGATTGGTTGCTTTCTCATGCAATGGATCCATTCAAGCTTCCTTTTATTTTTAATTTTCTATTCCAGTTCTTGGGGCAAACGGGAGGAATTTTCTTGGTCTACAACTCCAGGGCAGTACACCGATCTCTTCATGGGTAAGAAAAAAATCGCCCGGTATGTTCACGAACGGATGGTACCATCGGACCGGGAAAGAACCTACAAACCCTTTCACCATGTTTACGACGAAAAGGGTGAGAATTTCCTGACCAAAGGCCCGGGAGGAAAATACAGCCATCATCGTGGTATTTATTTTGGATTTTCTAAATGCTCCGCGGTAGACGGAGCAGGGAAGAAAGTAAGTGTGGATACTTGGCATTGTAAAAGAGGGTATCAGACTCACGAAAAATTCATCTCTCAGGTTGCGGATGATCAACTTGCCAGTCATACCGTTGAAATCGCCTGGAGAGTGGATGACGGGACGATTTTTGCCATGGAAGCACGAACGCTCGTTTTTCGACTCGACCCAAAGCAACGCTTACAGATCGACTTCCAATCCATCCTTACCAGTGAACAAGGAGAGATAACCTTAGACGGGGATCCCCAGCATGCCGGTTTTCAATACCGGGCTAGCAATGAGGTTTATGAAAAAAGTGCGGACCAAACTTTTTATGTTCGCCCCCTAGAGGGCAAAGATAAAAAAGGGGCGACCAAGAATTGGCCTAAGGATCAAACCATGACTAACTTACTCTGGAAAGGGCAAGGTATTGTGGTTGGAGGAAAAAAATACTTCACCCTCTATTTGGATCACCCTTCAAATCCAAAACCTTCCTTTTACAGTGAGAGAGACTACGGTCGCTTCGGTTCTTATTTCAAAACTAAAATAAAACCAAATTCACCCTTACGAGTTCAATATCGCCTGGATATCGGAGCGGGTGAACTGCTCGCGGAAGAATGCGAAAAACGGAGCCAAATTTTTCTAGGCTCGAAGGATTGGAAATAACCGGCTGGTTCATCACCTTATTTTCTTGGAAAGCGAATACACACCTCTTTTTTTGGCCCTTTTGGCGGGTCTATTGTACGCTTTTAGTGCAGTGCTTTGCAAAAAGGGACTCGAGCTTGGATCCGGTACCATTCGGTCTTTGGTTTTCTCGAATTTTATCATGTCCGCCTGCTTTCTGCCCTACCCTTTTCTTTCGGACCAACCTTTTCTGCCAAATGATCTCATAGTCGGAGCTTGCCTCGGCTTCCTTTTCTTTGCGGGCCAGTTTTTTTGCTTTTTGGCCCTCAAAAATGGGGAAGCCAGCCTGATTACCCCGATTATGGGTTCCAAACCAATTTTCGTAGCCTTGTTTTTATTGGTTCACGGCTTGTCGACCGAACAAGTCACTTGGGAAATCTGGTTGGCTAGCACTCTGGCAGCACTAGCCATTGCCTTACTCTGCTGGCCATCGAAAGATACAAAAACCTCCTGGCTCGCACTTGCCCTCGCCTTGGCCACAGCTGCTACCTTTGGTCTGCTTGACTCACTCGTCCCCCATTTCACTCATCAGTCCTCTCCCTTAAACGTTCTATTTTTTGTTTTTGGATCGGTTGGAATATACTCGCTTTGCTTGATTCCTTACACCGAGGGAAAATTCATTTCCCGAAGGAAAAATGCAGACTCTTGGATGTGGACATCTGCAATCTTCATGGGGGGCCAAGCGGTTTTGATGTCCATAGCCATCGGTCTATACCAGGTACCCACGGCAGCCAATGTATTCTACGCTTGTCGCGGTCTCTGGGCAGTGCTCCTGATTGCATGGCTGGGAAAAAAGATGCAGATTAATGAAAGCGGCAGTTCTCCATCAACCATCACTCGCAGGGGAATTGGCGCCTGCATTTTGATTTTCGGGGTTTGGCTAACCAGTGATCCCTAAAGTAATTCTTTGCTTACGGACAGAATTCTATCTTCCAGAATCTCAATAATTGCGGGATGAGTGCCCAATAATTCGGTTGGCGTTAATCGTCCCTGAAAAGAGGAACAGATCTCCTCCAAATCTCCTCCCTTCCCTGCATGACGCCCAGGAGATAAAAAAAGTTGAGCCAGAACCACTTCTTTCTCCCCCTTTTTGCTTAGCTCATCCAGCAACGGGGCTAAAAGCGGATCATTAAAATCGTACTTTTCGCCCTCTCTCCTTTCCATACTGCAAGTCGAGAAGCCACTTATTTCAGGCTTCAATAATTCCTCCAACTGACTCCCGATTTCTTCCCTAATTTGATTTACCGTCCGGAGTGGGGTTCCGTGATCCACCAGAGCAACAAATGGTTGATTCATCTCCGCTTTTGTAATCGACTTCAAAGTATTGCTCGCAAGAGCTTGTGCGATCCGAGTATCCCCATGCTGGTAAAGACAAGGTAAGATAACAAAGCTTCTTTTCGCTTCCTCCTTTTGCCAAGCATCTAATTTCTTAGGTAACCAATCAGTAACCGCAAGGCTAGGTCCAAAAAACATCGGTATGACCACGAGCCCTTGCCAACCTTTTGATTCTTCAGAAAGCAATAGGGATTCAAAGGTCTCGGCAGCTTCATTATTTAAGCGAGCTGGATCTATTTTATGGGAATGCATCAAACCAACGGGTCGGATCGATAGTCCCACCCTTTCCCCCAATGTTTTTGCCACGTTTCGGAGGTTGAAAATCGAATTTGGATTGAGCGATCCGTTATCGACAAGAAAATATTTTATGTCCTTCAAACATTTTTCCCATTGACGAACCAATCCTCGCGTGCAAGAAAAATCGTAGACCTTAGGTTAAATATGGGAATTTAACCTTCTAAAATTAATAAGCGGGAATAAAAGTTATGAAAAATTGGTTGTGGACGGTATCGGCGATCGCATTGGCGGTTTTCTACTCAGGTTGTTCTAAAAGCAAGGGTCCTTCTCCGGAAGACACTGCTTTAATCAAAGGTACAGATCGGGGCACTTTTGTCGGTTCCATGGAAGAAGGATTTCAGGACGGGGATGATGAACTTTCTCCTGTGGGCTCTACCATTTCTGCTCTGGACGGCTCTGGAGATTTAATTCCACAGGATTCAACTTGGTCAGATCCAAGTGCTCTTGCAAACGCTGAAGAACTTTTCGAGCCTATCTTTTTCGGTTTTGATCAGTATGCAATTGGTCCGGATGAACGTCTCAAATTACAGGATGTTTCCGCTTTTATGACCAGCAACCCAAATTCTCGAATTCTGGTTGAAGGCTATTGTGACTGGAAAGGTACGCCTGCATACAATAAGTCTTTGGGCGATCGGCGGGCTTCCAGTGTCCGTGATTATCTTGTCGATTTAGGCATTGATTCTTCCCGCATTGAAATTCTTTCCTTGGGGGATGAGCAAGCTACCCCTAATGCGGATCCCACCACTTCTGGACTCGAAAGGAAAGCCCAGTTTTTAGTCCTCCGTGATTCTTGATGAACCAGCAATCGTTCTTACTCGTTCCTCTTGCCCTGCTTGGACTGTTTTTCTCGTCCTGTTCCCAAAAAGTTGATCCGGACTCCACCCTTAACCGGAATGGAACGGAAGGAAGTTCCGCATTATCAGATCCCAGTAGGGACTTTAATGCCGGAGATGACCTATCCCCTGCAGGAAGTGCACTCGATGGGAACCTGTTTGCAAGCGATGATCTGTTATCCCCTCGTGATCCGGGTCTGGATGCATTCAGTGATCCGCTCAATGTCATTCGCCCATTTGATCCCGTTTATTTTGGCTTCGATCAATATAACATAAATGCCACCGAGCGTTCTAAACTGGTTGAAATCGCAGAATTCTTACAATCCAACACCCAAGCTCGCCTGCTCATTGAGGGCTATTGTGACTGGAAAGGTACTCCGGCCTACAACAAAGCACTGGGCGAAAGAAGAGCAACCACCGTCAAGGAATATTTAGTCGAACTTGGTGCGGATGGCCAAAGGGTGGAAACCGTTTCAATTGGAGACGAAAGTGCAATTCCCAATGCAGATGGAACCCAGGCTAAACTGGATCGGCGGGCTTCTTTTGTTGTGACCAAAGGGGAGTAAAACTAGTTTTCGTTTGTCCCGCTGAATCAAACCTGAATTTTAAAAGTCACTTTGCCAGTTT
Source organism: Opitutia bacterium UBA1276 (assembly GCA_002308735.1). Classification (GTDB taxonomy): domain Bacteria; phylum Verrucomicrobiota; class Verrucomicrobiia; order Opitutales; family Seribacteraceae; genus Seribacter. The sequence goes on along the minus strand of DBVA01000131.1, from coordinate 2,398 downwards.
TTCGAAGAAGTCGGTGAAGGTATCGATCGCTTTTTCAAAGATGCCAAGATGAAAACTTTCATCAGGTGCATGCAAATTGTCTTCATTGGTAAAGAGACCAAGCATTAAGGCATCCAAGCCTGCAACTTCTTTGAGATCTCGGATGATTGGAATACTTCCACCCTCTCTCAAATACAATGGAGTGGTTCCAAAAAAAGACTGCACACTATTTTCGACTATGGAGAAGGCTTTTTTCATCAAATCAGACTCCATACCAGAGGAACCAGGCTTATTTGGAGGGATCACCACATAGGGATTGCCCCCACCCTTGAGGGTAACCTCTACCCGAACCGAGGATGGGCATGAATCCACGATGAATTGACGCACCTTTTCGGCAATTACTTCTTCATTCTGATCGGGGACCAGACGGCAGGTGATTTTTGCAAATGCTTCAGCAGGAATGACCGTTTTTGAACCCTCTCCCTGGTAGCCTCCGCCAACTCCATTAAATTCAAGGGTGGGACAAAAGCGGATCGCTTCCAAGGGCGAATAACCAGGAGGAGAAAAGAATTTATTAACGCCTAAAAAATCCGCGTACTTTTCTTCGGAAATCGGTAATTTCTCCAATTCCTGCCGTTCCCAATCTTTGGGTTCCCGCACCGCATCATAAAACCCGGGAATGGTAACCCTGCCCTGATCATCGTGCATGCCCGAGCAAACATGCATCAGTGCTTGTAATGGATTAAGCAATGCTCCCCCATGTACCCCTGAGTGAAGATCCTGCTTCGGGCCAAAAACCCTAATTTCTAATGCGGTTAAACCACGCAGCCCAGTAGTTACCGCCAATTGCTCTGGTCCAGGGCTACCCGTATCTGAAACTAATAATAAATCACCGGCTAAGCTACCTTTATGGCTTTCTAAAAAACCACGAAAACTTGGACTGCCAATTTCCTCTTCTCCTTCAATTAGGTAAGTAATGTGAAGGGGAAGATCTGGGTTCTTTTTCAAGACCCGATAGAGAGCCGACATGTGTACAATCTGCGGTCCTTTATTATCGGCTGCCCCCCGGCCAAAAAGCCGGCCATTTCTTTCCTCCGCTTCAAATGGTTTACTCGTCCATAGATCCAAGGGGTCGGGTGGTTGAACATCATAATGGCCATAAATCACCAAACGCGGCCAGCTTGGATCTCCCCGGGTTGCTAAAATGACTGGATTAATCGGAGTTTCCACTAGATTGATTTCAAAACCCAGCTCTGCCAGACGGGCACAGATAAAATCCCGGGCACCATCAATTCCTTCCGAATAGTTTGAGTCAGCGGAGACGCTGGGAAAAGAAACATACTGAGTGAGTGCTTCCTTTGGATTTTTTAAGATGGAATTCATGGGTTCGGCGTTTCTCCTCTTGCATTTTTCGCCTCTACATAAAGAGCATATGCTTGGTTCATATTGGCTTGAAGAAATTTAATTCGATTATCAGGATTTGGATGAGTAGAAAAATATTCTGGCATCTTTCGCTTATTTTTTTTCAGCATTTTCTCCCAAAAGGTGACCGCAGCACGAGGATCGTACCCTCCCATAGCGGAGTAAAAAAGCCCTCGCTGATCCGCCTCGCGCTCTTGTTCCCTACTATAAGGCAGGGCCATTCCCAAGGTGGTACCCACCCCGTAGGCTCCGCCTGCGATCATTCGATCCGTAGAACTTTTATCCTTCAAGGCGGTATTTAAAATCACCCCACCAAGTGCAATCCCCATAGCTTGAGACATTCTTTTATTGCTGTGCCGCAATGCAACATGGGCAATTTCATGTCCAATCACCGCAGCAACTTCATCTTCTTCTCCATCCGCAAGTTCAATCAGTCCGCTGTTCACCCCTACTTTTCCTCCTGGCATGGCAAAGGCATTGGCCTCGCTTTTTTGAAAAACTACAAATTCCCATTCCGTCCCGGGAAGATCCACTTGGGCAACCCCTGCAATCCTCTTTCCAATTCGTTCAACCATTTTTTTATGAGAAGCGTTGGATGAAAGAGCCTGCTTATTCTTCATTTGAACGAATTGAGCCTTGGAGCGGCGAGCGAGGCTTTCGTCCGAAAGCATGGCCGACCCGCAACCGATAAAGTGCAGGGATATAAAGCTTACAAGAAAAGGTATAATATGGCTTGCTTTCATCCTTGGTCCTTACAATTCAAATTAAGCAATTTTTCAAAATCAATTTTTTCAGCTCGGGAAATTGATCAGTGTTTAAAATGCCTAGTGTGAGTGAATACCATCGCCATTCCACGCTCATTCGCAGCAGCAATTACATCTTCATCCCGGACACTTCCTCCCGGTTGAATGGCTGCGGTGGCACCCGCAGCCGCAGCCGCTAGAAGTCCGTCAGAAAAGGGGAAGAAGGCCTCCGAACAAACCGCGGGTCCCTGGAG
>DBVA01000078.1:2042-2945 GCA_002308735.1 Opitutia bacterium UBA1276 | reverse complement strand
TTCCTATGGTTTCCGAAATCTCTTGAAATACTTTCTTGTGCCCAAAGGCTAAATTCACTTCTTTAATGAAAATCATGCGGCATCTTTTATACAATTCTTTGCAACTCTCGGCAATGAGATTACCGATTCCAGTTTGAACTCCTTCGTTTCCATCCAGTCTTCAGGTGTAAGCCCGTCCATGGCAAAAATCATTTTTCTTGGTTTATTTTTCTTGGCCAGTTGTGGAATTCCTGACCTTCAGGATTCACAAATTATGGAAGAAGCAAAGGCACAAGCGGTTTCTTTGGATTCCCTTGAGCGAAAGCTGATGTATGGAATGATCCAGCTCTATGTGGACCGAAAAGAAGAGCCATTCAGCGGGTGGGTAAAGCAAAGCGATTCGAAAGATTCAATTACCTCGCTCGGATATTTAAAAAAAGGACAAAAAGAAGGAATTTGGCTCGAATGGTACCCGAATGGAAGCATTCGTGCCAAGACCGGTTGGCACCAAGACCGCTATGAAGGAGAATTTAAAGGCTGGCATCCAAATGGAAGGATCAAAGTAATCGGACAAACTTCGGATGGCGAAGTCGACGGCCAATGGAAAAGCTTTTACACCTCCGGACTTCCGGCTTCTGAATCGATTAGTGAGACCGGATTGGCTGTTTCCGCCAAAGTATGGACCCCAAGCGGAGAGCCCTGCCCTCACACCAATCTCAAGAATGGAAATGGTATCTTATATCAATACCAAGAAGATGGCTCAGTTTTAAAAATTCAGAAATTCGCCAATGGAGTCGGGCTAGTATTAAAACCTTAGGGCAGGAAGTTCTCGCGTTACTTCCTTTCCCATTTCAAACAAAACCGGAGGAAGTGCTTTTCCCTCTTTGCTGTAGAAAATCCATTCTCCATCCTGTACACCATTCA
>DBVA01000078.1:0-1702 GCA_002308735.1 Opitutia bacterium UBA1276 | reverse complement strand
TAACCCTTTGGGTTCCATCAGGGCGCCATTCCTGATAGGGACCATTCCATCGATCCTCCACCATTTTTCCCTCCTTAGCCAACTGCCCATCTTCGTACCAAGTTTTAAAGGATCCATTTTTCTTACCATTAACGAGGTGAAATTCTTCTTTCGGAGAACCGTTTTCATACCTTTCAATTATGTGCCCATCCTTGATCCCGGATTGGGGTGCTTTTTCAAAAATAGGCTTTTCAAGAATGTCTTCATCGCTTTCAACCCCATCTGGTGCACAGGAAGAAAGGAACACAAACAAATACGAAACAGTTATGAATTTCCAAGCCACGGACCATTACTTAATAAAACTTCGAGCGGGAAGCAAGTAGTGGAAACCGATCAACTAGACTTTAATTAATCAGCTTGGTATAGATTTGAAGCATTTACCTATCATCAAGCAAGCTTTCTTGAGTGAAAATAATAAAATTAGGATGCTGGTTTGATCTCTTCTTTAGTATCCGAACTTCCACAATTGGGACAGGCAGCACAAGGAGATGAGTTCATAGAATCCTCACCTGCTTGAATTTCCATGGTGTCGCAGGAGGTAAGTAAAGAGAGCAATATGGTTGGAATAAGAAATTTCATAAGATTTATCTTAGCAAACAATTCATTTCTAGACAAACGAAAGAACTGAAACCTATGATTAAGGACTCTTAACTTGGATCTGTTCTTTGCTATACTCCATAAGCTTGACCCCTGAACGAAAATCATTGTGTTTAATTGCATGAAAAGCACACATTCTGAAAAATATTTCAACCAAGCTTTGTTGGAATTCAATCATTCACCCAACCAAGATCTTTTGGATGGGCTGATAAAAGATTTTGGATCAAAGGATGCGGCTCAGGAGGAATACCTGCAAATTAGAACCAAAGAGATCCAAGAGGACGAAGAGAGAAAAGAGAGAGAGCGAAAAGCCATCGAGGAAAATGATTGGATTGTAATCTAAAAGCTCTAATGCCGAAACTTTGAAGTTTGTTAGTATATATTAATAAAGAATACCTTCCCTCCATCCGAGAATTAAAAGGGATTGGAAAAAAAATCCTAACTTAGGTGATCTAAAATGCTACCGGTAACGAAGTATTGGGTATGCTTAATAATACACAATGTTTTCGGATCATAGGTTTTATGGTGGCAGTTATAATGACTTTTGCCACCACGGGCCTTACCATCATCAATTCAGTCAACTAAGCTGTCTATTAGACAGTCCTGTGGGAAATAGGGTTTTTACCCTAACCTGTATGTCTTTTTTTTCGATGGTTTCTAATTAACACAATCGAGTGGTCGTACTTTGTTTTAACAACTAATTAAAAAGTATTTCGGGATATATAACATCTACTGCTGTTAAATTTTTTTAAGAGTGCCCAAGGGGGGACTTGAACCCCCACGACCTTGCGGTCAACGGATTTTAAGTCCGCTGCGTCTACCAATTCCGCCACTCGGGCATAACAAAAAATAGTAATAACAAAGTTTTGATTGGAATCGAGCTAAATTGTGAATCCAAAAATTTACTTTTTTTTCTCCTCATCTCTTCCTTTCCTTGAAAACTATTAATTGGATTTATTAATTATTTTAATGAAAAACTTGCATCTCATGTTGGTTTGTGCTGATACTTAAGTTTAGCCCCCCATTTGCCCATGAATGAAAAAGTATTAATTGTCGATGATGAAGA
>DBVA01000189.1:32614-77229 GCA_002308735.1 Opitutia bacterium UBA1276 | reverse complement strand
GCCTCCGAATTGAGTGCTTTCATACGCTTTGGTGCCTCACCGCGAGCAACGATTAGCCTAGCCCTTGCCTCCAAAGCATCTGCCTTTATGCAAGGTAGAAGTTTTGTTACCCCACAAGATATTAAAAGCATTGGTTTTGATGTATTGCGGCACCGAATCATTATCAGTTATGAGGCAGAAGCCGAAGACATATCAAGCGACGATATTATTAAAACAATTTTTGAAACCGTTCCGGTTCCATGATTGAACATTTCATCTTACCGTTTGCTTTTTTAAATGGATGAACCGGAACAAGATTTCACCCGAAACATACTTAAACAGGTAAGGCAAATCGAGATTCGTTCAAACCGGTTGGTTTCGGAAGCTCTAGCAGGGTCCTATCATAGTGCGTTTAAAGGACAAGGTATCGATTTTGAGGAAGTCCGAGAGTATCAACCGGGTGATGAGGTAAGATCGATAGACTGGAATGTAACCGCAAAGATGGGCATCCCTTTTGTAAAACAATTTCGTGAAGAGCGAGAACTAACCATTTTGCTTGCTATCGATGTAAGTGAAAGTGGTTCATTTGGTTCGAAAGATCGTAGCAAGCGAGAAAGAATAGCTGAATTAGGTTCTTTGCTTGCCTTCTCAGCGAACCGAAACGGCGATAAGGTTGGTCTGCTTCTATTTTCAAACCAAGTTGAGATATATTTGCCTCCTGCAAAGGGCCAAAAACAAATACTTAGAATTCTTCGCGAGATTTTATTTCACCGAAATAAAGAATCTGGTACCGACCTTAATGACGGCTTACGATTTGTAAATAATGTTTTAAGAAGAAGAGCAGTTATTTTTCTTCTGTCAGACTTTATCATACCTGAGGATAAAAAGAATAATCACTCTGCCGAGGATTTATTTTTCAAGGAAATTTCTTCGACCCGTAAAAAGCATGACCTCGTTTGTGGCCAAGTCTTTGATTTTTGTGAAGAAAACTTTCCAAATCTTGGTCTTGTTCAAATTGAGGATGCTGAATCTGGAGAGAGGGTAATTATTGATTCCGCCAATGCATACTTCAGGGAAGAGTATTCAAAACAGAGAAAGGAATTCCAAGATCGATTCTTTCTAAGGCTCAAAAGAAGGGGTATAGACTTCTTTTCTTTTTCAACTGATTCAGATTTCGTAAAAGTTTTAAAGGAGTTCTTCCAAATGAGGAAAAGTAGGAGGAACCGATAATGAATCCTTACCAACTAAACTCAGAAAAAGTTTCCTATCTTCTGGATTCCAACCTCCAGACAGATTCGCCCCTGCCTGTTTACAAAACATTTCTTCAAATCTTCGAGGAAAATCTTTACAGCGTCCTCATCCTGTTCTTTTGCATACTCTTGGGTCTCTTAATCTGGCACATTTTAAAAAAGAAAAAGCTAAATTCAGAAAAGATCGAAACAACCCCTCCGAGCGATCCTTTCGAAGATGCAATCAAGGCAATTACTGCATTGCAAAATCAGAAAAAAATCGAACCCAAGCCTTTTGTTTTCAAACTTTCAGAAATTCTCAGACTTTATGTGGAAAGACTATTCAGCTTTCCCGCCTTGGAATTGACCGGGGAAGAGTTCATGAAAGAAATTGTATCTCATTCATTCTTCAAAAATCGCTATGAGAATACCCTCAGGGATTTTGTAGTTCAGGGAGATATCATAAAGTATTCTCGTGAATTAGTTTCAGAAAGAACTACAGATCAACTGCTTGAACTAGCACTTCATTTTGTCAAAGATACTCATGCTAGACTTGTTGAAGAAAAGAAAAGTGGAGAAGAACCAAGCAGATTAAAGATTGGCAATAAATGAATTTTTCGGATGTAGAAAAACTTCAATTTGCTGAACCTTATTGGCTGTTGCTTTTGTTACTCATTCCAATCCTTTTGTGGTTCCAAAGTTTAAAATCGAACAAATCTCCAAGTATCCGATTCTCAAGTCTTCAAAACATCTCAAACATACGCCTCACCGGCAAAGGCAGATATCTTTGGATCCCCTCTCTTCTCCGATTCCTGACCATTATTTCACTGATCATTACCATAGCAAGACCGCAACTCGATCAAAGCACCGAATTCATTCAATCCAGTGGTGTCGACATTGTTTTAGCGATTGATCTATCTGCGTCTATGCTTGCCTTAGATATGAGTGACGATCAACAAGGTGAGGTCACCCGATTGGATGTAGTAAAAGATGTCATTCAAAACTTTATTGAAAAACGAAAGTACGATCGAATTGGTTTAATTGCCTTCTCCGTGAATCCATACCTGGTAAGTGCATTGACCTTGGATAAAGAGCACTTACAAAAAAATTTGGCAAGGCTTCGGGTTGGATTAACCCGCCAAACGGGGACGAATATCGGTGCCGCGCTAGCCGAGGGAATCAACCGGCTTAGACCCTTGGAATCGAAATCAAAAATCCTCATCTTATTGACCGATGGAAAAGATGAACCGCCTCCTCCAAACAGCCCCCTTATCTATGCAGATGGTGCCTCCAAGGATGGAGTAAAGATTTATACGATCGCCATTGGAACTAATAGCAGAACTAGAACCTACCTGTTTGATCCTTCTACTCGCGATCTCATGCGTTACACAAACGGAAAGCCAGTGGTTCAGGTTGCAGACTATCCTGTAGACAAAGATATTCTCAAGAAAATTTCTTTTAAAACAGATGCCCTCTTTTTTGAGGCCAAAGATAAAAAAACACTTTCCTCTATCTACGACGAGATTGATAGGCTTGAAAAAACTGAAATCGAATTAAAAGTGAACACCTTATTCAAAGATCTTTTCCAATGGTCCCTTGGTTTTGCAGTTTTCACACTTTTACTTGAAATTGGACTATCTCGTACCCTACTTATGAAAATCCCCTAGTTATGTTTGCCGAACTCAATGTAATTTTCATAGGTCTAGGAATTCTTTTTTTGGTGCTCCTACTTTTTAGATTTTCTGAACAAGCGAAGAAGAAGAAAATGGAACGATTTATTTCAAGAAAACTTTTCAAAAAGTTGGTTCCAACTTATTCCAAAACCCAAAAAAACCTACGGTTTCTAATGGTTTTTATTGCTCTTACCCTAATGCTCTTAGGGATAGCTCGTCCTCAATGGGGAGTGGAGCAGAGAACTTCCAATCCCCGCGGAATTGATGTCCTCGTTGCGGTGGATGTATCTAAAAGCATGCTCGCACGGGATGTTAAGCCAAACAGACTTGAACGGGTAAAATTAGGAGTAGTAAATTTACTGGAAAAAGTTAAGAGTGATCGTTTGGGTCTTATTGCTTTCTCTGGATCTGCTTTTTTACAATGCCCGCTCACATTAGATCACCAGGCTTTCATCAAAACCTTGGAAGATCTTCAGGTGGGAATTATCAAAACTCCCGGAACCAATCTTGCTCAGCCCATTGACGAAGCTTCCCGCTCTTTTGCCCAAGACGATAGCGACCGCTTTTTGATCCTTCTCTCCGACGGAGAGGATTTGGAAGGCGAGGGACTCAAGAGAGCTAGAGCTGCACAAGCGGAGGGAATCAAGATCTACACTATTGGCATTGGCTCGCCTAGTGGTTCCTTTATTTCTACGGACCCAGTTGGTCAGCCTGCACGAAATTTCTTGAAAGATCGAGATGGAACCACGGTGCTTACTAAATTAGATGAAAAGTCATTGGTAAACATTGCAGAGGTAACCGGTGGAAGGTATTTCAGCCTTGGACCTACTGGAGAGGGATTAGCGAAGACCTTTGAAATTCTTCAAAAAGAAGGGCAACAAAGGAGAAGGACTCAACTTTCTACTGATCTTCCAATCGAAAGGTTTCAGCCCTTCGTTATTTTTGCTCTGCTACTAATATTTCTTGAAATGCTAAGTCCTTCAGAAAAGAAAATCATCCTGAAAACATTTGCTTTGGCTCTTCCTTTGTTCTTTCTGGGTTGCTTCAAGCAAGATAATGTCAAAAGAGCAGAGATGGCACTTGCAGAAGGAAATCCTTCGGATGCCGCAAACTTCTATTCTCTTGAAATTAATGCGTCTCAAAAAGAGGGGCAACCTGTTGAGCCCAAATTGTTTTTAAATGCCGGACTTGCTCACATGGAAGCAAACTCATTCGAACAAGCTACAGCCTTTTTGGAAAACGCATTGGATTCCTCGGTGGATGACCCAGAGCTCCAATCCATTGCTCTCAATGCTTTGGGTAATATTTTTTACAAAAAGACAAATACTTGGCTTGATGGCCAAAATGTAAGCGAAGCAAGAAAAACTTGGAACAAGGCATTGGCATATTATGACTCGGCATTTCAGCTAAACGGGAATCAAAAAGCTGCCGCAAATCTTGAATCTCTCAAAAAACAAATTCAAGAAAGAATTCAATCCCTTGTGACCGTTATCAGCGGTATAATCTGGAGGGATGTGAATGGGGACGGCAAAGTTCAAAAGATTGAGCCCAGATTGAAGGGAATAATTTTTTGGGATAAGGATAATAACGGCGAATTGAATGCTACTCTGGAACCAAAAATTTCCACAACAGAAAGGGGAGAGTTTGCTTTTGAATGGATTTCGGGAACCTATCCAACCCTTATTGAAATTGGATCCAAAATAAATGAAGGCAACCAGACTGATAGTAAAATACTGGTCCCTTTCTTCCCCCCTCCTCCACCTCCGCTTAATTCAGATTCTGTGCTAAACCATCAAATCTCAATTAGAAAACCAGGTACGACAAACTTGGCGATTCCGTATCGGGCAGCACCCCTAATTTCCGGTGAAATTTGGTCCGATGAAAATGGAAATGGACAACGAGAAAAAGAGGAAAATGGCTTTAGCGCGGCTAAAATCTTTATCGATACAAATGGAAATTTTGCCCTCGATGAAAATGAGTCCACTTTTTCTCCTGACCAAGATGGAAAGTTCAACCAAGCCGTCCCCCCTGGGCAACATTCAGTCTGCATAGCTCCCGAAAACCCTGATGCCAACATTACTTTTCCTTTGGATGAAAAAAAAGCATACTTAACTTGGGTGAATTTTGAAACATCCTCTGGAAATCTTAATTTTGGAATTCAAGACGACTCAGAAAATCAAGAGCAAAACCAAGAAAATCAACAGACCAGCCCACAAGACCGGCAACCAGAAGAAAATCCAGAAGAGGAGAGTTCTGCACAAGATGATTCTAGCCAAGAAGTAAATGCCTTGTATGAACGTTTACTCCAAGAAATGGAATCCAAAAGTAAGCCTCTTGATCAACAAGCCAACCCTGTTAGGGTGTTAAACAACGGAAGGGATTATTAAGTGAAGAGACTTGTCAAAAATCAAACGGGTTCCTTCTCCACTAAAATAATACTCTCAACCCTTTTTCTTGGCGTTCAATCTATTACACTTGGACAAAGTAGTCAGATCAAAATTGAATCTTCTTTTGAACCCGCTGCGATTACCTTGAGTAATTCTACCGTTTACAAGGTTGTTATTGAAGGCTCCCAGAACCCTCCCAAAGGTTCGATTCCAAAAGTTCCAGGCTTAAATATTTCAAACAACCCCCAAACCTTTCGAAAAGTGAGTTTAGTAAATGGAATTACCTCCATAAAATTAGAACTCAGCTTTACTGCTCGTGCAAGCAGACAAGGATCTTTTAAAATGCCTTCTTGGCAGCTTACGATTGACGGGGAAAGCCATACGGTGCCTCCGGCTAACCTAAAGGTTCTTGCACCAAGCCAACAGGATTTATTGAGAAAACAGCAAAAACAAAAAGCAGATGAGGATCTAAAACAAGCTGCATTCCTTGAATACTCAATGCCACGAGAATTTTTATTTGAGGGAGAAACCATGGTTTCCGAAATTAGTTTATTCCTATGGGACCGGATGCCATTCACACGAATTGAGAATGCACCGGTTAAAGTGGGAGATTCTTTTTCCTTAACCGCCTTGGGCCAGCCCAATGAAAAGCGCAATATTATAAAATTCAACAAAAGTTATTCTTCATATTCCTGGACCGTTGGATTAACTGCTGCAATCTCAGGGAAGCATGATCTTTCCTTCCATTCGAATGTTCGAATAAGAACTAATAATCAAAAAACTTCACCTTTCAATAGCCCATTTTTCAACGATCCTTTCTTTGGTTTTGGAAGAGAGGAATCAATCAAGGTAAGTTCAAAAGTGAGGGAAATTGAAATCCGTCCCCTGCCAATGAACGGAAGGCCTCCATCTTTTTCCGGTGCAATTGGAACCTTTAAAACCTCTTCTTCGATTGATTCTGAGACGGTTTCTCTTGGAGATCCAGTACGATTAACTTTTTCAATCTCCGGAAATGGAAATTTTTCTGCAATGCCTGCCCCTACCCTTACCCAAAATAATGATTTCAAGTTCGGCCCGCCTGCATTCTTTTTTTCAGGAAATGAACAAACAAAATTCTCAGGAACCCAAGGCTTTGAATATATTATTACCCCTCTCAAACCAGGTCTGCTCAAACTACCTTCTCCAAACTTTTCTTTTTTTGATCCAATACAGGAAGAATACATCACTTTGCGTAATCTTGAACACACCATCCGGGTAGACCCAGGAGAGAAGTGGAATGAACCCGTTCAGCGAATCGAAGAACAAACCGAAAGGGGACAATCTGAGGCAGCTCAAAGTACCCTTTTTCAGACAGAAAGTGAACCCGGTCCATGGAGAAAAGATTTCTTAAGAGCAAGCATTTCACACTCTTTTCTTTTTTGGGTTGTTCAAACCATTCCATTCTCTGCTTTGTGCCTTTTTATTTTTCTCGGATTCAAGAAGAGAACCCATGGGATTGAGAGCCTGAAGCAACAAGAATCCAGAATGTTTAAAGAACTAAAAAAATGCCATGGGTTTAATGATGCCAGGGGATTCTTCCGTGCCTATCGGGCTTTGATTCAGTTCAAGGTTGGATTTTATAGCGATCACCCCAATCCTTTTTCTCTTTCCAGTGAAGAACTAATTCAAATATTACAGGAGAGAAATGAAAGCCCCCAACTTATTGGAATGATTAATTCCCTCCTTCAAAAGTTTGATGATTTTGAATTTGCTAGGAATGATGAAAGCAGACCAAATTTAAAAGAAGAATACAAAGAAGCACTTTCTATTTTAAAAAGGATAAAATGAAAAAATTAATTCTATTCTTCATGTCTTTTCTTCTTCTCGGTATTCAACAAGAAGTGTGCTCAAAGGTTGAAGATAGAATCTTTTATGATGCGGTTCGGGCCGAGGCTTCAGGCGATTTAGAAAACGCAGTTAATCTTTATGAAAAAGTAGCGACAGGGACCCACTCCCCCAACTTACATGGGAATCTCGCCAACCTTTACTTCAAGTTGGGAAAATACGGCCAAGCAATTGTTAATTATAGGCAAGCCCTTCTTCTGGATCCATCCAATCGTGAAATAAGGGAAAACTTATCATTTGCACTTGAAGTTGCGAATGTGCCAAAGAATCAAAGGGTGCTTAGCAACTACTTAAATTCGGAGTCGATAGATTTTTGGTTTATCATGATGGCCGTCATTTTTTGGACAGGGTCTTTGGCCTTTTCTTATTTTTATTTTGCTGGTTGGAATAAGCAAAGATTCTTTATTCCCGTCTCCATTTGGCTTTTGCTCTTATCTTTCACTACTTGGGCGATTTACACCTCAAGCGGGAGCCAGAGTCTACTAAAAAGGGAAATGATTGCCATTGAACCCAAAGCGAACGATCAGAATCATTCGGAGCTGATCCCACTCCGTAGATTTGCTGGTTCAGGTAGCTCTGCAAATGCTCATGTTAAACCCGGCGAAAGCTTGTGGGTCCATTTAAAAAATGACCTAAGCATACAAAGTCACAGAAGCCAGGCTGGATTGGAATGGTTTTTAGTCCATACTTCTAAGGACCGCAAAAAAGGCTGGATTAGGTCCGACGAAGTAAAAAAGATCATTCCCTGAAGCAAAACCTTAGATCAAAAGATCAGAGTCAATTTTTTCAATAGAAACAAATTCAGCACGAAATTTTTCTTGAAGTATTTGTTTTACTTCATCTGGAAGTGATTCTGATCTTTGGTCAATTAATTTCTGATCTTTTTCTTGGCGCTTTTGTTTGGATTTTCCTGACTTTCCTGTCCCTGTATTTAGCTTTTCTTGAACCTTTGAACCATCTTCGGCTTCGTTCTCATTTTTATCCTCAACATTTTCCGCCAGGCCATTGCTTACTTCGTTCACTTCCAGCTCATTTAAATTTTGACTAGGTGTATCATAAGAAGAACTTGAGACTACTAATTCCGAAATATCTTCTTTCGGAAAGTTCGCTCCCCCGTTCTTGTCGGTTTTTAAATCCGGCTCAGTGTTGACCCTTTTTTTTTTCGCCTCATCCGGTAGAATCCCTGAGATCTGCCGGATGATTTTGTCTATTGATCTGGATTTCCCAGCTTCAACAGCTCGGAGCAGAGTAACTTCAAAGTTTGTTTTCTCCGATAAACCAGAACGAACTAAATCTTCTCCTTCCTTCAAGGAATCAAGCACACGAACTGCTTGTTCTGGATAAGAATTCTTTCCGTCTTTCATAGATGACACCAGATATTCCCTGACATAATCCGCCAAATCCAAAAGGGCACGGTAGAAGTCAACACCCTCTACAGCAAAGGCTTCGGCTTCTTTAAGAATTTCTTCAAAATTTCCTTCAAAAATATGATCTCCAAGTTTCACAATACGCTCTCGGGCGACAAGCCCGTAGACTTCTAGCACATTCTCTTGCTTAATTTCCTTCCCACAAAAAGAAATCATCTGGTCTAGAATACTTTGTGCATCTCTCATACCACCCTGTGCCATTCTTGCGATCGCATTCAATGCCTCTTGATCAACTTTGATTTTCTCAACATCACAGATCTGAGATAGTTTATCCACAATCAGATCGACCGGTATAGACCGAAATTCAAACCTTTGGCATCGGGATACGATCGTTGGTAATACTTTATTTGCTTCCGTGGTAGCAAAAACAAATTTTACATGCTTCGGAGGCTCCTCAAGAGTCTTAAGCAAAGCATTAAAAGCTGCCTGACTAAGCATATGAACTTCATCGATGACATAAATTTTATACCTGCATTGTGCGGGTGCGTATTGACATTCATCCCTTAAGTCCCGGACTTGATCGACCGAATTGTTCGAGGCTCCATCAATTTCAATCACATCAAGACAACGGCCCTCCATAATTGATTGTCCAATTTCAGAATCCTCAGGCACTTCCAAGGAGGGTCCATTCTCCCAGTTGAGAGATTTGGCAAAGAGTCGAGCAGAGGTAGTTTTCCCAGTTCCTCTCGGACCAACAAACAAATATGCGTGAGCGATTCGCTCCATTTCAATGGCGTTGCCTAAAGTACGTACCACATGATCCTGACCGACAAGCTCTGCGAATTGAGTGGGTCGCCACCTACGGGCAATTACTTGGTATGAGGAATTTGTCACCATTCGTCAGAATGTTTGTTTCCTGATCTGCAGGCAAGAAAAAGTCAAAAAAAATGAGGATCATAGAAAGGCAACTTCCATTGAACTAAGCAAAAAAAAAGGCCAGGCACCCCACAGCACACACTTCTCACAACTACCGCTGCTTCCTTCCGGACCTGACGGGGTTCGTTTGAGACGCGTCGCATGGGACCCGACCTTAAGTTTCTTAGTATCTCAAAAAAATTAGATCATGCAAATAATTTCTTATCCCCATCTTTTTTTGGTTTAAAAAGACAGACAATGAAATCGGGAATCAAAATAGATGATCAAGTTAGGGTATTCTTCACCCCTTTTAAATCAAACTTTTCAAATTGTTTTGCTTTCAGAGAACTTATTTAAAATAATGAGGTGAAATGGGAAATTCATTTGGTACTTTATTTCGTATTTCTTCATGGGGTGAAAGTCATGGGGGAGGAATCGGTGTGGTTATCGATGGTTGCCCGCCTCGTCTGCCTCTTACCGAGGACGACATTCAACCCTTTTTAGATCGTCGACGACCTGGTCAGAGTAAAATCACCACTCCGCGGGACGAGGAGGACAAGGTGGAAATTTTATCCGGGGTATTTGAAGGTAAAACACTAGGTACTCCGATAGCCATGCTGGTTCGGAATCGAGATGCCCGCCCTCAAGCCTACGAGGAAATGAAAGAAAAATTTCGTCCATCTCATGCTGATTTCACTTATCAGTCCAAATTTGGCATTCGTAATCACGAAGGAGGTGGACGCTCCTCCGCGAGGGAAACCATAGCACGGGTTGCAGCTGGTGCCATTGCACAAAAGCTTTTATCATCCAAAGAAATATCGATCAGTACTTATGTCGAAAGAATACATGACATTCAATGCCCACACCTGAATAATCCCCCTGCTTTGAAAGAAGTCGAAGCAACCCCCACCCGATGCCCTCACCCTGAAACTGCAAAAGCCATGGAGGATCGCGTTCTGGAAATGAAAAAATCGGGAGATTCCGTCGGTGGTTCCATAATTTGCAGGGCCTCAAACCTTCCGACTGGGTTGGGTGCCCCAGTATTTGACCGTATCGAAGCCGATTTATCCAAAGCCATGCTTTCCCTGCCCGCAACCAAGGCTTTTGAAGTGGGGAGTGGATTTAAAGGTACTTGGCTCAAAGGATCTGAGCATAATGACCTTTTTGAAAACCGTGCCGGTTCAGTGCGAACGCAAACCAATAACTCTGGAGGCGTACAAGGGGGAATTACCAATGGGGAAGAACTCTTTTTTCGGGTCGCCTTCAAACCAACTGCCACCGTTTTACAGATTCAAAAGACAGTAGATCAGGAAGGAAATGAAACAGAATTAATGGGACGAGGCAGGCATGATCCCTGCGTTTTGCCAAGGGCGGTTCCCATCGTCGAGGCTATGACCGCTTTGGTCTTAATAGATCATCAAATGTTGCACGCGGCACAATGTGATACCTTCAGCGAATTGTAGATCCAAATGAAAGGTCTTCTCTATTTGGTTATCGGTACGCCGAATTCAGATGGGATTTCCATTCTTTCCAAACATGCGGAACAAGACAAAGGAGCAGACCAATCTCAAATCTTGTTACCCCCTCAAAACTCAGAGCAAATTTGTTCCCATTCAAATTGGAAATGGGTAGAAGAAAATTTCTTTTTTGAAAGTTCTGCCGACAAGGAAACCGAAGAGTGGTTTCTTTTTCTTTCTAACCAATTTAATCTTGCTGATCAATTTGAAGCCAGCTTGGAACTTATAAATACCCACAGTTCACTTGAACTAGCCAGGGTTATTTCTTTTGTTAATTGTGATGACTTGGATCATGAAGATATCGTTGAATGGATGGATGGAGTCGCACACTTTTCCGACATCTTATGTTTTTCTAACAGGACCAATGCAAACGGGAAAAAATTAAATGAATTTATTGAGCGTTACAAATCAATGCATTATCCGCTTGAAAGTATTATCTTAAGTAAAAGAAAAAGTATTCCTCTCAATCAAATTCTGTCCACAGTTCCCCGTAGAATCTCTCACATCTTTGAACCTTCAGAACTTCTTGAAGATAACGATTCACCGGATCAAGACTGCTACCTAAAAAAATTACCCAATGGTAATCGCTGCCGAACCATTCCAATTATTTTCTCATAAATTTGTAATCGCCCTACAGCTTAGATTAAGTATTCTAGATTAATTGTGCCGGGGTGGCGGAATTGGTAGACGCGCTAGACTCAGAATCTAGTATCTGCAAAGATGTGCGAGTTCAAATCTCGCCCTCGGCACCATAATATTATCAATTAATTAAAAAGTATCTTCAGAAAATTTAAATATCTTTTAAGAAAAAGCTTGTGACTCACACATTTTTTTATAATTTCTTTCTAATCAACCGATAAATTTCATTTATAATGAGAACTGCACTGCACATACTACTTTCATCATTTTTATTAACTCCCTCCATTTTTGTTTTTTCACAAGAAGGAGAAGACGCAGCATCAGCTTCTGCAACCGGATCAGCAGCGGCTCCATCAAAAGGTGCGCCGAAAGCTGCTCAGTCAAATCCCAAACTTCGAACCCTTCATATTGCGGTACACAAACACGGATTTAATCTTGAAGATCTTAAAACACACGGGCTCGATAATTTAAGAACTTCTTATGCTGAAGCAGGATCAACTAAATTTGCAACCCATGGCAAGCATCTAATAAAGGGTATTTCATTCGCTGATGTGGATGCTCATCTTGATTTGCTTGACCAAGGAATTTCTATTGACGATGCAAAAGAATACGGGAATCTACTTCGTGCTGGTCACTCACTTGAAGATGCGAAATTACATGGTGATCTGCTTTTATCCGCTGTAGAAGGATCATCACTTGAAGATGCGTTGATATTCGCTGAGGCTATTACTCTTACTTTAACCAGATATGGGAGTTCTTACACCCGCACTGAACAGTTCGAGTCAGCCCTTTCTTTGGCAACTAGTTTGCTCACTGATCGGTCAATTACCAATTCCATCCCTGATGTTATTTCCACATCTACCCTTACCAGTGGTCACAATTTAGCCTTCCTTCGCATCCTATCATCCTACGGTGCTTTTGGTGAAGGTAGTGAAAGCCTTGCGTCTGCTGTACTTGGTACTAACTACAGTGGGTATTCAAACGAGTCTTCTTTAAGCAGCCTGATCAATACCACTTCTTCTTCTAAAGATTATCTCTCCTTTCTTTCCACACTCACCGGTGAGAGAACTTTCAAAAGCGAACAGTGGGATCCTACAGAGAACACTCTTTCGAGCGTCTTGGATATACCCCTTTCTAATGTTCAACTTACAGCTTCTGCTAATCTAACTCTTGGCCAGTCCGGTAGCGAAAGTAGTGTAGATGTCAGTAATCAATTATCCAAGGCAACATCTACTTCAGATCGTAAAGTTTTGATCCTTGGTGCAGCTAAGGACTTACAAACAGCTGGCAATATTAGGTTCACTAACAACAACAATGTTGAAGATCACGCGTTGGTTTTAGGGGCAGCAGACAATGTCATGATTGATGGTTCTGACATCGAATACACTGGATCCAATTTAGGCATTGGAGCGGGAGACACGACTGCGAGCAGCATGATCCTGGTCAACACTAACATCAAAACGGGTGGTAATCTCGCTCTCGGTTCTTTAGGCACATTGAACATATCAACAGCTAATTTTTCAGTTGGTCTTGCTAACAGTACATCTTCTGACCCTGACAATGTATACCTCTACGCCAATGATTTAATTAACATTAACAATCTGGGATTTTCAGGCAGAGTGGATGATATTTACATGGAATCCAAAACAATTCATATCCAGAACACTTCTTTCCCAGCAACGGCTGATGTTATGCTCCGCAGTCAAGCAGGGTCTCTTAACATTAGAGAAAGTTCAGCTAGTGCAGTTGTCGGAGGCGGGGTTAACTTCTATAATGTTAAGCACCTTGGGATAGGAAATCAAAACCTTTCCAGAACTCAATTCCAAGGTGTTGATGGACACATTAATTCTACCGCAACACTTCCTAACGGTACACCGTTTATAAAAATCCGTGGACAATAATTCCTACTGCCTAACTTATTACAACTAAAATGAAATCATTACAAACCATTACAGTGGCTTGCATCTTAGCCACAGGTTTATCTTTCGGACAAACCCAGCAACAAACAAATGTTGGTAACCGAACGGGTTCCACAACACGGGATTTACCTTCACCAGCAAAAGAATCTGTCACTGGAAATACTGGAGATTCAACAAGCGTTACTTCGTCGGACACTGGTGCACAGCGCCCTCTTCTACTTAAAAAATCGGGATTTTCCGGTTCATTTGGATACAGTAGCAAAATTGCCTACGAAGAAAATCCGTTGGGTGCTCCCGGTGTTCTTGATCAACAAGCTGATGCTGTTTGGAAAAATTCATTCCAAGGTCAGGCAAAGCTTGGAGTTTATGATTTAGGCAATTCTGTTCTTACGCCATTCGTTGGAGGAGCATGGACCATGACTGACTTCACATACAAAAATGATGACGATATCATCTCTGACCTCAGCACATTAAACTTTAACTCTACAACCGCATACCTATTGTTTCTCTTACAGCATGAAAGTGGTTGGGCATTTCGTGCTGGTGTTATGTACGCTAACGATAGAAGTACGGAAAATGATACAGAAGATTATATGGAATTTTATCCGAGTGTTGGGGTTACGAAAGCATACAGCCACACTGATGCTATCCTTGGTGTTTTTGATGCATCCTTAGGAGTTCATAAGGGTGACATAGAGGAATTAGGATCAGGTCACACAAGCGATGAACTTGACCACTTTGATGTAACCGGATCATATTCCCTGATTTATTCATTTGATAACTTTTCCTTAATGCCGTCCTATTCTGTTTCATTTAGGGATTACTCAAATGGTTTCAACAAGGACAGAGAAGACATATTGCATTCTATCAGCTTAAACTTGGATTATCCAATTAGTGAATCTTTTGAATTATCAGTGTTTTCTGATTACTCGAAAAGAGAGTCAAGTGGTGAGAATGAGACCTTATATGAATTTAAGAAATTCAGTATTGGTACAGGTCTTAGTTTGATTGCGAGTTTTTAATTGTCTCACTTAAAATCCATTTTATATGCCGCTGTATTTACAGCGGCATTTTTTTTAAGAGCTGAAACTCCTATATCAACTTATATAGAAGGTCGTGTAGACGCTGTTGATCTATCACTGAAAGATCAATTTGAACCTTTCATAATAGATGTAAATCATTCTCTCTCCAGTAATTTACTCATCGCAACTGGTGTAAAGGGAAGAATGGAAACAGTTATTAATAATAAGTACTGGAGGTTAGGTAGTGAAACTATGGGAATATGGAATTCAGATTCCGATTTCTGGTTAGACTCGGGAAGCATATTACTATGCACAGAACATCCACAAATTATTAAATTTTCAACCAGAGATTCTAATGCTACCCTTAATGGGCGTGGTACTGTAATTATCGAAGCTACAAAAAACGGTGGATTCAAGTTCATTCCACTTGAAGGAAAGGGAACTATATCAACTGAAAACGGAGGTAGTAAAGAAATTATTGGCGGTCGAATGATTCTTGTTTTGGGAAAACCTGCATACTTTGGAGATGCCTACGACATTGATATTATGCTAATGCTCAAATCAAGTCGTCTTATTAATGCTTTTCCCACCCCATTACCTACTTTTAAGAAAATTGGTTTAGCAATTTATGTACAAGAGTTGAAATTGAAGGGTAAATATGATGCTTTGATCGGAGACGCTACTACTAATGAAAACTTACAAATCTGGAAATTTGGGAAAGCCAAGGATACGAATCCAAAACAATCCACTCCCAAAAAAGGCTTTTTGGGTCGGTTCTTTGGCTCGGATTAATCTTTTTCTGCTCTTATTTTCTCTTTGGCTAAATAATCTTAGGGGAAACCCTGTGCTTGATAGCCTTGCTCAGCAAGGTAATACAAAGGCCCAATTTTATTTTGCTCAACTTTGTTACAGCGATTCTTCAACCAAAGAAAAACAAGCCCTGTATTGGATAAAAAAGATGGGTTCGCAGGGAAACGCATTGGCCTGCCAATATACTGCCCGTGCATATTGGAAAGGATTAGGAACCAATAAAAATTCCCTTAAAGCAAATGACTGGTTTTTAAAAGCTTATGCCATGGGAGACACTGATTCTCTTTCCTTTTTAGGCAAAGTTTTGGAAGAAGATCAAAAACCCTTGGAAGCAGTTGCTGCTTACGAATTAGCCTATCAAAAATACAAATCCAAAGAAGCTGGTTATCGCCTTAAAGAAATTAAGTCCAACCTCACTACCATTTCTGAGGATACAATAGCTGAAAAGATTTCAATTCTTAGGCAAAGAGTTTCAGAAATTAATGATTCATCTTTGGCAACCAAGCAGAGGGACAAAATAAAAAGTACTGTCCGAATCGTGCTGGAAGATGGATCCACCTATCAAGGGAAGATATTGGATGGTAAACCTCATGGATATGGTAAGAAGCTAACCTATGATGGCCAATTATATATTGGAGATTTCCACCAAGGGATTGAAAACGGATACGGGACCTTGTTCTCCAAAAAAGGAACGATTTCTTACCAAGGGTTGTGGAAAGAAGGAAGCCCACAACTCTAAAAATCTTATATCACAATTTCTAGATAATTGGATTCTCTAATTTAAATTTAAGAACCTTACCTAATTTTGAGATTCTTCATCCGAAGAATACAGAACACTGTCCACATAAAACTTGGATGCGAGTATTCCCAAAAAGAGGATCAAAAACATAAGAACAGGAACCAAAAAAACAGGTAATTTGAGATACTTGTGACCAATTTGGGGATTATCGATAAATTCCATTTTTTAAATTTATATTAGGAGTTGAAATTCGTCAACCACAGGAAGCTTTATTCAACGACCCATGAATTTTTTCCAGTTAAAAGTTCTTGCAAAGATCCACTGCCATTGGATTGAGATGATTGAATTTGGCCAATCACAGATTCTTCATAAGTTTCTCGGCCTTCTAACTGTCGTAAGACACCAAGAGGGGTTGGAAAGGTGGGATATGTCATTTGGGCAAGAAGCGTAGGGTATGCGGCATTAGGGCTTTTCGATTGATGGATGAGCAGCTTAGCTTTTTCATCATCGGTTTCAGCGGAAACGACTTCAGGGTCAAGTCCATTCAATCGTATCCCTTTATCAGACTCTTGACCAAAAACCAGAGGTTTTCCCTCTTCGAGGTATAAAACTTGGTCGTTTCGCACATCTCGTCCAGTAATAGGGTCAAAGGTTTTATTATTGAAAATCACGCAATTCTGAAAAACTTCAATAAAGGAGGTTCCTTTGTGTGCTTGGGCAGCCTTAAAAGTTTCAAGCATGTGTTTTTGATCCGTATCCGTAGTCCTTGCGATAAAGGTTGCTTCACTTCCTAATGCAAAAAGTAGGGGGTTCACGGGGTAGTCAACCGAACCAGCTGGTGTACTCTTCGTCTTCTTCCCAACCTCGGAAGTTGGGCTATATTGGCCCTTGGTAAGTCCATAAATTCGATTATTAAACAACAGGACATTAATATCCAAATTCCTCCTTAAAAGATGCATCAGGTGATTTCCACCTATGGATAAGCCATCTCCATCCCCAGTAATCATCCAGACCGACAAGTCTGGGTTGGCAACCTTGACTCCCGTTGCCACCGTAGGGGCACGTCCATGTATGGTATGAAAACCATAGGTGTTCATGTAGTATGGAAAACGGCTGGAGCAAACAATTCCGCTAACCACAACGAATTTTTCCTTAGGCAAGCCGAGATCGGGCAGTGTTCGTTGCACTGCATTGAGAATAGCGTAATCTCCGCATCCCGGGCACCACCTCACATCGTTAGATGTAACAAAATCTTTTTTGGTTAAGGATCCCTCTTCGGTAGATGTGCTCATATAAAATGGTTTATTCTTTGGATAAATGCTTAACAAACTCTTCCCTTAATTCCGTAACCTTGAATGGTTTACCTTGTATCCTGTTATAAGGGATGACCTCTTTAATATATTTTGCCTGCAACAAGGTGCTTAACTGGCCAAGGTTGAGCTCTGGTACAAGAATCTTTTTAAAGGAAGACAATAAATCATT
Source organism: Opitutia bacterium UBA1276 (assembly GCA_002308735.1). GTDB lineage: Bacteria > Verrucomicrobiota > Verrucomicrobiia > Opitutales > Seribacteraceae > Seribacter. Next base: position 59,667 of record DBVA01000189.1, on the reverse strand, counting down.
GAGATCATTTGGAAATGGATTCAAGTACCTAAGATGGATACTGCTAATGGAAAACCCTTCATCCTGAAGAGCCTTGGTCGCGGATGAAATGGCACCATAAGTGCCCCCCCATCCAATGACTAAAAGATCGCCAACCTTTTCACCCTGAACTTGAATAGGTGGATAACTCTTGGCAATGCCATCAATCTTGTCAGACCGTAAATGGGTCATATTTTCATGATTCTCTGGATCATAGCTGACACCACCATCCTCAGACTTCTCAAGACCACCAATACGGTGCTCTAAGCCAACTTGGCCAGGGATTGCCTGGGAACGGGCAAGGGTATCTGGATTTCTTTTGTACACCACTAAATCTTCCCCTTCTTTCGCCAATTCATTTTTAATTTCAGGCAAATCGCTCACATTTGGAATCTGCCAAGGCTCAGATCCGTTCGCCACATAGAGATCGCTCAACAAGATGACCGGAGTCATGTAAGTTAATGCTATTCTTGTGGCTTCCATTGCACACTCAAAACAATCCGAAGGGGAATGAGACGCCAAGACAGGAAGCGGGCAATCACCATGACGAGCATACAAGCTTTGCAAAAGATCACTCTGTTCGGTTTTCGTGGGTAATCCGGTACTGGGGCCCCCTCTTTGTACATCGATGATAATCACGGGTAGCTCGGTAATGGAAGCTAGACCAATAAATTCGCTCTTCAAACACATTCCCGGCCCACTGGTTGCAACCACCGCAAGATCACCTGCAAAGCTTGCTCCAATCGCCATTCCCATGGCTGAGATTTCATCTTCTGCTTGTAAGGTTTTCACTCCATATTTTTTAAGAGCAGATAATCCTTCGAGTATGGGGGATGCCGGGGTGATCGGATAACCAGCATATAAAAGCTCACGTTTTGACTTTTCAGCCCCAGCAACCAATCCATATACAAGAGCCTCATTGCCTGAAATCTTACGGTACAAGCCAGGATTAACTGGGGCTTTTGATACTTGGTACCGGTTCCTCGCTGTCTCCATGGTATCCCCTAAATTAAACCCGGCTTTCAAGGCAATCGAATTTGCCTCGGCTAATTCTGGGAGTCGCTTGGACCACTTATCATCAAAAAATTTAAGGGTTGGTTCCAATGGCCTACCATAAACATAATACATAAAACCAAGTGCAAAAAAGTTTTTACATCTTGCTTTATCAGACGGTTTTAACGGGCTGTCCTTGAGGGCATCCTTGGTCAAGTTTGTCAAATCCAATTCGACAAGGTGATATTTTTTCCTAAAATCTTCATTATCGAGTGGATTGCTATCATATCCAGCCTTGGCGAGGTTCATTTTTTTAAATGAATCAATATTGACAACAAGCATTCCCCCTTCAGGCAGGTCATCAATGTTTGTCTTCAACGCTGCTGGATTCATCGCCACAAGAGCATCGGGTTCATCTCCGGGAGTAAGAATCTTTCGGCTGCCAAATTGTAATTGAAAACCGGATACTCCTGCAAGGGTTCCAGCAGGTGCTCGAATTTCTGCAGGAAAATCTGGAAGGGTTGCAATATCATTCCCAGCAAAAGCACTGGAATCGGTAAAGCGCTCGCCTACGGTTTGCATGCCGTCACCGGAATCACCGGCAAATCGAACGACAGCGGACTCGATTTCTTCGAAGGAATCGGTGGAAGGACTCATGAAAATTGGCTGTTAAAATAAAAGGTACCAAATTGGTTCTATAAATTTGCTACTTTATTGAATGAATCTCAACGAAAATCTTTTTAAAAAAAGCTTTATTTTCTAACAAATATTAAAGAATGGGAAATAATGGTGTAAAATATTCATAAATCTGGATTTACTAAGGGGAAAGGAAACAAATTAAATGCAACTGAAATCCTTTCATTCCTTGATTCATTCAAACGAACCCCATGCTTTAAATGAGGTGGAAATATAATTATTTTTCCTACGGCAGGCTCCAATTCAAATTCTTCTTCATTTTTGAAGAATAAATTACCAGAATTTTTATCTGCTTGGAGGTAGGCAACCGCAGAAAGTACGGACAAACCAGAGTGATGGTGTAATCCAGTCATTTCATTTGGTTTTGCTACATTGAACCAAAAAGGGGGCAATGAGTTTTTTTCGATCGATATAGGCTTAAATAAAATCATGGATGAAACTTTGAAAACCTCTGCGCCTAGATCACGAGCATGTCGCATAGCTTTCTTGACACTTGGAACCAAATCAACCGGTAGATAAGAATTTTCCCATCTGCCATTAATTTTGTGGCTAGTGAAAATTTTTCCCCTATTTCGATTGTACTCCGATAGTAATGTAGAAGCCCAAATTTTGTGATCTGAGATTCTTGAAACGAGGATTTTATCTTCACCCAAGGTAAATTCTTCAAAATCTACCATTTACAACGAGTTAATCAAAATACTACCTGGAAAGCTCATTATTTTCGAAAAATGGTCGGGACGGAGAGATTCGAACTCTCGGCCTCCTGCTCCCAAAGCAGGCGCGCTAACCAGACTACGCTACGTCCCGTAAAAATGGGATACAATAGACTTTAATCTAAAATTGGCAAAGAAAATTGTTTTTTTATTTTTTCAGATTGCCCTTATATCATATCAACATATCATGATATGTTGATGCGTTTATGAAAAACTTTTCAGAACTAAGACCGAGTGAAGAGGATTTAAGAGCCCTGCTTCAGGAACGAATCCTAATTATGGATGGTGCCATGGGGACTATGATTCAACAGGAAAAATTGGTTGAAGATGATTTTCGGGGTGAACTTTTCAAAAGCCACAAAGGAGATCTCAAGGGAAACAATGATCTTCTAAGCCTTACTCGGCCCGATATTATCTATAATATTCATAAATCTTACTATGAAGCTGGGAGTGATATGGTTGAGACCAACACCTTCAGTGCTACTAGCATTGCCATGGCCGACTACAACTTGGAACAAGTCGTGTATGATCTCAATGTTGCCTCAGCTAAAATCGCAAGAAAAGCTGCGGACGAGGCCATGAAAAAAGATCCGAGTCGTCCTAGGTTTGTTGCCGGAGCTATTGGCCCAACCAATAGAACGGCTTCCTTATCTCCTGATGTTAACGATCCATCCTTACGCAATGTAAATTTTGATCAATTGTTACTTTCCTATTATGACCAAATCAAAGCTTTGGTTGAAGGAGGCGTAGATATCTTACTTCCTGAAACCACTTTCGACACCCTTAACTTAAAGGCTGCAATTTTTGCGATTGAAAACTTTTTTGATGATCTCGGTAAGAGGCTTCCAGTAATTATGTCCATTACGATTACGGATGCCTCAGGTCGGACTTTATCGGGTCAAACAACTGAAGCTTGCTGGAATTCAATTGCTCATGCAAAACCATTGGGAATTGGCCTCAATTGCGCCTTGGGTGCAGATGCCATGAGATCTTACTTGCAGGCACTTTCTAAAAATGCGGATTGCTATGTCCACTGCTACCCAAATGCTGGATTGCCCAACCCACTTGCGGCAACTGGATATGACGAAAAACCGGAAGATACTGCTTCATCCTTATTTACTTTTGCCGACGAGGGGATTTTAAACATGGCCGGAGGCTGTTGTGGCACCACCCCCGAACACATCCATGTGATTGCCCAGAAGCTTGAGCAAGCGGAGCCAAGAAGAGTACCCGAAGTTGAGCCAGCCCTGAGATTGAGTGGATTGGAACCCTTTGAACTCAAAGGGCAAGTAACTTCACTTACCATGGTAGGCGAAAGGACTAATGTTACCGGGTCGCCCCGTTTTCGAAAGTTGATTGAGGCTGAGGATTATGACGCCGCACTCAAAGTTGCAAAACAACAGGTTGAAAATGGGGCAAATGTATTGGATGTGAATTTTGATGCCGCTTTACTCGATGGGGAAGCTTGTATGGACAAGTTTTTAAACCTTGTTGTCTCAGAACCCGATATTTCCAAGGTTCCAATCATGATTGACAGCTCCAAATGGTCAGTGATCGAAGCGGGCTTAAAGGTCATTCAGGGCAAATGTATTATAAATTCGATTAGCCTAAAGGAAGGGGAAGAAACCTTCAAAAATCATGCTCGACTGGCGATGAGATATGGGGCTGCGGTTGTAGTGATGGCATTTGATGAAAAAGGACAAGCCGCGACCCTCGAAGACAAGGTTCGAATTTGTGAGCGAGCCTATACTATTTTAGTTGATGAAGTCGGATTTACACCCAGCGATATAATCTTCGATCCCAATGTCTTAACTCTGGCAACTGGCATGGAAGAACACAACTCCTACGGGCTTGATTTCATTGATGCACTCAGGGAAATCAAAAAACGTTGCCCCTTTGCTCGTACCAGCGGTGGAATCAGCAATGTCTCGTTTTCTTTTCGTGGAAACAACATGGTACGAGAGGCAATGCATGCCTCGTTTCTTTATCATGCCTGCCAAGCAGGGCTTGATATGGGAATTGTAAATGCTGGAATGCTTGCAGTGTATGACGAAATAGACCCAAAATTACGTGATCGTGTCGAGGCAGTTATTTTGAACAAGAGTCCGGAAGCGGGTGAGCAATTACTTGAATATGCGGAGAAAATTAAGGACCAGAATTCCAATCGTAAGTCAGATGGTCCAGATCTTTCCTGGCGGAAAAAACCGGTATCTGAAAGGCTTTCTTACTCACTGGTAAAAGGGATTGGAGATTATGCGGAACAAGATGCAGAAGAAGCCAGAGCCTTATTGGGCAGACCACTTGAAGTGATTGAAGGCCCGTTAATGGACGGGATGAAAGTCGTTGGTGACCTTTTTGGAGACGGTAAAATGTTCTTGCCTCAGGTTGTCAAAAGTGCCCGGGTCATGAAAAAGGCAGTGGCCTACCTCGAACCCTTTATGGAAGCTGAAAAGCAAGGAAAAGGTTCTGGGAAGCGAGGTACCATGGTCATCGCCACCGTAAAAGGGGATGTCCATGACATCGGCAAAAACATCGTCGGAGTAGTTTTGGCATGCAATAATTGGGAAGTTATTGACTTAGGGGTGATGGTTTCTTGCGATAAAATCTTAGAAGCTGCACGGGAACACAATGCCGATGTTATCGGTTTAAGTGGACTCATTACCCCATCCTTAGACGAAATGATCCACAATGCTCAGGAAATGCAAAAGGGTGAATTTGCAATTCCGCTCTTAATCGGTGGGGCCACTACCAGTAAGGCTCATACTGCCATCAAAATAGCACATCACTACCACAGTGCTGTTGTTCAGGTTCCCGATGCTTCCCTTGTGGTCAATGTTTGCAACGATTTAACTCAAGAAGATAAAAAGAAGGATTATGTCACCAAGTTGAAAGCAGATCAAAAGAGAATCAAAGAGGAACATGAAAAGCGCGGCGAAAGGCCCTTAGTGCCTCTCGTTGAGTCCCGCACTTTAGGATTTGAAGTAGACTGGGAACAAGTAGATGTCCCTCACCCTTTTAAAGAAAAACTGGGAGTTCATTCTTTTAACGCCGAACTGCCCGAAGTCTTGGAATATTTTGATTGGTCTCCATTCTTTTGGTCCTGGGAATTAAAAGGAAAATTTCCTGATATTCTTGAGCGTGGAGAGGTCGGGAAAGAAGCAAGCGAGCTTTATGAGAATGCTCAAAAACTACTGGAGCGAATAATAAAAGAAAACTCCTTTATGTGTGAAGCAGTAGTTGGTATCTGGCCTGCCCATTCGGTCAGCGACGATGTTGAAATCTTTGAAGACTTGGAGAAGTCCAAAAAATTAGACACTTTTCATTTTTTACGCCGCCAACAATCCTTGCCCAACAAACCACATTTCTGCCTCTCCGACTTTATTGCTCCCAGAGAATGCCAAAAGCTTGATTACCTCGGTGCCTTTGCGGTATGTGCTGGGCAGGGGGTAGAAAAGCTGGCCAAGGAATTTGAAGATCAAAACGACGATTATTCTTCAATCATGGTCAAGGCCTTGGGGGATAGGTTTGCAGAGGCGATGGCAGAACTTACCCATAAAAAGGTCCGTGAGTGGTGGAGTTATGGAATGAATGAAAACCTTGATAACCAAGCCCTTATTCGCGAAGAGTATCAAGGCATTCGCCCAGCTTCAGGCTACCCGAGCCAACCGGATCACACCGAAAAAGATACCATCTGGGAACTCCTCAATGTGGAAAAAAGAATTGGGCTTGAATTGACTGAGTCCCGTGCAATGAATCCAGGGTGCTCGGTTTCTGGGCTCTACTTTGCGAACCCGCAGGCACAATACTTCAATGTCGGAAGACTTGGTAGAGATCAGGTCGAAGATTATGCTCTCCGGAAGGGTTGGAATAAAGAAATGGCAATGAAGTGGTTGCGACCCAATTTGGGTTTCGATGACTAATTTCCCGCCTTTGGCATTGCAGGATGCCCCCTGTAAAAGTAAATAGATTGGATGAAGGAAATGTCACCCTTGGAGGAAATTCGCCACTCTGCTGCTCATGTTCTAGCAACCGCGGTACTTCGTTTGTATCCTAAAACTAAACTTGATATTGGTCCACCCACGGATAAGGGCTTTTATTATGACTTTGATTCGGAGGTGTCTTTCACGCCCGAAATCCTCGATAAAATAGAGTATGAGATGAGGAAAGTAATAAAGGAGAATCAAAGGTTTGAGCGCTTGGAAGTGAGTCGGGAAGAAGCCATTTCCATCATTCAGGAAATGGATCAAGAAACTTACAAACTGGGTCGCCTGGAAGACATACCCGAGGGTGAAAAAATTTCATTCTACCAAAATGGAGAATTTCGCGATCTTTGTGCAGGCAGTCATGTATCCTACACTAAGAAAATTAAAGCTTTCAAATTATTGCATACTTCTGGTTCTTACCATCGTGGGGATTCTTCAAATAAACAACTGCAGAGAATTTACGGTACTGCTTTTGCATCGAAGGACGAATTGAACCAATACCTTGAGCAAATCGAAGAGGCAAAAAAAAGAGACCATCGAAATTTAGGAAAAGATTTAGGACTTTTCCATATTGATGAAATGGTTGGTCAAGGTTTGGTTCTCTGGAAACCAAATGGTGCCATTATACGTCAAGAGCTCGAAGGCTTCATAACATCTGAGCTGACCAAACAGGGATATTCGCAAGTCTATACTCCTCATATCGGAAAGCTTGATTTGTTTCGTACTTCTGGTCATTTCCCATATTACCAAGACTCACAGTACCCCCCCATCATCCAGCGTGAATGCCTTTCACAATTTGCAGATGAAGACCGATCCACTGCCGAACTTGCAGACAAATTAGATGAAGGTGATATCGACGGCTACCTGCTGAGACCGATGAATTGCCCGATGCATATAAGCATATACAAATCCGAACAAAGATCTTATCGAGAACTTCCCATCCGCCTCGCTGAATTTGGAACTGTCTACAGGTGGGAGCAATCGGGTGAACTCAATGGAATGACTAGAGTACGCGGCTTCACTCAAGATGATGCTCACCTTTTTCTTCGAGAAGAACAACTCCAAGAAGAGATCCAAGGCTGCCTTGGCTTAGTTAAGCTTGTGTTCTCGGTTCTAGGGATGAGCGACTATCGAGTCCGTGTTAGCCTTCGAGATCCGGATTCCGACAAGTATGTTGGGGATGCCGAAGGTTGGAACAAAGCGGAAGAGGCCTTAAGACTAGCCGTAAGAACTCTGGGAGTTGAATATGTCGAGGAGATAGGAGAAGCAGCATTTTACGGCCCCAAGATCGATTTCGTGGTCAAAGATGTGATTGGGCGCGAATGGCAACTAGGCACTGTACAGGTTGACTATAACCTCCCTGAGAGGTTTGACTTGTCTTATGTTGGCTCGGACAACCAAAACCATCGACCCGTCATGATTCACCGTGCTCCATTTGGGTCAATGGAAAGATTCTGTGGACTGTTAATTGAACACTTTGCTGGGAATTTCCCAACTTGGCTTGCTCCGGAACAAGTACGTATCTTACCGATGAACGACGACCTAAACCAGCATTCGCATCAAATTTTAAACCACCTTAAAGTGAACGGAATTAGAGCCTCCGTAGATCAACAGTCAGCAAAGCTAGGTGCTAAGATTAGAAAAGCAGAAACAGATAAAATACCACACATGATCATTATGGGTAAGAGAGAAGCAGAGGAGTCAAAAGTTTCTGTGCGTTCTCGAAACAATCCCTCCTTTGACGGAACCTACAGTCTGGAGGAATGTACCGAAAAAATTCTCCATGAAATCGACACCAAAGCCTTACCGGCTCCAAGGGAGAGCATGACGGAAAACTAAATTCGATTATTTCTTCGTTCTGCAAATCAAATTTTGCCAATCACCATTTGCCAAATAGATTATGTAATGTGAATTATTTTTTGAATCAAATCAGCTTACTTATCAAGTTGCCCATGATCGCTTTGATTCGCGTTTATCAGATGGTTTCACCTCTCAAACAGTTGATTCTCGGGCCCTATGCCCGCTGTCGTTTCTATCCATCTTGCTCGGAATATTCCCTAGCATGCTTTAAGGAACTGCCGCTTCACCAAGCTTTCTTTAAGTCTTTCCTTAGGATTAGTCGCTGCAATCCCATGCATTCTGGTGGATACGATCCCGTTTCCCCAAAACAAAATCCGGATTCCGAAAAACTTTCTTAAAAAATGAATGTTCGAGTTCGCAATGCTCCTACCTTTTGCAACCAAGATACCAAGCTTCTTCCCTATGTAGAGCAGCTCAGTCAAGAGGTTAAAGCTATTGGGGAGTCCAGATTCCTTTCTGTAACGACCGAAATTGGTTACTCCGATCCATTAGCCATTTTAGAAGCAATCCATCAACCCAACGAAGCTGTTTGTTATTTAGAAAGACCAACCAATGAGTTTTCAATCGCATGTGGGAAGTTTCTTGCGGATGCAAAATTTGAAGGATTGGATCGATTCAAAAAGGCAAAGCAATGGTCTAAAGATATTTTCAAAAAGACTTTTGTCGCCGGTGATCACAAGATACCTGGTACTGGACCGACTATGTTTTTGGCGGCTAGCTTTGAAACCACCAAAGATTCCGATGATTGCCCCCCTGCCCTCCAAATATTTTTACCCCGTTGGCAGGTCGTAAGAAAAGGTGGACTCCACTACCTAATCTCAAATATTAAAATCTCACCCGATTCCTCGCCAAAAGATCTGGACGCTGAACTTTCCTCTCGCATTTGGAAGCTCAATGGTATGAGATTTGCACTATCAAAAGCAATGGATCCCGGACAGGTTACGGTCGGGAAACCAGTCGAAAACTTCCATTATGAACAGGCCGTTCAGAAAGCCTTAGGAGAAATAAATGCAGGGAAACTTTCTAAAGTGGTTCTTGCCAGGCAGCTGACTTTTCAAACAAACCAAGAACTCCCTCCTTTTTCGATCGCTCATGCTCTCCGAGAAAGGTTCCCCGACTGCTTTACTTTTTGCTTATCCACTCCAAATTCTGGAATGATGGTTGGAGCAACTCCCGAAACGCTACTTCGTGCATCTGGCACCGTCCTTGAAACCGAAGCGGTAGCTGGCTCAGCACCCAGAGGTCCATCTGCCGGAAGAGATGCTCATTGGGGTAAAACCTTACTGGCACGAAAAAAAGAGGTCCATGAACACAGAGTCGTGATTGATAGTATTCTTCGACGATTAAAATCGATCGGCTTGGAAAACTGTCATGAAGGTAAGCCCCGCTTATTGCGTCTTGCTAACCTCCAACATGTACGAACTCCACTTCGGGTTGAAAGTCATGATAACATTCATCCCTTTGATGCTCTCGCTGCATTACACCCAACCCCAGCAATGGGAGGATCCCCTAGAGAGATTGCCCTTCCTTTGGTTCGGAAATTGGAAAATTCTCCACGTGGATGGTATTCGGGGATTACGGGTTGGATTGATAATCGTGGGCGAGGAGAGTTTGTTGTTCCCATTCGGTGTGGAAAATTATCTCAAAAAAGCCTCACCCTGTACGCAGGTGCTGGAGTTGTTTCTGGATCAAGTCCAGCCCAAGAAAAAATTGAAACGGATTGGAAGTTGAAAGCTATGCTTGATGTCGTCACCGGAAAAAGTGATTTTTCTGGGGAGACATGAATTTAAGCGAAGAAGAAACTGGACATGCCAATCATCTGTGGGGAATTATCTTAGCAGATGCACTTTACGAGCTTGGTATCCACCAAGTATTTTTTTCTCCCGGGTCCCGTTCTACTCCTCTGGTCCTTGCACTTGAAAATCATGAGCGTATTGAATGTACCCCGATATTAGATGAACGCTCCGCTGGATTCATTGCCTTAGGTTTCAGCAAGCGGACGAAATCACCAACTGCTCTTTTATGCACCTCGGGTTCTGCACTTGCCAACTGGTTTCCTGCAGTGACCGAAGCAAGCCATTCTGGTATCCCGCTCTTTCTGTTGTCCGCAGACCGCCCCCCTGAATTGCAAAATTGTGGGGCTGGACAAACCATAAATCAAGAAAACTTGTTTGGTAGCTTCGTTCGTGGATTTCATCAAGTGCCCTTACCCTCTCTTTCTCTGGAAAAGATTTCCAAGCTACAATTGCTTATGGGAACTGCATACGGTCAAGCATTAGGCACAAATCCTGGCCCCGTTCATTTGAATTTCCCGTTTCGTGAACCACTATTTATGGCTAATTTGCTGAAGGAGAATTCCTATCCTTCATTTTTTAAACCTTCCGTAGGTAATCAGATTGAATTTGATTCGGCTGAACTACTCGATTCCTTCACAAAGAATTGCAAAAGGCCACTCTTGATCGCCGGTGAAATGGCCCCTCCCGGACCGATTTTATCTCTGATTGAAAATTACCCGATTCCAGTGCTTTGCGACTCACTTTCTAATCTTCGAAATCGATCATTCCCTAATGGAATTCTTCGATATGAAAATATTCTCAGAAACTCAAAACTGGCGAAAACTCTAAAGCCCGACTTAATTATTACTTTGGGACCCTTACCAACATCAAAATTACTTCGAACTTGGCTAGACCACCAAGGAACTAAAAGAGTCATCATTGAACCGAGGGGGATCAATGTAGACCCCCTTGCTAGTACCAGCACTTCTTTTCAAGTTAACTACTCAATTCTTCCCGAATTATCCTTTGAGAAACTAGAGGATACATGGCTTGATATTTGGAAGAACTTGGAGAAATCCATTGAAGACAAGTTGGATCTCCATTTTGAACAAGATAACGAGATCAACGAGCCAAAATTAATTCGATTGCTCTCCAATCTCTTACCCCATAACTCCCAGTTACATATTGCAAACAGCATGCCCATGCGGGACCTAGAATGGTTTTGGAGGTCGGGGCAAGTAGCTGCCACCCTCTTTGGGAATCGAGGTGTCAACGGAATTGATGGAACTTTGGGAACTGCTTTGGGTCTCGCCCATCAGTCAAAGAAACCTACCTTTTTACTCACCGGCGAATTAGCCTTTCTGCACGACTCCAATGCCTTGCTTTTCTCTACCTTCTTCAAAGGAAGTCTGACCATTATATTGATCAACAACGATGGTGGGGGTATCTTTGAACATCTTCCAATCTCCCAGCATAAAGCCTTCGAAAAGTGCTTCGCTACTCCCCAATCCTGTTCCTTTCAAAAACTCTGTGAAGCACATGAAATAGATTATAAAATTCCTTCCACATGGGAGGAGATTATCCAAGAGATTGAAAGCCCTTTCCCTTCGGGTATCCGTCTGATCGAAGTCATGACAGACCGCAAGAAAAACAAGAAGCTTCGCGACAATCTTCTGGCAATTTCTGGTGCAGATTAATGCCTGAATTAGCTGAAGTCGCGTATGCCTGCACTCTTTGGAATCGAGGCTTGAAAAAAAATGTCTTAGCGGTCGAGCTTAGGCAATCATCCCGCGTATTCAGAGAAATCAATCAGGTTGAACTTGTAGAGTCGCTGCTCAAAACCAAATTGATCTCTTCGGCTACCAAGGGAAAACAAATGCTTTTCCGCTTTTCAGGCGGAAATTGGCTGGGGTTACATCTGGGAATGACTGGAAGCCTTGCATCAGAAAAAAGCTCTTACCTTGCTCATAAACATGACGCCTTGCTCATACGACAAGCCAAACAATCCCTGATCTTTAGAGATCCTAGACAATTTGGTAAAATTCGACTGCATCAAGGGAAAGATGTTCCATCTTGGTGGAGTGAGTTACCCATCGGAATGCTGGACAAAACATTTAAAATTAAAATCCTTAAAGATGCGTTAATTAGACACAAAAAAAGACCGGTTAAAGCATTGCTTTTAGATCAAAGATATTTTCTTGGAATGGGAAACTGGATGGCCGACGAGGTTCTTTGGCGTGCCAAAATTCATCCTGGGCTTCGATGTGGAAAAATTTCCGCCCCCAAGATTGAGGTATTATTTAAACAGATCCTTTTCGTTGCAAAAGGTGCAATGCAGTCAGTCGGCAAGCACGGTGGGGATCCACCAAGAGGATGGCTCTTTCATGTGAGATGGAAAGATGGCGGTAAATGTCCTCAAACCGGAAAAGATTTAAGAAGGGAAAAAATAGGTGGACGCACGAGTTGCTGGTGTCCACAAATTCAAGTTTTCAACTAGCTAAGCTTATCCAATAATTCCCTAGCTTGTTCTTTATCCTTGGAGATTTGAAATTTTAAGTCATCTAAAGAATCAAATTTCTTTTCCGCTCGAATAAAATGACAAAGCTCCATTTTTAAAAAAATTCCGGTCTTCCATTCCATGTGGTCCAATTCTTCGATCGAATGAATCTCAAGCCTCGGAAGTAAAGCTTGGTTCTCCACAGTTGGCCGTAATCCGTAATTTGCAACTGCAGGTAACCTCTTCGCACTCGACTCACGAGTTAGAAATCCAGCATAAACCCCGTAAACAGGCCTGCACTGTGGTTCCCAATCGAGGTTCAAAGTAGGAAACCCAATCTTTCGCCCCATCGCCTTCCCGGGCTGAACGATTCCATGGACCGAATAAGGACGACCAAGCATTTCGTTAACAAGTTCAATTCCCCCGGAAGCGAGGGCAATTCGTATCCTAGAGCTACTTATGGCTTCCCCATCCAAGACTTTAGAATCGATGACCTCGACATTGATTCCAATCTCCTCACTTTTCAATTTTAAGAACTCGCTGTCCCCTATTCTATCTTTACCAAATCTAAAGTTTTTACCTACACAAATTCCATGCAAAGAAGGAATGCGATCTTTTAAAAATGGTACAAAGTCTTCCGCCTCTACACTTGAGAACTCTCGATTAAATTCTCTCATAACCACAGCTTTCATTCCACAATCCAATAATTTCTCCGCTTTTTGTGATGCATCCATCAAGAGAGGGGGCTCTTTCCCAGGTCTTAAATAACTTGCCGGATGCTTCGGGAAGGTAAAGGCAGCTGCAAGGCCAGAAATTTGAAAGCTGCTTTGACAAGTTGCTGCCAAAACCTGTTGGTGTCCCAGGTGAACACCATCAAACATTCCAATAGCCAGTACAATCGATTGGTTCTTGTTTTTAAGCCCAAATTCTTCAATGGAGCGAATGATCTCCATAAAATAATCAGAGAACGTGAGTGGGCACCGCTTGATGAATAGGAATCAATCGGTTTTGAATTTCAACCAAGCCCATTTCTTGAATTTCTTCCAATGGTTTTGAATCTTCGATTGAAAATTGATCTATTTGCGTCCGCCTCAATGAGCTCATATGCCCACCGCACCCAATCTTATTACCTAAGTCATGAAGCACAGTCCTGACATAGGTTCCTTTGCTACATGACATAAAAAAGCTACCTGTAGGTGCAGTCCAATTTATTAAATTTAATTCATTAATTCTAATAAACCTTGGCTCCCTCTCCACAACTTTGCCCTTTCGAGCCATCTTGTAAAGCGGAACGCCATCGATTTTTTTGGCAGAAAACATTGGGGGAGTCTGGTACTGGTCACCCAGAAAAGTTTTCATGGTCTCAGCTAATTTTTCTCTGGTTAAGTCCTCAGGAATCGACTTCTCTGCAACTACCTCGCCATCTGAATCCTGGCTGTTTGTTTCTATCCCGAGAAGAAATTCACCTTCATAACTTTTGTCCAAACTAATAAGGAATTGAGATACCTTGGTTGCTTTACCGATTAACATGATCATCAGGCCAGTTGCAAGAGGGTCTAAAGTTCCGGCATGTCCGATTTTTTTCATTTTTAATTTTCGCCGGAGCCGATCAACGATGTCATGCGAGGTTATTCCAGATGGCTTATCGACCAACAGAATTCCTTCAAAGGATGGAGGATCCTGCAAACTCATAGCAAACTACGGCCTTGGACAACCTTAAGGTGATTGCCAATTGCCTGCACTAAGGTTGGATAAAATTCTTCAAATGGAATCTCCACATTGAAACCTGCAGCACACGCATGACCACCCCCCGAGAATTCTTTTGCTAACAAATCTACACGATAAGTTTTTTCTTTGGCTCGAAAGCTGCCCTTTAACATACCATTACGATCCTCAATCAAGACCCCAATCTCTACCCCCTCCAGTGAACGAGCATAATCAACAAAGTTTTCTGCATCCTCTGATTTAGTTCCTGTTTCTTGGTAGAACTCATCATGGATGATTCCAATGCAAACCCTTTGATCAAATTCCATGCGAAAACTAGCAAGGAACTTCTGCAGTAACTGAATACGACCGGGTTTTTCCCGTTCATACAATTCATGGGCTACTTCAGATGGGCTACCCCCAGCTTCACACAACCTTCGGCAAACCTCAAAAACCGAAGCATTGGTTCCAGAATAGCAAAATTGACCCGTATCGGTACAAATACCTAAATAAAGTGCATCTGCTGTGGTCTTATCTACCACATAACCAGAGTCAAAAAAGAATTTAGCCAGGATTTCTCCAGTTGCCGAAGCTTCTGAAAGCACAAAATTATTTTCGGCAAATCCAGTATTTGAGACATGATGGTCAACATTTAGGAAAACTTCAGGAAACCGATCGATGAGATCCATACCCACTCTTTTATGGTCGGCACAATCCACGGTGATAATAATATAATCATCTCCCGCCACTTCATCTGGCTTCAATAATGGAGTATCCCCAAGAAACTTCTGCAGGGTGCGAGGAACAGGGTCAGCATTTACTGCCTGAGCAAGCACACCTTCCTGATTTAACACTCTGGTTAGGGCAACTTGCGAACCAATACAATCTCCATCTGGTCTGCGATGACCCAGAACCAAAACGGATTTGTTTTTAAGGGATTGTAGTACTTTGGCGAAAGATTCGGATTCCGAGAGGAAATGGGTCATAAAATATAAATCTTAGGTAAAAGATCATTTATAGCACTTATCCGAGGGAAGGGAAAGCATGGAAAGCTTTTAAAGCTCTACCAAAAAACCTTCTTCGTCAACGGATTGAACTGGATGAAGTTGCTCAGCTTCGCCAACTCCTCTCAAGAAAAAACCCGCTTTCGATTGAAAATAAGAATATCCCACCATTAAGCGACCTAGAGTATTTTTTTTCGATCCGGAATGATTAAATTCTGGAGGACTGGCCTTAGCGTGAAAGACATCCGGACCATTTACCGAAATCAATCCATTATGTAAGGATGCCAAACCCACGGTTAGAGGAAATGACGATTTCTCCAAACTGCTTAGGTCCTGCCCCATTACCATTCCATCTTTAAAAGGTCGGATGACCCGATTCCCGAGTAAGGGAAACCAAGGAAACCAATGCTCTTGCCATGGACCTTCACCTTCACCGATGTATAACCCTGGATGGTCCCACAAATTCATCTCGGTTACCCGTAACCATCCTGCATAAATTCTTTCAGCAGCTTGGTAATCACCAGCGAATAGATCCCGAATTTGCTTAAGCCAGCTTGAAAACTCAGGAGGCGACTCGCTCATCGGATCCTCTAAGCATTTAATGAACTCTGATTTCTCCCATACTCTCCCGTCTCTAGATTGGAAGAAACTGGCATCCGGACAGGCAAAGATTCGGTTTTTTAAAAACCTCAAGGCATGCTCTTCTTTTTTCAAGCGCTGATTAAACGATTTCCTCCCTAATTCCATTACTTCATTCCAAACCACCTGAACTGATTCTCCTTCAGGCTCTATCGGTTCTCCAACCCGTACGGTTACAAGGTAAGGAAAACATAATGGCTTTTTAGAGAAAAACCTTCCTCCATGCATACTGAAGACTGAACCCCAAACATGATCCAAATGAACGGGTACAATAGGTACTTTTGCCTGTTTAGCTAATAAAATTGATCCTCTCATGAAAGGAAGGATTGTACCAAGCTTTGAAATTCCTCCCTCGGCAAAAACACACAGAGGAACCCCAGCCTTAAGTTTCCGGACCGCTTTCTTGATGCTATCAAATGATTTCTCAGGGGACACGGTAAGGGTCTCGGTAAGACGAAAAACAAATCGCATAATTCGAGAACTAGCCAAACCCGAGTAGGCAAGATACCGGACCTTACCAGGAAAAGCAGCTCCAATAAAAACAGGGTCTGCATAGGAAAGGTGATTGCTCACAATCAAGCAACCTCCTTGCGGATATTGTTCCATCCCCACAATTCTAATTCTATAGAAAACCTTCAGCAGTAGATGAAACCAAGCCCGGCAAAAGTCCTCAAACAATTTACTCACCGTCAATATGCCAATCACCAAAGCAGGAGCCATGATCACTAATATTTCCTCCTTGGCACTGAGCTTTAATACATTGGAAAGATAAGCGTGAAATAAAATTAGCCCAATTCCACAAAGTTGGGTCAGCAGATTCGAAGCTGCAAGAATTTTCCCTCGCTCCTCCTCCTTGGCTTGGTCTTGAAGATATCCGTTTAAAGGAACAAAGAACAACGCTCCGAAAAAACCCAAGAAAAAGCAGCCACAATCGAAGCTTAGCGCCATGGGTTCCGCAAAATATAGAGCAAAATAAAGGACGGGAATCGCCAAAGCACCAATTGGGGTGAGCCCGATTTCAATCCTGCCGCGGTTCAGGTTAGCAACAAACAAACTGCCCAACATGATTCCAACTCCAACCAGCAGAAACCAATAGCCATATAACGAGCCCATTCCTATCTTTCCTACCACTACTTCCCCGGATAGCTTAACCAGAACCAGATAAAAAAAGCTTCCGACTCCCCAAAACCAAGCATCCCCCAAAGCGGCATATCTTAAGCCCCTATGCTTAAAAAGATAAAAAAGGTCGTGAAAATGCCTAACCAAAAGACTGCCCTGAAAAGGTTTCCCTCGAATAACTTGGGTTTCCGGAATCGGCCAAGCAATAACCCAAGAAGCGAGTGCAAAAACCGTGACAAAACCACATATAATGAGAGCTGCAAACCAACCACCTCGCTCCTCAACCAAGTGATCAAACGCAATAGCTCCCACAAATGCTCCTCCGAGAATGCCTACCATCGCCAACATTTCCATGTATCCAACTGCTTTTCCTAATCTGCTTGTTCCGACCAACTCCTTAAGGATTCCCTTTTTAGCCGGAGACAAAAAAGCCGATTGGACCGAAAGAAGAAAGAACCCGGCTAGGGAAAACTGCAAATTTTGGGCATATAGGGCACCCGCGAGCAAACCGAGTCCAAGCAATTGTCCAAAAAGAGAGCAGACAATGACCTTTTTCTTAGAAAAGCGATCCGCGACCCATCCCGCAAAAGGGGCAAAGACAACAAAGGGCAAAATCAGTAGAATCGAGACCTGTTGATTCACCGTGTCCATACTTGCTTTTCCAAATTGAACGGCAGCCATTACTGGCAGCATTGCTTTCATCACATTGTCATTAAAAGCTCCAATGGTTTGAGAAATCATCAGCGGCCAAACAACCTTAAATGATTTTTCTGTCCGGTGGTTCATGTTCAAATGAAGTATCCTCCTCGCCTCATCAAATTCATTTCACATCCGATTTTCCAATTGCCAAGAGAAATCGATTTATGCTGAAGATAACAAATGTTAAAAAATATATTTACCAAATGGTTAATCTTTATATCCACATGCTCTTTTATTGATGGAAAGCCATTGAATGTACTCTTCATCTTTACCGATGATCATGCCTATCAAGCCATTTCTGCTTATGGTTCCAATCGGAATAAAACCCCGAACATTGATCGTATTGCCCAAGATGGCATGCTTTTTAACCGTGCCTTTGTCACCAACTCGATTTGTGCTCCTAGTCGGGCGGTTATTCTCACGGGGAAACACAGCCATCTGAACGGACAACTCACCAATGGGCAAAGGTTTAACGGGGAGCAACAAACCTTTCCAAAACTTTTGCAAAAACAAGGTTATCAAACCGCTATGATTGGGAAATGGCATCTCAAGAGCGATCCCACAGGTTTTGACTTCTGGCAAGTCCTGCAAGGTCAGGGTCCTTATTACAATCCTCCAATGAACACCGCTCAGGGCGTCCAAAAGATTACCGGATACACCACGGATGTGATTACTGATATTACTCTTGACTGGCTTAAAAATGACCGGGATGAAGACAAACCCTTTTTTGTTATGAGTCAGCACAAGGCACCTCACCGTAATTGGCAGCCAGGGCCCAAGTATTTAACCAAATATAATGACATCCATATCCCGGAACCAGAAACCTTACGGGATGACTACAAAAATCGTCTCGAGCCCGCTTCCACTCAGGCCATGTCGATCGACGGTCATCTTTCAGTCAATGATTTAAAACTTAAAGCTCCAGGCAACCTCACTCCCGAGCAGAAAGCAAAATGGGATGCTGCCTATAATCCAAAAAATGAGGCTTTTGAAAAAGCCAAGCTAGAAGGAGATGCCCTATTTAGATGGAAGTACCAGAGATATGTGAAAGATTATCTTCGCTGCATCGATTCCGTGGATGAAAATATTGGTCGCTTGCTCGACTATCTTGATGAAAGTGGTCTGGTTGAGGACACCGTTGTCATTTATTCTTCCGATCAAGGTTGGTATCTTGGTGAGCATGGATGGTATGATAAGCGTTGGATGTACGAGGAGTCTTTCCGTACGCCCCTCATCGTTCGCTGGCCGGGAGTCACCAAGCCTGGCACGCAAAATACTGATCTTGTCCAAAACCTGGATTATGCCCAGACATTCCTTGATATTTGTGGAGTTGAATCACCGAAAGATATGCAGGGTGCCTCTATTGTCCCCCTCCTGCAAGGGGAAAAACCCAAGGATTGGCGCAAGTCCCTTTATTATCAATACTATGAGTACCCCGGTGCCCATTCGGTCCGTCGCCATTATGGGGTAAGAACGGACCGGTATAAACTCATTCATTTCTACATGCTGGACGGATGGGAATTATACGACTTGGAAGAAGATCCCAACGAATTATATTCTCTTTACGGAAAGCCTGGTTTTGAAAAAATTACTGCCGAGCTCAAGACGGAACTTATTCGGCTTCGTTATCAATATAAGGTACCCGAAGATACCCGCCCACTTACCAAAGCACCTCGAGTAAAGAAGAAAAAGAAAAAAGGCTAGTTAGCAAGAAATTGCGTCTATGGCAGCTGCCAGATCGAAATCTTTCATCGTTACTTTCCCCCCTGCAGAATGAGTATTTAAAGCAATATCAATTCGATTATAACAATTAAATATTTCTGGATGATGATCCCTCTGCTCCGCTTCATAAGACAACTTTACAAGAAAAGACATAGCCTCTCGGAAGTCCTTCATTTTTAAGCTTTTTGTAAGTTTTTCATTTTCCAAGCTCCAAGTGGGAAAATGGATCAACTGACTTTCGATTTCATTTTGGTTCATTGCATGATTCATATTTTCGAAAGGTATAATTTGCTTTCCTCGTTGTCAATTTGCCGAGAAGGCGTTGAAATGAATTTTCTTATATGAATCCCTTCACAATCGAAGAACAAGAAAGAATGCCCGAGCATGTGGCCATCATTATGGATGGAAATGGTCGGTGGGCACAATCCAAGGGAAAACCCAGACTCTTTGGCCACAGAAATGGAGTCGAGAATGTTCGAAGTGTGGTTAACACTGCCCGAGAATTGGGTATTCCTTATGTAACTCTTTACGCTTTTAGTCAGGAGAATCAGAGTCGACCAGTTGCGGAAAAGTCAGGCTTAATGAAATTACTTGAAGAGTTTCTAAAAATCGAACTTAAGTCAATGGTTCGGGACGGCATCCGACTTAGAGCTATTGGTGACCTCAATGGACTCCCGGAATTCGCTCGAAAAATGGTCCTGCAAACTATTGAAAAGACGAAGGCAAATCAGGATTGGAACCTTACTTTAGCACTCAATTATGGAAGTCGGCAGGAAGTCTTAGAAGCAATAAAATCAATTTCTAAAAGCGAAAACCTTGATCCTGAAAGTCTTGAATGGGAAGATTTCTCCCAACATCTCCAAACTAGAGATTTACCCGACCCCGATCTGATCGTGCGAACCTCCGGGGAATTTCGCCTGAGTAATTTTCTTCTTTTGCAAGCCGCATATGCTGAAATTTTTGTATCTCCCCTCCACTGGCCTGATTTCAACCGCAAAGCTTTTATTGACACTATAAAAGATTATGTGCACAGAGAGAGGCGATTTGGCAAAACCCGAGAACAAGTAGTTTCCCTTACCTAGATCCCTCCTCTATGCTCATTCGCACCTTATCCACTATTATTCTTTGGTCTCTGATGGGAGCAGTCGTTTATTCAACCAAAGAGGCGGGGGCAATGTGGATTCTAAACCTTTGCTCGACCCTTACGCTTTTTGAAACTTATACCATTCTTGGAAGGCTTGGTTTTGCTGCAAATAGAATGTCAGGACTGATCACCGGAGGTTGCATGATTCCTGTTGCATTCTATTTCCCCGGGGCGGGAGTCGATGTTCTTGCCATCGGTGCCCTTCTCACTTCGGCCGCTTGCGTACTTTTCCCCCAGGCTCAGCGTGGGATGTATGTAAAACGATTAATGCCCACTTTTTTCGGCTTGTTATATGTAACCTTCTTGCTCCACTATTTCGTTCAAATTATTCAAGCAGCAGATGTAGAGAGTACCAATGAAAGCCTCGGCTTTGGTCTTTTCTTTTCCTTATGGGTGGTAGTCGTCGCAAAATTCAGTGACATCGGGGCGTTGTTAATTGGCAAAATGATTGGGAGGACAAAAATGGCTCCTTCGATTAGTCCCGGTAAAACCATTGAAGGTCTTATCGGGGGATTAGCTGCCTCCGCAGGAATAGGGGCTCTCATTCCTTGGCTTATCTTGAATTACATGCCGACGGTAGTAAACTTTGGCTCCTTCGATTTCTCCCCCGTACAAGGTGCAGTTTGGGGTCTTTTAATCGCAGTAACTTCAGTAATTGGAGATTTAATTGCCTCGGTTTTAAAGCGTCTTGCAGGCATGAAAGATTCTGGTGGTGCCATCCCTGGAATCGGAGGCTTGTTGGATTTAACCGATAGCTTAATCCTTGCCGCTCCTACCGGTTACTTTATTTTACTTATTCTGCAACCGTGAGCTCGGCTAAAAAGTTCGTTCTGTTGGGAGCGACTGGTTCCATTGGGGAAAGTACACTTCAAGTCTTACGCAAACACCCGGAAAAGCTTGAACTGATTGGGGTATCTGCTCACAAACAGGCTGAAAAACTGCATTCCATCATAGAAGAATTCAAGGTTCCAAATGCTCACCTTGTTTGCCAAAGCGATCAAACAGTCTCTTTCCCCAAAGAAACTATCCTTGGGCAAAGTACAGATCAGCTAGATGAACTGGCTGCTCATCCAGAAGCAGATCTGGTTGTGGTTGCGATCGTTGGTTCTGCAGGACTACGCCCTACGTTGGCTGCATTAAAAGCAGGAAAAGATGTCGTTCTTGCCAATAAAGAATCTCTGGTCGTAGGCGGTAAATTAGTTACGGATACAGCCCGTGAGTCTGGTGCCCGAATTATTCCTGCTGATAGCGAACACAATGCGATTCATCAATGCTTACTTGGTCAAGAAGATCGAGAACTCGACTCGATCATTTTAACTGCTTCAGGTGGGGCTTTTCGTGACTTGCCCCTCGAAAAATTAAAAGATGTAACCCTCAAACAAGCTCTTAAACATCCCAACTGGTCGATGGGACCAAAGGTTACCATCGATTCCGCAACCATGGCAAATAAGGGGCTTGAGTTGATCGAGGCTTACTGGCTTTTCGGGCTTCCTTCCAACAAGATGGAAGTGGTCATCCATCCTTCAAGTATTGTGCATGCAATGGTTCGATTTATTGATGGATGTTGTCTTGCTCAACTTAGCCCACCGTCCATGACTTTTGCCCTCCAGAATGCGCTCCTCTTTCCGGAGAGGCATGCCGGGGTAGAAAAATCTTTGGATTTTTCTCAAAGTTTTAATTTATCATTTTCTCCGCCTTGCCATGAGAGGTACCCCTGTCTGAGGCTCGCCCGGGAATGTTTATCCCAAGGTGGTCCCTACCCCCTCGCGTTTAATGCCGCCAATGAAGTGGCCGTCGATGCTTTTCGAATGAATCGAATTGGCTTTGTTCAAATTTCGAACATAATTGAAGATTCTTTGAATAAACTAAACACAAATGAACCCACTGGTCTCGCTGACTTGTTGGAACTTGATTCCGTGATACGCTCAACTGCTTCGCAAGCCATCGCCTTACTTGGTCATTAGTCAATTTATGTCCCTCCTTTACGATTTTGCCTTTATTTTCGTCGCCTTGTTTGCACTTGGCTTCACGATTTTCATTCACGAACTAGGTCATTTTTTAGCTGCTCGCAGACGAGGATTGCTGATTACTCGCTTTTCTATCGGCTTTGGTCCAAAGATCTTTGGATGGACTCGAAACGGCGTTGAATATCGTCTTTCTGCTATTCCATTCGGTGGCTATGTCGCCCTACCTCAACTGGTAGATATGGGAAGGCTGGAAGGAAAAGATGATAAGCCGAACGAGAGAAAACCATTCAAGTCATGGGACGAAGAAGAGGAGAATCAAAAAGAGAAACCGTTACCCAAGATTAGCTACACTGACAAAATGCTTGTTTCCGTTATGGGTGCAGTTTTTAATGTTTTGCTCGCTTTCGCCCTCGCATGTGTCCTCTCCCTTTTCGGATATGATGTCCCTGATTCTCAACTCACAACCAAAGTCGGATATGTTTCAGAAAATGTGGAGCGGTGGAATCCATTTACAGAAAAAGGGGAAGAAGTTTCCGGACCTGCCAAAAGAGCAGGTATCCTGATTAATGATCAGATAATATCTGTGGACGGAGCTCAAGTTGAGAACTTCATGGACATACAAAACCGAATTGTTACCGGCAAACAACGAACGGATGAAGGCAGAAGGTTGGTAGATTTGACTATTCTTCGAGATGACGAGCAGAAGCAAATTGAAGTTTTCCCTGAAATTGTGGGGAGTGAAGGTATCCGGTACATAGGGATTGGTCCGAAAGAGACCTTCTTTATCGATTCCTTGGAGCCTGACATGCCCGCAATTAATGCGGGTCTTGAAGTGGGGGATCAACCAGTCCGAATTGACGGCCAAGAAATTTATTCATTTGCCCAACTCGTTTCCTATTTAAGTAGTACTGAAGCAAATCAAACGATATCTTTTACGGTTCGAAAAGGAGGAGAAAAGGGAGAAGAAATGACTTATCAATTATCCCCGGTTGAGAAAGAAATCGGTGAAGGTAGTGAGGCAACCACCCGTAAATTGATTGGCTTTAGACCGAAAGCAAAAATCATTACCACTTATCCAAATCCATTTGTTTTAATCATGCGTCGGGTTAACGATATGTATCTAACCTTAAGTGGCCTCGTCAGCCCTCAATCCGATGTAAAGCTACGAAATATGAGCGGGCCTGTCGGTATCGTGAATCATTTGAGCATTTTTGCGAAAATAGGATTCAAGAAGCTCTTGTGGTTCGTTGTCTTTATCAATGTTAACCTTGCCATTCTTAACTTACTTCCCATTCCTGTTCTTGATGGTGGTCATATGCTCTTTGCCACCATTGAAAAAATTCGAGGTCAACCCCTTCCCCTTCCCTTCCTCGAAAGAGCTCAGATGTTATTCGTAGTCTTACTCTTCTCTTTTATGTTATATGTAACATTTTTTGATGTTCAGAGAATCGTTCCCTTTTAATTTTTAAAGGTGAATGAATCTCCGTACTCGTACTGCGATTCCCGTTTTCAAGTTATTCGCAGAAATTCTCGGATTGTAAAAGTTGGGAATCTCTCTGTGGGTGGGAAAAACCCTCTTCGTGTCCAGTCTATGACGACCACGGACACCATGGATATTGATGCAACTACCCGGCAGACGATCGAACTGGCAGAGGCTGGGTGTGAGATTGTTCGAATCACCGCACCCAATGTTCGTGCTGCAAAAGCCCTTGGAGAAATCGCAAGGAAAGTACGAAGTGCAAAGATTTTCGTCCCTCTGGTCGCCGACATCCACTTCCTTCCCAAGGCAGCAATGGAAGCGGCCAAGCATGTGGAAAAAGTACGGATCAATCCCGGAAATTATGCCGACCGAAAGAAGTTTCAAATTCGAGAATACACCGATTCCCAATATGAAGAGGAATTAGAGCGTCTGCACCATGAATTCAGCCCTCTCGTTTTAAGGTGTAAAGAGCTTGGTCGAGCGATGAGAATTGGAACGAACCACGGATCTCTTTCGGATCGTATCATGAATCGCTTTGGAGATAGCCCGCGGGGGATGGCTGAATCTGCCATCGAATTTCTTCGCATTGCGAATCATCATGCTTACCACGAAATCATACTTTCCATGAAATCGAGCAATCCGAAGGTTATGATTCAAGCTTATCGGTTGGTGGTTTCATTGATGAAAAAGGAAGGGATGAATTATCCCCTTCATTTAGGCGTAACCGAAGCGGGAGATGGGGAAGATGCCAGAATTAAAAGTGCAATTGGTATAGGTTCACTTTTATTTGATGGTCTGGGAGATACTATCCGTGTTTCCCTGACTGAAAATCCAATTGCTGAAATCCCAGTTGCTCGTGATTTAGCTAGTCGTGCCCATTTATGGTGGGAACATGGAGGTAAAGAACCAATCTTAAGCGAAGAAACTGACTTTATAGATCCATTTTCTTTCACACGCAGAGCCGTTGATACAATCCAGCTTGGTAGACCGCCCATCTCCTTAGGAGACAAAAATCCACCCACCGTGATTGCTTCCCCCCAAGGATCGCTTACCGATTCCGCGTCCATCATCCAAGAAGTGGCTAGAACCCAAGTCTCCGCTAAAGATGCACGCGTGGAAGGCTTGCTGGTTTCGTTGAAAGACACCAATGAGATTCCAGAGCTTCAAACCTTGGCGAGATCGGTCCTAGGTGCTTTATCCTTCCTCGTTGTTGAAGACTCCCGCGTGGAAGATGATATTCCTCCTGCAATACCCGGTTCAGTCCCTATAATCTGGCTTCCCAAGAATGAATTTACCGAGGAGTCAGAACTTGCCCGATTTCTTGCTCTCTGTGAAGAAGCGGGTCATCACCCTGCAATTGCCTTTTGCCCAACAAAAATCAGCCCTGGTTTGTTAACCCTTCTTACTCTTTCTACCAAGTCTCCTATCGTCACGGTAAGTTCTTCTGCATCGAAAAACCCAATTGCAAATTATCGCCAGCTTGCATCTGCTCTTCATGAATTAAAATTACCTGTATGGATTCGTAATCTTGAAGATGATCGGATATCGAACGAGGATCTTTTTTCAGGGCGGTTGCTGGATGCTTCAATTTTATCAGGCTCTTTGCTATGTGACGGTCTAGGGGATTTAATTTCGGTTGAAAACCTCGGTTCGCTCAATCGCAACCGTGGCTTGGCATACAACATACTTCAAGGTGCGAGGGCCCGAATCTCTAAAACGGAATTTGTAGCCTGCCCCAGTTGTGGACGTACCTTGTTTGATCTCCAAAGCACAACTCAAAAGGTTAAAAATGCCACTGGACACCTCAAGGGCTTAACCATTGCCGTAATGGGATGTATTGTCAACGGACCGGGTGAAATGGCAGATGCGGATTTTGGATATGTTGGTTCCGGACCTGGTAAAATCGACCTCTATGTAGGTAAAGAAAGAGTAAAATCTGCAGTATCCGAGACTGATGCAGTTGACCAACTTGTCCAACTGATACAAGAAGAAGGTAAATGGATCGAACCCTAAGTAACCAAACCCCAGACCTTTCTAATGCCGACCCCGCATTGGTCGATCGCATTCTTGCCGGTCACCTTGCTACCCTCTCCCAAGTTGAATACTTCCGGGAAAATTTTGGGGATGCCGAAAGTCGTTGGAAAAAAGATGGTACCCGGGTGACCATTGTGGACGAGACCATATCCAAGGAGCTCTTCCTGCTTCTCCAAAAAGACTTTCCAGATGATGACTATTGCTCCGAGGAGGCTCTTGAAACCCCAGAACCGATTCCCACCGAAGCCGAATTCTGCTGGATTCTTGACCCCGTGGACGGGACGAACAACTACGCGGTCGGGGTTCCCGAATGTTGCATCTCCCTTGGTCTGCTCCGGCACGGAGTCCCCGTATACGGCTTCATTTACGATTACGGACGCGATAACCTACTTCAGGGGGGGAAGGAATTTGGATCGATTGAAGGAACTAATCCCGTCTATGCCGCTACCGAGCTGGTTAATGAAAAACTCACCTTTTGCATGCATTTCCCCATACCTCCTTCGATCTTAACGACCTTGAGCCCTGCTCTCAATATTTGGAGAATCCGCTGTCCAGGTTCCGCTGCTATTGGCCTTGCCAATGTGGCCACTGGCCGACTGGACGGTTGCCTGGAATTTCGTCCAAAGCCCTGGGATTGTGCTGCCGGTTACCCGATTTGCGAAGGAGCCGGTGCCGCTTTTCATTTTCTCAACGAACCCGTCTTTCCCCTGCGCTCTTTCTCCCCAAACATGGGATCCTGCCCCTTCCGTGTTGGCTCCGCAATCTTTCATCAAGAAGTAATGGGTGCTTTAGAACCGAACAAACCCGAGTAAGAATTCCAACTTGACCCTATCCCCTCAACAGGTTTATTTAGATTCTTTGGACGCGGGCATAGTTTAGTGGTAAAACCCCAGCCTTCCAAGCTGGTGTCCTCGGTTCGATCCCGAGTGCCCGCACCATCAAATTCAAGATTGATTGGTACCATCTCGAGATGGAGCTATTTCAACCGCTTCTCGAAACATTTTTT
>DBVA01000189.1:5309-32243 GCA_002308735.1 Opitutia bacterium UBA1276 | reverse complement strand
GGGCTTTAGGCGAACAAGGCACTTACCTTTTTCAAGGTCAAATAATGAGGAGTTTCAAAGTCTTTCAAACATAGACTGGCCCCGGTGAAATCGTGTTCCATTGCATATTCACTTGGGGCAACCACACACTTCATTCCCGCATTCAATGCTGCCTTCATTCCATGGTTCGTATCTTCTAAAACCACACAATCCTTGGGGTCCACACCACACTGTTCTGCTACCAGTAAATAAATCGCAGGATCTGGCTTTTTATGGGGTGTATCGTCCCCCCCGCACAAGGTTTTCAATGAAGTTAAAAAACTTGAGCCTAAGGCTGATTCCAAGACTTCAAAGGCCGCTTTTTTTTCGCATGCCGTACCGATGGCAAGGGGAATATTTTCTTGATGGATTTCATTGAATAGCCTTTCTATTCCGGGTCTCAAAGTAAGATTACCCAGACTCAAATCAGCAGTAATAAGGTCGATATACAATCGAGTTTTCCTTTGATACATTTCTTGCTTAAACAAACTGTATTCTTTTTCGGATCGGTTCAGCCAGGAGAAAACTTCCTTCAATTTCCCTCCACCCATTATTTTTAACCGATCCATGTAATCTTGTCGGTTCCAAGTCACAGATAATCCAATTTCCTTAAACAATTCATTGTAGGCACGACGATGATAATCTTCAGTTTCAAGAATAGTGCCATCGAGGTCAGAAATTATAAGTTTTAATGACATGGGAGATTTATTTGCTGAAGAAAGCTAGAAATTCTTGATATTTCGACTTATAAAAGTCTTCGTATTTTGACCGGGGATGAATGTGACGATCTAGCTTGACCATGGCCATGGATGCTTCTGCAACACTTTGATGGTTGTAGCCTGCTGCGGCCAGAATAGCAGCTCCAAATGCGGAATTTGGGTTTGCAGGAATGGTTAGTATCTTCTGGTGAACATCCGCTCTAATCTGGAGCCCTATTGAACTCTTGGTGGTTCCGCCCATTGCGAACAAGGAACCCTTGGTAGTGCCACCCAACGATCGAATTAAATCAAACACCATTGCCTCGGTAAATGCAATTCCTTCCAAACAAGCTTGGTAGAACTCTTTTTCACCTTGATCCTGAAGAGTATTGAAAGGTCTAAAATCTTGACTGGCAATCGGAAGCCTTTCTCCCACTCGAATAGAAGGATAAACAAATCCATCGGTCAAAATTTCAGAATTCTTCAAATTTTCTTCGATACCCTGCTCCTTACCTGCAAAGTTTTTCCTAATAATTTCAGCCCCTGCGTTTGATGCACCGCCCGGCAACCAGAAACCATCTGGATACTTATGGCAATAAATACATCCGCTCTCATCCAACAGTTTGGTTCGGGATAATCCTTTGATCGCAAGTGTGGTACCTATGGTGGAAGCCCAGTCTCCAGTTTTTGTCGCTCCGGATGCATAAAACGCGGCATTGGAATCGGTTGATCCTGAAACTAAAACAACCTCATTTTCTAAGCTCCATTTTTTCCTTAGCCTACCAGAGACTGTTTCAAAACTTTTTCCAGGCCGAATAATTGGAGGCAAATTAAGGGCTCGAAGGATTTCGTGCTCCGACCAATCTTCACGGTTCAAATCGACTCCAGTCTTCATGGCATTTGTAAAATCAGTAGCGATTTTAGTAGTACCTGAGAGCCATGAATATAGAAAATCAGAGGAGTGAAAAAAATATGTATTCTCTGGAAGGTGCCAATTATCTTGCATCCAAAGTATTTTAGGCAAAGCAAAAGTAGGTGAACATGATCCGTTGAAAACCGCAGTGCAGCGTGCAGCCTCCTTGACCGCTCTCATGTCATTATGCATCAGAGCATTCCCAAGTGCTTCACCCTTGGGAGCAACCGGCAAAACCGTCCCTGAAGTCCCATCAATTGCAATCGCTCTAATTTCACGACCCGAACTTTGGGAAAAAATAACCTCAAGGAGTTCTTCAAATGCCCGAATCCACTCTTTAGGATCTTGCTCTGACTCGCCATCCTTATCGCTGAGGTTAACCTGCTTAAAAGGTATTTGATTTTCTGAGCAAACCCTACCGTCCCCGTCAACAATTACACTCCTTATTCCTCCGGTACCGAGATCAATTCCTAGAAAAAGCATGGTTCTCTTCAAGCAATAAAAAGTTAGACAAGCGAGAAAAACAGGAAAGCAAAGATGGAATTTTAAAAAATTCTAAGAAATTTGACGATTTCAAGTTGAGTATTTGTTGAGGTCAAATTTAATTAACATAATGACTACTCACCTTTCCGAGACAAGAAATAATTCGAAAAACTATCGTACTCTAATTGACGCTTTGCGTTCCACAACCAAACGACTTTCTCAAGAAGGAGTTGAATATCAATGGGGGCATATGGGACAATGCAATGCAGGTCACCTCATACAAACCATAACTGGTATGAGTAGTTTTGAGTTGGTCGAGTCTATCGATTTCAACATGGATGAGTGGTCCGAACATGCAACTGATTACTGTACAAAATCAGGTTGTAAGGTGGATGATATTTTCCATGAAGTAGAAAAGCTTGGTATGACCCATCACGATATTATTCGCTTGGAGAATTTATCCGACCGTCAAGTCTTAGAAAATCTGGAGGGCGGATACCGCCCCTTGCAAAGAAACCACAAAGACGATGTGATAAGTTACATGGAAAGTTACGCGGATCTTCTCGAAAGAAAATAGTTTTGTCCCTTGCCTGATTCATCTCGGCAATGGTATTGAAAAAAGAATGTTCTACTCCTTTTTGAGTCTCTTCTCGATCCTTTTGTGCTTTGGTACTCTCGAAGCAGTTAATGTTAAGAATGTAACCTTCACAAGTGTCCTAGATCCTAATTTACCGGAGGATTTTTTTTACCAAGGTGAATACGTTGGAGAAACGCATGGGGCTCAAGTTATTTCTCTAGGCAACGGTCACTTTCAAGCTATACTACTCCCCGGGGGTCTCCCTGGTGACGGTTGGGATCAAAAGAAGAAAAGCTTAATCTCAGGTACTTTGGTTGGAAATTCTGTAATTCTTAAGAATGCCGAGGGCGAAAGATCATATCTAGCTCAAGATCCTTCCTCATTCAGTGCCACAAAATTATTTCCACCTCCGGGGCACAAATTATTTTCTGGGAGTATTGAGAGTGATATTATGACCTTGCTTGGTGAAAATGGTGAAAAATTACACCTCAAGAAAATCATCCGAAAAAGTCCAAGCCTGGGAAAAAAACAGCCCGAAAATGCAATTATTCTTTTTGATGGATCCAATAAGGCCGAATGGCTCGGGGGTCGCATCGATCCTAAGACAAAGTTACTGCATACCGACGGGAAAGACATTATCTCCAAGAGGAAATTCAATGATTATCAATTACATCTTGAGTTCCTTTTGCCTTACCGACCATCGGCAAGAGGGCAAGCGAGGGGGAATAGCGGCCTTTACCATGTAAGTATGTATGAAAATCAAATACTGGACACCTTTGGTTTGGAGGGGCTTCATAACGAGTGTGGCGGTATTTACTCCCTGCAAAACGCTATGGTTAATGCCTGTTTCCCTCCTCTTTCATGGCAGACTTACGATATTGATTTCGTCAACGCTAGGAATTCTTCAGGGGAAAAGACAAGCAATGCTAGAATCACCGCCAAGCTCAACGGAATTCTGATCCACGATGGATTCGAAATACCTAAAAAGACGGGTGGTTCCCGACCAGACCCAGAAGGCACACCTGGATCAATCAAACTGCAGGGTCACAACAACCCTTTACAATTCAAAAATATCTGGATTGTAAAAAAATAGTTCCCCTTTCCTAGTCTAATTTAAGGCGTCCCATCAAGATCATGGTTTTTAATATTAGAATATATTTAGTGTATCTATTGATATATATCAAAAATAGTGCTACCTTACTTATTCATGACTAACCAAAAGAAATCAAAAGAAGTATTGGAGGTTGGCGATCTCGTAGTGGAAAAAAAAGCAAGAAGTAAAAAGAAGAGAATTGGCGAGGTCATCTTCGTCCGTGAAGGAAGGAGAAGAAAACTGGAGATGATCGAGCTCAACAAGCATGACCTCTCTCCCCTCAACCGTGGAACCATGGAAGGACCAAAGATCTTTTCTCTATTCGATTCTGAATGCAAAAAGTTAAAGCTTCTAAGTTTTAAAAAGGAAAAAAAATTTCAAATTGGTGATCTCATTAGATTTACCAAAAGAAACAGATCAAGATTTGGTATGATAACCAGCTTTATACACCCAGACGGATTGTATTCCGATTCATTCGAAAAAGGATACAATGGTAAAGACTTTCTTGAATGTATCGAAATTTTGCCCAAGCAAGGATTACCAAGAAGAAAGGACGAAAAAGATAAACCTTATATATTTCTTGCTACCCCAGAGCACACCAAAGAGTGCCTAGTGATTCCCATGGATGAAAATGGTGGGGTTCGGATCAAAGAAAGAAAGTTTTCGTACATAAAAAAGACGTGCGCCGATTAAGACGCACGTCTTTAGGTTGCTAACCCATGAAACCTTTCCTCTGTTATATAACTGCATAACTGGCGCCACTTTTAGTCTTATCACAATATTTGTTCTATTTTTCGCACATCCAACGGGCGAGGAACCCATTGGTTGGATGAAAGAAGGCAGCATAACTACCAGTTCTTAAGCAGGTCGTCCCAATATTTATCCAAAGCTTGGGCGTCTGAAAAAGATTTGGTTACCGATGCTTTTTCGTCAATGGGATCGTGATATAAAAATTCGATCTTATTATTGGCTTGGAGTTTTTTAAACAAATAAACTTGAGATTTATTTATGCAGACTGGATTTCCATCGGTATCTACCCCAGCTTTAATCACGGACAAATTAGCTTCAGACTTCTGAAAGATTGCCCCCATAAAGAAACTGGTAAGTGCCAGTATTCCGAAACCGATAAGTACTCTTTTAGTTTTATTCATAATTTACATTTTTTTGAAGTTGGTGAATTTCATGACATTATATTACATGGAAAACTTGATCATTTCACCATAAATTAGTTTATCTCAAGTTATTTCCTTTTCATTTATGATTTGCTAACTCCAATAATTCCATCACCCTGACTAGGCTTGAGCACAAAAAACGGTTTTTATTTTATCAATTTTCCAAAATCTTCCTTGCATGAATTACTCAGTTGGGTCGAAGATGAAGGCGACTTTATTTTGTGGTCCGGCAACACCTTCGAGAAAGCTTTCACACGATCAATCTTCCTCCATCATTTAAAAAGGGAAAACCTTAATTCATTTGCTTATGTTAACCACAAAAATGAATTATTTGCATATGGTGAAATAGTCCAGACCAAGCCCAAAATTGCTACGATTTGTCGAGTCATTGTTCACCCTGAAAAACGAGGAGTCGGAATCGGGCAAAAATT
The DNA here is from genome assembly GCA_002308735.1 of Opitutia bacterium UBA1276. Taxonomy (GTDB): domain Bacteria; phylum Verrucomicrobiota; class Verrucomicrobiia; order Opitutales; family Seribacteraceae; genus Seribacter. The sequence continues at coordinate 26,858 of DBVA01000189.1, read as the reverse complement.
CTGTAAAGAATTAATTGATTGGATCCAAAAAAAGGATGCATTCAACTGGATTTCGTTAAATACTCTTCGAAATAATTTGAGAGCTTATCATTGCTACAATAAGATTGGTTTTCATGAAGTAAAAGTTCAACCCCAAGCTCGATTCATAAATGGAAGTTGGCAAGACTTGATAATTATGAGAAAAAAAATCTAAGTTCCGTAATTGTTTCTTTGAGTCAACCCTGAAGCTTTTAAGAATTTCTCTACATTTATGTGATGCAAAATAACAAAAACAATTCCTCATCAAACGGAAAACATATAATTTGGTTTGCTTCCGTTCTCATCTTCATTGGTATTTCGAGACACTTACCATTAGACTATCCCGAACTCTTTAATTTTTCTCCGGTTATTGCGATTTTCCTCTTTTCCGGGGCTTATATAAAGGGTCACTTTTCTTGGATAGTACCAATCATCGGGGTTATACTTTCCGATCTGTTACTCTCTGCATTTTATGGTCATAAATTGGTTGAGCCTTTCATGCTTGTCGCTTGGTTTTCCTATGCTCTTATTTTTCTTTCGGGAAAGTGGATGGGGACGAAGGGTAATATCTACAAGATCGGGATCAGCGGACTTTTTTCCGCCCTGCTCTTTCACTTAATTACTTGTTGCTTCTCGTGGTGGATTAACCCAGCTTATGTAAAAAATGTAAGCGGTCTGGTTCAGGCCATTATCTTGGGAGAACCAGGTTTTCCTCCCTCTTATCTATTTCTCAAGAACACGGTTCTGGGCACGCTCTTTTACAGTTCCTTATTTGCTTATTTGGCAAAATGCTTATCCTTACAAACGCCTGCAAATTTACCGATAAAGGTACACGCAAATTAAGCTTTCTATTTAGTTCTTTGTCTTAGTGCTTCGAATAAACAGACTCCGGTAGCAACTGAAACATTCAAGCATTCAACGGTTCCAACCATGGGTATCTGTAGCAACTCATCACAATTGTCCGCAGTTAAACGGCGTACTCCTGTTTCCTCCGACCCAACAACTAATCCAAAAGACCCGGTCATATTCATTTGATAAAGAGATTGGGACGCTTGGTCACTTGTGCCCAATAGTTTAATCCCTCGCATTTTAAGCTCTTTCATCAATCTTGAAAGGTTGCGAACTCGCATCAATTTTAACGATTCAGCTGCCCCTGCCGCTACATGCCTTACAACCTCAGTTATTCCAGCGGATCGATCTGCAGGAATGATAACCATGGTCACTCCAGCAGCATCTGCGGAACGCAGGCAAGCACCAAGATTCCTCGGGTCCTGAACTTGGTCAAGAATTAGTAAAAAAGGGATACCCTCGTAATCATCCAAGAATTTCAAACCTTCCTCTTCAGAAAAAGTTGAGATCCCCGCATCTGGATTGGAGTGTGTTCTTCTACCTAAAGACTTGGAAAAACGTTTGGGCACTAAAAGCTCCTCTCACGGGCAAAGGAGAACAGACTATTCATGGAAGTCGGAACCAGCATTTGTTGATTTCACCAACTGCTTTCGAATGCAAAAATCTCCAAATTTTTCATTATCATGCCGGTCGTTTGAATAACTTTCTAAAATGGGTTCTAAAGTAGCGATGATTTCATCATGAGTAATGGCCTGCTTAAAAAGTTTGTTCAATCGCATCCCATCAAATCCTGCACCAAGATACAGGTTGTATTTCCCAGGGGATTTCCCAACCAGTCCGATCTCACCTAAATAGGGTCTACCGCAACCATTGGGACAACCCGTTGATCGGATTGCAATTGATTCATCCCTCAAGTCAAACCGTTCGATAATGTTGTCCAACTCATCAATTAGAGTTGGCAAGTAGCGCTCACTCTCAGCCAATGCTAAACTACAAGTTGGTAAGGCCGTACAAGCAATGGAGTTAAGTCTCAAAGCCGAATAAGAACTAGGATCATCGACTCCAAATTCATGGAAAGCGTCTTGGACCAAAGATTTTGCTTCTTCATCAATCCTAGCAATGACAAGATTTTGATTTGCAGTCAGTCTGAATTGACAGTCCACAGAAGATGCGATCTTGCATAAGGCCGATCTTGCTTTCGAGCGCAAACGACCACCTTCAACAAATAAACCGAAATTCCACTTGCCGTCAGGATCCTGATTCCAACCGTATCGATCGGTGGTGGATTCAAAATCAAAATCGTGGGGAGCATCTAAACTCCAGCCTAAACGAGAGTTTAACTCACTTTTAAACCACTCCACTCCCCTGTCCTCTATCGTATACTTAAGGCGTGCATGCCGACGATCGCTTCGATCCCCGAAATCACGCTGAATCTTAACCACTTCTTCGGCTACCTCAACCGCTTGTTCCGGCCGACAAAAGCCAATAACATCGGCGAGACGAGGGAAGGTGGTAGTTTTCCCATGGGTCATACCCAAACCGCCTCCAACTAAGACATTATACCCAATAATTTGTTTACCTTCGGCAAGGCCAACAAAGCCAAGACAGTTGGAAAAAACATCCACATCATTTCTCGGAGGTAGAGCAACCGCAATCTTGAACTTTCTCGGCAAATAAGTCTTACCATAAATCGGCTCAACATCATTTTGCCCAATAGAAGTCTTTTCACCATCCAGCCATATTTCGGCGTAAGCACTGGTACTCGGAGTCAAATGGTCATGAATATCTTGAGCTAAACTTAGGGCCTGACCATGCAGTTCAGACTCAAAAGGATTGGCAGGGCTCATTACATTTCGATTTACATCCCCACAAGCTGCCAAAGTATCTAGTAAGGTATCATTAATCTCCTTCATAGTTTGCTTGAGATTTGCCTTGAGGACACCATACAGCTGGAAAGCTTGGCGGGTGGTGAGCTTCAAAGTACCGTTACCAAATTTATCAGATATTTCATCGATACCGAGCCATTGTTTTGGGGTACAGACTCCACCCGGGACACGAATTCGGATCATAAAAGAAAATGCCTTCTCTTTTTTTTCTTTGATCAGAGAGGCTCTTTTGTCTCGATCGTCCTGCATGTAAGTACCATGAAACTTAGTGAGTTGAGCATCGGAGGGAGGGATGGAACCAGTGCTGTTATCAGTAAGGCTCTCAGATATTGTTCCTCGAAGAAAATCACTAGTATCTTTAATTCCTTCGTTGGCAGACAATTTTTTTTCTTTTTTGGGATCGGATATCATAATTCCTTATAATAATGTAAGTTTTTTTCGAAAGAGCAAGAGAGTGCGTGCAGGATAGGATCAACTTAACTAATAATCTATTCGCAAAGAGGGTAAAAAAGAGAGAGATTGCTCAGAATTATCTACCCTACCAGAAGGTTGAGAAATAGCGGCGAAAGCAATCATTGCCGCATTGTCTCCCGTATGACGCTTTTCGGCTGGTAAGAATTTCAACTCTTGATCCTGACATAATTTGCCAAACACAGATCGTATAAGTTCATTGTTAGCCACACCTCCAGAAAGTCCAAAGCTTTTGAAAGAATTTGTTGAAATTACTTGCCCAGTTTTACGAACTAATTGATCCACCACTGCTTTTTGGTAAGATGCAGAAAGATCTGCTTTTTTAAGTTCAATTTCAGACTCAGTCCAATTATTCAACTTATAAAACAGGCTTGTTTTTAGTCCTGAAAAGCTAAACTTCAACTCATTCTTTTCTGGAAAAGCCAGGGGGAAATCGAAAGCTTTAGGATTTCCATCTTTAGCAGACTCTTCCATTTTTGCACCACCGGGGTATGGCATCCCGAGCAACTTTGCTCCCTTGTCCAAAGCTTCTCCTGCAGCATCATCGACAGTTTCAGCGATCACTTTTAAGTCAAGAGAGATATCAAGCGAAAAAAGTACCGTATTTCCCCCGGAGACCAAAAGTCCCAGATGGGGCATATAATCCTGCCATTCAAAATGATTCCCTAAAAACGAAGGCATAAAAACTGAGAAAGCATGCCCACGAAGATGATTCACTCCAAAAACGGGTACATTCCAAAGCAAACCTAAAGTCTTGGCGTATGAAATTCCGATTCCGAGGCATCCAACTAAGCCCGGGCCACGGGTAACTGCAATGCTAGTTACCATCTTAGGAAGATCAAATTCCTTACTGGCAAGTTTCAACAGGGGCACGAAATTATTTAAATGTTCACCAACGGCAAGATCGGGAACCACGCCACCATATTCCGCATGCCTGTCGACTTGACTATGTATCCATTCACCGAGCAACTCTCCCTGTTTTGACATAAGAGCCAGTGCAGATTCATCGCAGGAGCTTTCCAATGCTAACCACATCAATCTGCCCTAATTGTCATGCTTTTCATAGGTGTCATTTAATTCATTGTTTTTAAGAAGGGAGTACGCTTTTTCCAACTGTTGGTCATCTACTTCCTCAAAACCTAAAAGCCTCTGATATTCTCCACTGTCTTGGATATTCTTGGCATAGCGCTGTAGGCGCAATTTGGTTTCATTTTCTTCACTGCAAGGAATATGATAGTCTGGTTCAATTCCGGTTTCATGGATAGTGGAACCATCTGTAAAAAAATACATTGCAGTGGTTAGCTTCATTCCGGAGCCGAGATCAAGAGGATAAATGGTTTGAACCGAACCTTTACCAAAGCTTTTCTCGCCAACCAAGACGGCGCGTTTCGATTTGGATAATGCTCCAGCAACGATTTCGGATGCACTAGCACTTCCTTCGTTCAATAAAATAATCATCGGAATATTCAAAAACTTTTTAATTTTTCTGGATTTAAAATCTCGCTTTTGTACCTTTTTTCTTCCTCTTACACTGACAATTAATTCATCCGTAGGCAGGAAAAGGGATGCAACTTCGATGGCACCGGAAAGTAAACCACCTGAATTATCCCTTAAATCAAGTATCAAATTTTTGAACCCTGAATCTTCAAAAGCAATTAATTGATCTCGAACTTCCTCCCCACTTCTTTCAGTAAATTGAACAAGATGCATATATGCCGTTCCGTTTTCATCAATCCTTGATATGTCGAGGCTTGAAATCGTAATTTGCTGTCTGGCAACTTCTAAAATTTTAGCTCTATTTTTGAGATCTGTAATGGAAAGTTTTACGGTTGTTCCAGCAATTCCTTTAATTTTATTGCTTATCGTCTCCAGATCGACTTCCTCAATAGGTTGTGCATTTACTTGATCGATGACATCGCCGATTTGTATGCCTGCGATCTCGGCCGGACTTTGGGAGAAAACACGGGTCACCATGATACCCCGATCCACTTTCCTGATCATGATCCCAATCCCAACATATCTTCGATGGGTATCATCATTAAAAACTTTGTATTCGGTGGAGTCAAAAAATCGAGAGTGACGATCTAAGCCTTCGAGCATACCATTCACTGCTTGGGTAGATAATTGAAACAGATCCGATTTATTGGGATCAACATATTCGGTATGAACAAGCCTCAAAGATTCTTCAAATTGCAATATTGCCTTCCAGTAATCTAATTTGAAAAATAGTCGAGCTGCAGGATTGATGTACAAGCTCATTAATACAAATCCTAAGAAAGCACAGCTAAGCCAGACCGGAAGAATCACCAACCAATTTAATCGACTCCCTTGAATTCCTCGCTTGAATTTCACCGTAAACGCAATACCCATACTCGATAACAATGCAAACCACAATCCTAAGCGAAGAACTGGTAACTTCCTTTGTACATAGATTCAAGGATGTGCCCTTTATCCCTACGAATGAATACATTGACTGGGCCCTTTATGACCCAAAAATTGGATATTATAGACAGCAAAGGCAAAGAGTTGGAAAATCTTCCAAAGCGGACTTTTACACATCCTCTTCTTTTTCTGAAATTTGGCCTACATTGATCGTAGAATGTTGCACTCAACTTCTTTTTCCAGATTCACCGGCTAATTATGATTTTGTAGAAATAGCCGCTGAACCAAGCTCAAGTCTTTTGCAAGATTACCCACACCCCTTCTCTTCCAACTATGTGATTAGGTTGGGAGATAAAATAGATATACCGAAGAAAGCAATTGTATACTCCAATGAGTGGCTGGATGCGCTTCCTTTTAAAAGATACTCCTACTCATCGGAAAGGAATGCTTGGCTTGAACATGGGGTGGCCCTCCAAGGTCAAACCATCATGGAAATAAGATCCGAGGATCCATTGGAAAAAAGTTCCCATCTCCCTTTTCAAAAGTATAGGAACCTACCCAATCGATACATCGTGGATTGGCCATCCAAAGCTCTTGAAGCCCTTACCAACTTGATGTCTTCAAAAGATTGGGAAGGTTTATTTCTTACTTTTGACTATGGCTTGAATACGGATGAACTATTTCAAAACAGGCCAAATGGTACTGCTAGGGCTTATAAAAACCATGAATTAAGAAATGATATTTTTGCTTTCCCGGGAGAACAGGACATCACCTGCCATCTCTGTTGGGATCAAATGATAGGTATCTTGAAAAAAGAATCCTTTCAGAATATCGCATTATCTTCCCAAGAAAGCTTTTTAATCCATTACGCAAAAAAAGCCCTTCAAACAAATGTAGAACAAGGAAATTTAGCTCAAATAAGTGCGATTAAAGAATTAATTCATCCCCAATATATGGGTCAGAAGTTTCAAGTTTTACATGGCCTCAGAGGGCAAACCGGAGTTTAAGGGAAATTCGGACCCATAAAATTGGTGACTTCGTAAGGACAACCAATTTCATACATCCTTCTTATTTCTGACTCAGGCATAGATGTTTTAAAAATAGCCAATTCATCCATGCTTCCTTGAAAAGTTATCTGGCGTTTAAATGGCTTCGCTTTCGAGCAGTACCCAAGAGAAGAATTTGAAAAGGAAACTGGGAGTTGAGACCGAATCTTCTCGTGACTGAAAGAACGGCCATTTACAAAATGACTAACTTTTCTTTTGCTAAGGTCAAAACTGGTAGCAACGTGCACCCATCGCCCCATTCTTTCCGAACGGAAAGCAACCGCTGACTGATACATGTCCTTCTTACTTCCTCTACTTACCTCAAGTACAACCTGACCCTTTGGATTAATATACCAAGATCCTGAACCTGAAGACAGGGATTCTGAACAAAGGATCGGGGACATTTTATCCATCAATTTATCGATCTTTATCCAAGCTGCTAATGTAAAAGCTTGCAGACTCTCAGTAAAATCAAGCCTGACACGGTCATTTTTTCTTTTGAATGCGAGAGCACCCTTACCCGGCCATCTTCCTTCGCTCCAGGTACAGCCAATAATCGCTCCGTTTAAGGAATCTTGATTTTGACTTGATTGATTTTGAAGAGCTCTTGCCCATGGCGAATGATGATCAAAAGAATAATAAAGGGATGTATTTGCATTTTGTGAAATTTCTTCACTGAGTTGAACCCATGAAGCATGGCGATTTTGAGATTCTTCTTTGGACCTGAAGGCAATGTCTGCGGTTCCAATAAAGGCTTCACTTGGCATTTCTACCCAGTTTGCAAAACCATTAGGATCAACGAACAAAGCCTGTCCTCCCGAAACTTCCCTCTCTACTTCTTCACCACTTTCATTTTCTCCAGTATAAAGAACATTCCCGCGATAAACATAAATTTCAGCTGAGCCTCCGTTGTGCACGCTCAGCCCAAATTCAGTACCCAAGTCAATGAGTTTACCTTTGGGTAAATTGACTGTAAATCCACGGGCAACTTCTGGGACGGTAGCCCGCAACTTACCCGAGGAAAGAGAACCTTCATTCGAGTTAATCAGTTCAAAGTTAACAGGGCCTTCAAGAATCACGGTGGAACCTTTCAGGAACTCAAGTTGCGCTAAGCCTTCATCAATTTGTAAAACTGAGGGTTCTAGGGTGCTTCCTAAACTCGGGCGAAACCAAGTTTCATCGGACCACTTTACTCCTACAGACTTGGTCATTACCGCAAGCGTGAAGTCATTAGTTACCGAATCGCCGGCATCAAATCCTACACTTTCCGCAGAAATCTCGTCGTTTCCTGTAAGGAAATCGGTGGAAGTAAAATTAAGAGAAATGTAGAAACCAACAGCTATGAGAGCTGCAACTGCAAGAATCGGCGTTATAAATTTTTCTATCTTTTCCTTCAAAGGGAATGGAATTACTTCATCTTCAGAATCACCGCCAACCAGTTCCTCCGCATAATGAGCAATGCTGGTGGACATATCCATGAATCGAATATAATGCTTTCTTGCTTCGTCTGAATCTTCAAGGAGCTTTTGCAAACGCTCTTTTTCCTTAATCGAAAGATTGTTTTCTACCAACCCGTCAAAAAGGTCGTGTAATTCTAAGATTTCACTATCCGTTAATTTCATTTCGATTGATCTAGAGATAATTCAAAAGAGACACAGTCGAATAAAACCTTACGAATTCGGTTCAATGCTTTGTAGGCCCCCTGGACGGTTCGACCACAAGCTTGAGCAGCGACAGCAACATTCTTACCTGATTCATACCGAGTCAGAACCATCCTGCGATCTCTCTCACTTAATTTATTTAAGCACTTCCCAAGAGCTTGATGCCTGTAATCGAGTTCCTCTTCCATTTGCCCTCGAGTTTGAGAAATTACATCCATTACCTCTTGGTTAAATACGACCTTAGCCATTGCAAATTTCTTTCGAGCTGCCCGTACTTTCCAGTAGGCGATCTGACAAGCCCAAGAGTAAAAATTGGTACCAATCTCAAAATCTTTAAACTTTTCGCAAATGGTGAGGCTCGTTTCCTGTAGAATGTCTTCTGCATCGCTTCTGTAGGGCACCAGAGTATGAATGTAAGCAAACAATCGACGCTGATATTTCATCATTAATTGAACCAATTCTGCAGATCGGTCATCAGGTCGAATCGACATCGGAAAAACAATTAAGCGGCCTGTTTTGACAAGCGGGTGTTAGCTTTTTTTATCTTGTTCATCGCACCAAAATTCTCAAATTTATTCAAACCCCTGCGATCCACTTCTTTCAAGGCTTTTTCTAAACTTTTAGAGGAAAGTCGAACTGTTTTCGTCTTTGCCCGACAACCTTTTCCAATAGCAGGCTCGGTCATTTTGTAATAAATAGTACCCCCCGGAGTTTGAAACAAGCGGGGTGCCAGAAGAATGTTTTCTTTGCGCCTTCTTTTAATTCTTTTGACGCTATTCGGAGGATGATTTTCAGAACCAGTACTATCGTCACAGGCAAGATCTCCATCTGCTTGAGCCAAGAGTCTCTCAATGGTGTCGCCATCCAAATATTTATTTGCCAAATCATTGCAAGCAAAGCCTTCATCATAAGCAACCTCTTCAAATGGATCATTGATAGTCATAACTTTGTGAGCTGGGCCTAGAACTCCCTTAAAATCTTTCCAGAACCATTGTACAGCCTTTTGAACCGCTTTCCTACGATTATTCCCGTAAATGGCTTTCCTGGCAATAAACATCCGATCTGTCCCGAGCCGGGCCTCCAATAGATACTTGGATTCGTAAATTAGGCGGAAATAATCTTCATAAGAAATCATAAGGGTTACTTCATATTTTTGGAAATCGTTAACTTTCATCATGGCTTTGTCTCCTTTTGGGCGTTTCTAAACAATTAAGGGTTTGAATTGATGAAAGCTCATATCCAGAGCTATCTTGCTTAGGACACAAAAGTTGTAAAAACTTCAGAATGCCATCAATAAAGTAACTTTTAATGGAAAAGCATAGAGCATTCGTAAAGTGTAATTAAAATTCTTACAGTGGTTACAGAAAACACTCTAAAACTCATTCAAATAGGCCGCTTCCTTATTGCGAGGCAGACCTAGAATTTCCGCATATTGAAAAAGACAAGCTCACTGGGAACTCTTTAAATTCTCCTCTTTTATATTATGCTGATTCGTAGGTGGTACATTGAATGAGGGTACCAGTTCATCGAGGTCCGAGGGCAGAACCTCCACCCGAACAAAGACATTTTTTTCGATTGCTTCCGTTTTAATCCGGGTAACGATTCCGGGTAGTCGGGGTCCACCTTCCTGATTCATTGAAATCTGAGCCATACCCAGTCCTCCCTGAGCCACCGTCCAAAGACCAAGCGCAGACTGGGTGTCTTGGCAATGTACGCAGACTTCTACTCCGAGGGATGCATCAAGGAAACTTAGTGAAAGACCAATCTCTCTGATCCCCTTCATCGAGTTCGAAAAACCGGCCAGAAGTGGATTTTGTTGATTAGCAGAAAACTCGGGACGATTCCAGAAATTGGGATCTATCTTGATGGCAAAAGTGAGTTGGCGATTGGGTGCCATCGAATCAAGGATTTTCATCAATGCCTCTTTTTCAATTCCAGACAATGCTTCTTCGACTTGTTTCGGAGGACCAAACATAACCCTTGAATTCTTTTTTCCTTCCACAAATCCAACGAGTAGATCGGTATCAACCTCGGTTTTTGGATTTAATAATTCTGCAGGCAGCAAAAGGGTTGAAATATTTCCTTTAATAATTCTGCTTTTTTCAACTTTTTCTCGAGCTTCAAGTCCTTCCTCTTTTTCCAGGCTTTCAAGCAGATAGGATATTAAGGCTTTAGAATTGATTTTTCCTTTTATTTTTGCGGTCAAAAAGAAATCGAAATCAGAACCTAACTTCGGGTTTTCTTTTTCTTCAATTCCTTCAAAAGCTTCAGCATTCAATTCAAATGCGAGGATATCTTCAGCTTTTAACCCGGTCAGCTTTTGAAATCGCACCATTTCTTCATCTTCGGTCTCAAACTGATTTAAATTAGCGGCTAAAGTTGGGTACTTTTTTTCTACTAGTTGGTAAAACCCGCTTTGACGAATCGACTCCATCTGTACCTGGAAAAATAAGATGAAGGAGAGTAAAAAATTAGAAGCTACCATGAAAATTTTTTATTTGGTTAAAAAAGTAAGAATCAAATGAATCAAGGAATCTGGAATCTGTAAACATTGGTATCTCTTTTGTGATAATCCAGAGATTGGTAAAGTTGGTTGGCTTCTTTCCGACTGGCTCGCGAGGTTAAGTCTACGCATTTTGCTCCGATAGAGATGGCATGATCATGTGCATGTTTCATCAATGCCTTGCCCAATCCTTGCCCCCTTGCCTTGGTATCGACCACTACATCTTCAATCCAACACTTAGTCCCAGTAGGAATCTCAACCACAACAAGGCTGAGCATTCCAAAAATTTCCTGACTTTCGTTTTTTGCAACCAAAATGAGAGTGCTTGGAGATTCGATTAAACCCCGAAGCCTTTCAGGGGATAAATGAGATGCGGAAGAGGATAATTGAGGTAGTAATTCATTGATCCCATTTAAAGCATTCTCATCGATTTGCTTAAGTTCTGAAATTGTAATCATAAAAAAAACTTTTATAGGCAGATTTAAATTAAAGCGAGAAGCTTAAAGTAAACAAGATTGAACCTGAACCAAAAAAAGGGCGTGGATTGCCCAATCCACGCCCAATCTATTTTATCAATTTCCATAATGTTCTGTATTTTTGAACTGGAATATTGAAAGGATTTACACGCCTATAAACATTTTATAATAAATCAAGGTTTCGATCTTTCACCTTAATTGTAACCTTTTGCTGACAATTTTATTTTCTTAAAAAGATAGATTCTCTTTTATACAAAAAATAGCCTGTCTTTCTCTTCTATTTCCATTCTGGTCAAGTTTATGCCAGTAAAAAGTTTGACTTGGAGGCATGTCCGCCGAGGATTAAACTCCGTTGCTTTGTCATTGATCTTTTATTGAAAATCTTACATGCTTCTTTTTTTCGTTTATTGGATTTTCAGTTTTCGATTAACTAAAATGAAATTAAGCGATTCGGTATAACAAAAGATTAAAATTAAAATGGAAATATATGTAGGTAATCTACCTTGGTCGACCAGTGACCAAGACTTAGCGGATGCTTTTGGCGCTTATGGAAGCGTTGAAAAAGCATCTATCATCTCAGACCGGACTTCCGGTCGTTCTAAAGGCTTTGGTTTTGTCACCATGAATAACGACGACGAAGCTAACCAAGCGATTGAAGCGATGAATGGCAGTGACCTTGCCGGAAGAGCTTTGAAAGTGAACGAAGCTCGACCTCGTGAAGAGCGTCCGCCTCGCCAATCAAACTGGTAAATTCAAAACTTTAGATGTTTAAAAGAAAAGCCCGCAGCTGCGGGCTTTTTTTATAATCTTATTTTTGCCCAATGAGCTAAAAGTTTGAAAGACGAAGTTTTTTCCATCAAAAAATAGATATGCAATCAAAACCAACTTCCTTTCTTGAAAGTGTAGACTTGTACTTTAACCGAGCCGCAAGTGCGATGGATTTACCTAAGGGCTTGGCCCGGCAGATTCGGACTTGTAATGCGATTTGTGAAATGAAGTTCGGGGTTGAACTACGTGGCGGTTACGAAATATTCACGGGTTGGCGAGCCACACATAGTGAACATGTTCTACCCGCAAAAGGCGGAATTCGTTATGCTACCTTTGCTGACCAACAGGAAGTCGAAGCTCTTGCTGCTTTAATGACTTACAAGTGCTCCATTGTGAATGTTCCTTATGCCGGTTCCAAAGGGGCACTTAAAATTGACCCAAAGAAGTATTCTCTGGAAGAGCTAGAACACATCACTCGTCGTTTTGCTCAGGAATTGGACAAGAGAGGATTTCTAGGTCCTGGATTAAATGTCCCGGCTCCGGATATGGGTACAGGGCAAAGAACAATGTCCTGGATTGCCGACGAATACCAAAGATTACACCCTTCCGATATCAATGCCCAAGGTTGCGTCACCGGTAAACCAGTGCACTTTGGAGGGGTACAAGGGCGGGTGGAGGCAACAGGCAGAGGGGTACAATATGGACTCAAAGAATTTTTTCGAAATCCGGATGATGTCAAGAAGGCAGGACTGGAAGGAAAACTCGATGGAAAAAAGATTATCATCCAAGGCTTGGGAAATGTAGGCTATCATGCCGCTAAATTTCTGGAAGAAGAAGATGGGGCCAAAATCATTGGAATTCTGGAAAGGGACGGTGCGATCTTATCGGAAAGCGGAATGAATGTGGAATCTGTATATCGATATAAGCAAGAAAATGGGAAAGTGAAGGGCTTCCCCAACTCGAAATTTATCAAGGAGGGTGAAAATCTTTTGGAACATCCCTGTGATGTATTAATTCCAGCTGCCATGGAGGGTGTGATTACTCAGGAAAATGCTGCTCGTTTACAGTGTAATGTGTTAGCAGAAGCAGCCAATGGTCCTCTTACCTACGAAGCTGATCAAATCATTCAGGAACGGGGTATTTTTCTTATACCCGATACATACCTCAATGCGGGTGGGGTTACGGTTTCCTATTTTGAGTGGTTGAAAAACCTGTCCCATGTTCAGTTTGGCCGAATGGATCGAAGGTTTGCAGAAGCCCAGAATGAACGGGTCATTGAATTGATTGAGAGTGCCATTGGAAAAACATTGAATTCAAATGCAAAAGAAAAACTTCTTGAAGGTCCGAGTGAAATCAATTTAGTGCGTTCTGGTTTAGAAGATACCATGAGAGAAGCATACAACGAAATCAAAGCACAAGAAGTCGAAAACCCTAAGATCAACAATCGAAGGACTGCTGCTTATGCCTTGGCGATACGCAAAATTGCTGACATCTACGACAGTATGTATTTGTGAGTTTTGCTGGTTGAAACTGTGCCTACTCCTGACGCATCGCCTGAACAGATAAATCAGGCCATGAACCATGCGGTGGAAAGTTTTCCTCGCTTCCGTAGCTTACCAAGTAGTAAACGGGCCCTGCTTCTTTTCGAAATCCGAAAAGAATTATGCATGCACAAGGATACCATTATCTCTATTGCTAATCAGGAAACTTCCCTAGGTGAAGTACGGCTTACGATGGAATTCAACCGTACCATTTCCGAAATTGAAAGATTCGCAAAGTTGTGCGAACAAAACATTTGGGGGAATTTCAGTGACAATGTGAAGCCCAAGGATATTACCTACGAAATTGAAATGCTTCCAGTTGGACCCGTGGTGGTTATTGGTGCATGCAATTTCCCCTTCGCTATTTCAGTGGTCGGCACCGATACTATATCCGCATTAATGGTAGGCTGCCCAGTGGTAGTAAAGTCCCACCCTGGGCACACCAAAACCTGTGAGATCTTGGCAGATGCAGTTGCTCAAGCTATTGAAAAAACTCAATCGCCTAAGCATTGTTTTTGCTTACTTCATGGAAAAAAGAACGCAGTTGCACAAACATTGGTCAGACACAAGCACACCAAGTCAGTGGCCTTTACCGGATCTTTAACCGGGGGTAAATCTTTGCAGGAAGCATGCCAGAAAAGAAAGAAACCGATTCCATTTTATGGAGAAATGGGCAGCCTGAATCCACTCTTTATTCTACCCGGAGTGGTAAGAGAAAATATTCCAAAACTGGCAGATGATTTCTTACGGGCCGTAAACTTATTTGCCGGGCAAATGTGCACAAAACCCGGGGCTATGTTCGTACTTGAAACATCAATGAGCGAAGAATTCATCAGGAACTTGGAAAGGGCGACTTCACAAGCAGAAGTATTACCCATGCTGAGTGAAGAAATTCAACAGAACTATATCGAAACCTGTAGGAGTCTCAGAAATAAAATCCACCTACTATCCAGTTCTGATCCTAGTAAAATCAAGGTTTTAAATCCTGGAATCATTCAGATTTTTAAAATGAAAGGATCTGACTTTCTGGAGAACCCCGAGCTTCGTACTGAAGCATTTGGTCCCAGCTCTATCTTGGTTATCGTAAGAGACGAAGATGAATTGCTTACTATCGCAAATTCTCTCGAGGGTAGCCTAACCGCATCGATTCACTCCGATGCAAGCGACCATGAGCTAGCCTCTCAACTCTTTCCAGTTTTAGGTGCGAAAGTGGGCCGTTTGCTTCACAATGGATTCCCTCCGGGTGTAGTTCCTGGCAGAGCAACCCATCATGGTGGTCCTTGGCCTGCTACCACCGACCCCCGTTTTACCTCAATTGGAGAAGAGAGCTATAAAAGGTTCCTTCGACCCGTTCTAAAGCAAAGGAGGGATCGCACCCTCATTGCGTGACTAGACATAGCCCATGGTTTTTTACATTGGATAAAAATTAAGCGGCATGTCTTAACGCTTCAACTGGGTCCATCTGGGCAGCTTTTCGTGCTGGATAAAGCCCAAAAACTATACCAGTAAGTACGGCTACGCAGAAAACAAGCGGTAAAGCCCAGGGGACCATCACCGGAGTCATATCCTGCATCGAAGGCGGCAATGATTGGTAAAGAGTGGGTGCGAGCTTTTCCATAAATTCAAGTATAGTCCGATAGGCAGGCTCACAAAGAAGACCCACTAAAATCCCAGCCAATCCACCCATTCCTGTCAGCACTACGGTTTCCACGAGGAACTGAAAAATTACATCCCTTTGTCTTGCTCCAATAGCTCTTCGGATTCCAATCTCCCGGGTTCGCTCAGTCACCGTAGCTAACATAATATTCATAATCCCAACCCCGCCCACAAAAAGTGAAATACCAGCGACTAAGCCCATTAAGGCAACAAAAGTCATTTTGGCTCTTTCTGCCTGTTCCATTAATTCGAGTGGCACCGTTACCTGATAATCTTCCATCCCGTGGTCTTTTTGTAAAAGATCTCGGATCATTTGAGCAACCGTGATCAACTTACTTTGCTCATCGATCGTTAAGATGAGTTTAGAAATTAAATGACTGCCATCATAGCCACGATAGTAATAGTCGAAAATCTTTGCCCAGTGAGTGGCTAGAGGCAGATAAACATTGTCTTCAAATAGTTCCTTAAAGCCAAGCTCACCCACATCCTTTAAATTTGTTCTAGGAGCGACCTCACCGACGACCGTGTACAAATTACCTCCAATATTTACTGGCTTCCCAAGCGAATCTCCAAAGGGAAAAAGGGTTCGGGCCAGGCTGCTGGCCAGCACACAAACCTCAGATTCATCTCGGTTATCTTCTCCACTAATGAATCGGCCCTTGGTTAAAGCCAGATCATGAAGAGCACGATAATTTGGTAGGCACCCAAGTAGTTCAGCCCGCTGGGAACCATCTTTTGTAAAAACCCTTCTCCGATCAAGCTCTCGGGTTGGATAAGCTGCTAATATATGCGGGACGGTTTTTGAAATCTTGTGATAATCATTTTCCGTCAAACCATAAGAATAGAAATAGGCGCCCCTGCTCGATCTCTCTTCTTCAGGGGGTTTTTTACTGGAAACAATCAAATTGTTGGCCCCTAGTTCCATGATCTCACCCTCGGCCTGGGCTGCAATCCCTTCACCTATCGCAAGAAGCCAAACCACGCTGACCACTCCAATAAAAACTCCCAAGCCTGTGAGCAAAGATCGCAGAGGGTGAGTAACAATACTCTGAAAGGCACTTTTCCAAAGATTCCTTAAAGATCTTTGAAGATGGCTCATTGAGGAGGTACCCTTCCCATCCATGGAAACCAGCTCTTTCTTTGAAACAGAGTTCGGCTGCTTTGAACGCTGATCACTCACAATCTTACCATCTAGCATTCGGATCACCCGATTTGCACGAGCAGCCACTGCTTCTTCATGGGTTACCAAGACAATTGTTTTCCCGTTGCCATTAAACTCATCCAATAAGGCAAGGATCTCTTCGGTCGTTTTGGAATCAAGGTTACCAGTGGGTTCATCCGCAAGGATGAAAGCGGGGTTATTGGCTAGAGAACGGGCAATCCCGACTCGCTGCTGTTGCCCGCCTGATAATTGTAAAGGACGATGTTCGTAGCGATCCTCGAGGCCTACCCGATTGGCTAAAAGTTTGGTTTCTTCAAGAGTCAGCTGAGAATCTTTCTGATAACTTGCCGGCAAAGCAATATTTTCAAGAACGGACAAATAAGGAATCAAATTGTAAGACTGAAAGATAAAACCAATTGATTTCGCCCGCAAGGAGGACAGTTCCTGATCGTTCAGAACTTCAACGGCAGTTTGGGATAATTCATACTTCCCGGAAGTCGGGTGATCCAAACAACCTAATAGGTTAAGTAATGTGCTTTTTCCAGACCCGGATGGCCCCATGATCGCCACATAGTCTCCCTCTGGAACTTCTAAGTTAACACCATCAAGAGCGACTACTTTCTCCTCCCCCATTTGATAAACTTTGGAGAGCGAACGAACGCTGAAGGCAAGCTTCATGAAGAAAGTTCGGAACCCATGCAATTTAAGTGTTTGAAGAGGACCTTATTTTTGAGCCAATGCCTTTGGCTTTGTAAGCTCAAGCTTTTCGCGGAAGTGGTCGGGATTAAGCACAACTCGTTCGCCCACCTTCAACCCTTCAAGAACCACTGCTCTAGTCATATTATGAGAACCCAAATCAATTTTTCGTAATTCCAAAGCGTTATCTTCTCCACCAACTAGGCAAAAGGATTTCCCTTCTTCTCTAAAAATAGCAGTGAGGGGTATCTGCAAGGTATTTTCTATAAATTCTGATTTGATGGTAACTTTAGCAGTCATACCTGTTCGTACCCCAGATGGTGGCTGATTAATCACAATCTCAGTAGAGTACTCTTTAATGTGCGACGTGTACCGACTGACCGAAGGCAGAGGGTATTCGCTCACCGATTCAACGGTACCGTTTAGTTCAAGATCACGCATTGCATCGATGAGTATGGTACATTCCATTCCAGGTCGAACTTGTTCGACTCTATTTTCATTTACTTTGGCACGAACTCGCAATCGAGATGCGTTGGGCAATCGAATAATGGTTTGGTTTTCCCGGACTTGTTTTCCCTCTTCAATCAAGATTGCATCGGAAGAACCAGATTTTGTGTTATTTGCATAAGTCACCTCACCAGCAGAAGGTGAGTGAATCATGCATTTTTCAATTTGTTCTTCAATTTCACTTTCCTGTGTTTTCTCCAATTGGTAGGAATTTTCAGCCGATTGCAATCGTGCCTCGGCGGTTAGAATTGAAGCGTTTAAATCATTTACCTTCGCTTTCCTGGAATGAATACGAAGTACTTCTAATTTAGTCTGGGCTAAATCAAGCTCCTTTCTCGCTTTTTCAACCGCGAATTGATCCGCTTCCAGTTGAGTTTCTGACACATAACCCTTTGTTGCCAATTTCTTGCTGTAAACCAGATACTCTTCGGCCCTTCTTAAATTTTCTTTGGCAACGAACTCCGAACTCTCAAGCTGTTCTTCATTTTCACGAAAAGATCCAGAAAGATACTCCTGCAAGGCCAGTTTGGCCGCCTCCACATCCGCCGTGGCCTTGACCAGGCTCGCCTTCGCTTGGTGGACAGCAATTCTTTGACGCAACATGTCTTTTTGCAGAGAAGCGTCATCAAGCCTGACAAGAAAGTCACCTTCCTCAACAAGCGTTCCTTCTGGAACAATTTCCAGGATTGCAGTTCCGGCGGAAGTTCGACTTCTCACCTCACTTTTGATCTCCACATTTTCCGCACTTTCAATTTCACCAGGTTCCACAAATTCCAGAACAAAATCACTACCCGTGACTTCTTCAAAGAGAGGCTGGATTTCAAGATCCAGCGAATCTTCGGAACCAGTCATCCACCAGAGCAAGGACAAAGCACCGGCACCTGCTAGGGCAGTGAGTGCCTTGGTCGATACAAAACCTCGATTTCTGGAATATGAAAACATCGTATTAATGGTATTTAATAGCCCAAGAAGAGCAAGTTAGGACTTGATTATTGGCTTTACTCTATTGAGAAGTGCCCACCCATATACCCTGCTCGGATAATTGCATAGTGCCCAAGTCATAAGCATACCTCATTCTCATCGCTTCATACCCGATCCACACCTCAACAAAACTATTACTGGCATCCAAAAGATCGTTCAGTGCATTGACCAAATCTCTGGCAGTGGTCGCTCCAAACTGAGCATTTCGACCGGGTTGTGGTGGCTCATCCAATCTCATTCGGGCTAGGTCAACCTGAGCGATTGCCCCGCGAACCGCCGCTCGACTTAATTCAAAATTAAGCTGAAATAATTTTGATAACCGCTGGTGCTCCCGAAACGCCCTTAAAACACTATCTTCAAAAGCCAAATAGGACCTGCGAGCCTGTTGGTAGCGAAGTAGGGATGCTTTATAACGGTTTCTTTCCTTAACTTTGGACAGAGGTGTATCCAATTCTATACCAACGCGTAACCGGCTTTCATCCGATTCGAATTGACCAGCACCCATCGAATCAGAACCCAAATCACCGGATAGAACCAAATCAAGGTCAGTTTTGAGGTCTTCCTTAGCCAGGTCAGCCTTTCTCCAGACATCGACTAATGAAGCCCGATGATTTTTCCAGTCCATCCGGTAAGAAGCTGCAATTCCAACTGAATCTTTTGGAGAAATCATTATTTCTTCCATAATAATCGATTCCAAGCGTGCAGATGCCTTAACCAAGGAGAGCTCTAACAAGGTGCCCGAGAATCCATTCAGCAAAAGGGAAAACCTACCCCGGGCCATTTCCAAGGGCAACGACTCCAATTCATTTTCCCATTGTTCAAGATTTTGATAAAAAACCAACAGGGAGGTACTCACCCCTTCAATCGTAGAGTTTAGTTCTTCCAATAAACCATCGAGATCCTGATCTCGAAAAGCTTCCTCCCTCATCCCTAGCTCTTTTAAATCAGATCGTTTTCGCAAACTGGCAAAGCCATTCTTTCTCAGAGGTAACACCTGCTGGAATTTCGATAAATCTTGCCTCAGGCTTTTCATGCTTCGTTGGGTCCTCACCCGCATCCCCTTTATTCGGTTCAAAGATGTCAGCAAAGATTCGCGGGTACTCACTTCCTCCGAGTTTCTAGTCGCGGACAAAATCTGATTCACCTCCTCCTGCAATTCAACAAGTTCTGAATCTGTAAGCCTAAAGCTTTCAATATAATCATCCATTACCCGCATCGATAAATCCGGTGGAAGCCCGAGAAACATCTTATAACCGTCCAATCGATTGGCAAAGGATGATTTCGCGGCCAACAGTCTGCTTTGTCCGTTAAAAAGTGCCTGCCGTGCTTGATCCACCTGTAAGCGGTTGCCAATCCGGCCCGCTTCAAATGCCGCCTCCAATTGTAAAAGGCTATCGTTAAGTTTGGCCACATTCGCTTCCTGGTTTCGAATCCTTTGCAGTTCTTGAACCAAACCAAGAAATCCCGAAACCCCAGTCGAGGGAGGAGAAATTGGTGAAATACCACGCTTAGTCCCAACGCTACCTGCCGGGTTGGAACCTAAGACAACATTTAGAAAAAAGCCTTGCCTAAACTGCTCCAAGCTTCGGGCGTCGGCTAGTAAAGTTCGCTCACTCTGAGTCAGTTGTTCCAAATAAATTCTTCGACTTGCCCCACGAAGTAAAGGCTGGGTTATGGTAAGGTTAGCCAGAGATCCGCCAACCTCAACATCTCCCCCACTCAGTTCGATACTCAAGCGATTTGCAAGCGAAGCTACCCACGTGGTTCCTTTTCCTGCAATTCCACGAAAGCCCGCTTTTGCTCTCGATTGAAAATCAGATGCATCCTCATCAACTTCCTGACTTACTTGCCCCGAAACTCCAGCAAATGGAACCGGCCCAAGCTGAAATCTTTCATAAGTCACATCCAGAGCCGACAGGTATAAAGCCTCCTTCTGTTGCTGAAATTCCCTCGAATGGAGCAGGGCCAATTCCATCGATGTTTCCAGATCTAGGAGAACCGAGCCATTGGCATCGACTGGTAAGGATTTCCTCCACTGCCGGTTTTCCAGAATGCTTGATTCATTTCCATCCTCATAGGCATCATCCTTTTGTATCCTCAGGGTAATTTCCCGAGAGATGTTATCATCCATGGGAGGAACCGGAAGAGTATCCCTTTCTGGGAAAACCAATCGTGATTCTTCACTTGGTTCCCAGTCAAAACCTGGAACATCCTCCAGCAGTTTACGTACTTCTTCATCTGCTTTTTTAGGGTCAATCTTTCGAACGCATCCCGTTTGACAAATGGAAAGTATCAGTACAACTGGGATAACCAGCAAACGGATGGAAATTCGGAGATGAAAAAATTTCAAAACTCTACTTCTCCCCGAAGAAAGGTCTCGGACTTTCCGATTAGAACGACTCGGTCCCCCTTGAGCTCACAATGTACTTCTCCGCCCCGCGAGGAGGCTTGCCAACCGGTCAAACTATTCTTTTTTAGTTTGCTGGCCCAATAGGGAGCCAGCATACAATGAGAAGATCCTGTAACTTGATCCTCGTCTATACCTACACGAGGACAAAAAAACCTGGAGATGAAATCATATCCGGCGTTTTCAGTTTGAGCAGTTACAATAATTCCACGACAATTCCTGATTCCTGAAAGAATCCGGAAGTCTGGATTTAAGGCCTCAATCCTCTCCTCCTCCGAGAAAACGCACAGGCAGTCCATTCCCACATAAACCTGATCAGGATAAGAGCCCAAACCTTCTACCAATAGGGGTGAAATCGAGGATTTTCGGTAGGAAAGAGCAGGCATTTCCAGGGCAACGGATTGTTTTCCTCTTTTTTGTGCCTTTAAATTTCCCGCCGAACTTGAAAAAGTGATGGCATCTTTATCACTTGCGAATCCCTCTTGGTATAGTACGTGAGCGGCAGCTAAGGCGGCATGTCCGCAAAGATCAATCTCTAC
>DBVA01000189.1:1941-4942 GCA_002308735.1 Opitutia bacterium UBA1276 | reverse complement strand
TTCGGGCAGATGAACTTGGGTTGCCATTTTCTGTAACTCATCAGTCGACAACCACTCCTGCAAAATACATACTCCAGCAGGGTTTCCGGAGTATGAATTCTTGGAAAAAGCATTAACGCAAAAGTAAGGATACTTCATAAGGGTCGAAGGACATTGCCCTTTATCAAAAGAAGGTTCAATGCCAAAGCCATTAAAAACCAGATTTTGAAGAAACTTTCCTTCCCAAGAGGGAAAAGAATGCCTAATCCGAAATCATAGGAGCAGTTTCTTATTATGCAGGATCTACTTCCCAACCGGCACGATACACTTTGCTTATCAATTGATCGGTGTCGGCCCGGTTGGTTTTTAAATTCTCCGCATCCCAGGTAAATTTCCCACCCGCCTGCATGGCAACATTTCCGAGAAGAATGGACTCCGTCATATTTCCAGCGTAATCAAAGTTGGACATTGCAATTTTAGGATCATTTTCCCGAATCGCCTTGACGAGCTCTTCTTTCATTCCGTTATCACCTTGTCCATTTCTGGGTAAAGTTGGTGATGGTTTTTCCACCTCATCCTTTTGGTACCACTTTCCATCTTTAAAAACTTTCCAATCGGAACCATAATCATTGGGAGAATAGACCGTTCCATCCGTTCCAATTAACAAAAGGCCACTGTTTTTAGGGGTTTCTCCATGAAAATAGTCCATCGGCGGTAAATTTTTAATTCCCTTATTATCTTTTCCATTATTTCCAATTTTACCTTCGTACCAATGGAATTTGATCGCTCCTCCCATTTCTGTCTTAGGGAAATGCATTTGCACCGTTGCCCAAGAGGGAAAAGTTTCATCGTTGATCGGTCCCGTATTCACCGATTCAATTTTGGTTGGCTGGGTAAGGCCACAACCCATAAATGCCAAGTTTGTCGTATGACAAGCCATGTCGCCCAAAGCACCCGTCCCGTAATCCAACCAACCACGCCATTTGAAAGGCGTGTAACAGGAATGATAAGGTCTCATCGGGGCCGGTCCGATAAAGGAATCCCAATCCAAATGGGAAGGCACATCCATCTTTTCAGCGGGTCGTGCGATAATCTCTGGAGCCTGTGGCCATACAGGACGGTTGGTCCAAGCATGGATTTCCTTTACTCTGCCAATACCTCCAGCCTGGATATATTCAGCACCCTCCCGAATCCCGTCCGAAGCGGTACCTTGATTACCCATTTGTGTACAAACCTTTTTCTTCCGAGCAATTAAAGCAAGCTGTCGAGCTTCCCACACCGTATGAGTGAGGGGTTTTTGGACATAAACATGAATGCCCTGCCTCATGGCCATCATCGCAGCTGGAGCATGGGAATGATCGGCAGTGCTCACCGTGAGGGCATCAATTTTATCTCCCAGTTGGCTCAACATTTCCCTAAAGTCACTGAATTTAACTGCATCCACATGTTTTCGAACCGCAACATCCAGACGACGGGAATCAATGTCACAAGCGGCGACTACATCCCCATGCATCGCTAATCCATCAAAATCACCCTTCCCTTTTCCTCCTACTCCAATACCAGCGACTTGAAGCCTTTCATTGGCTCCAAATACCCTGGAGGGCAGGAATTGAAAAGAAAAGGCGGAGGCCGCCGCAGCTCCAATGAAGGTACGGCGTGAATAGTGAAAAGTTTTGGTAGAGCTTGATTTCATAATATTTTTTACTAAATTTATTCTTCCATGAACGGGGCGATGCAAGAAAAATAAATTGAAAACACTGAGAAATTTGTCTGCGGTTGATTCTATTTTTTGATGCTCTTGAACTTCAAAAATCGAAGGAGGTAACCCATTCTGAAACGTTTTTTAATTCAAGGGAATGACCTGCAGAGCATCTACCACGACATAGCCCTCCGTATCATCATTTTGAAGAGAAACTTTGTAGGACTTTCCTTTCAAGAAATCAAAAGAACCTAAAGAATGCCAAATTTTCTCCACGCTTCCTTTTTTTCTTTGGTCTACAAGAATTTCTTCGAGCCCCTTTTCATCTTCCACCAGATATTTAACCTTACCGGCACGATTCCCGGAGGGAATATACGAGATTCGTAATTCATGAAGACCATTTCTATCAGTCAAAAATGGAAATTCCGCCTTCCTCATCCCCTTCCCTCCATTCCCATCATGAAAATAGCCATCTCCCACAAAAGGTCTTAAAGATGAACTTTTCGTCCAGTCTCCAAGAAGATTAACTTGCTCACCCTCCACCACCACTCCGGATAAAGTTTGCGGGTCAATTCCTTGGCCACTGGCAATGAAATCATTCTTTTCTAATGCCAAAACTTGACCGTCATCCAATAATTTATTCTTTAGCTTTTCGTAGGAAACCCGTTGAACGATGACTCCATCTTCAATCGCCAGGGAAGCCGCCGTGGCTGCAGAATGAGCAAGGATCATAAAAACCGGTTCCATCCGCACCGAGCCAAATGCGATATGAGAGGAGGACAAACAAACTGGGACTAACAAGTTTTTACATTCCTCCTCTTTAGGAATCAGAGACTTGTAAGAAATCTGGTAGGGACCTCCCGGGTCGACTTGGACATCCCCTTCATTCAAGACATAGGGTTTCCCGCTCGTATCAGTGGCAACATAACGTTGCACATTATGGGAATCCATGGTGTAGGAGCCCATGCCCACAGAATGGGGAGTTTCCTTCAACCCTCTCAAGTGGTGCTCCGTTGTCACAAAGTCACTCACCATCCTTCGCGCTTCTCGAACATAAATTTGATGGGGCCAATTCCCTTGATCCTCAAATTCATCCTTGGCCAATCCCCAACTGGACATTTTGGAACGAATTTCTTCGGGCACTCGTGGATCATTACACAAGAAGTAAAAATAGCCTTTTTGATAAGTTTCATGCTCCGCGATAATACGATCCCGCTCATCATAGGATGCTTCTGGATAGGCGTAGTTCATACCAATATTATCGGTGCTGAATGGACCATGATTGTTGGTATCGGTCTTAGCATTTGGAATCGGATCGAATTT
>DBVA01000189.1:1284-1642 GCA_002308735.1 Opitutia bacterium UBA1276 | reverse complement strand
AGCATTTGGAATCGGATCGAATTTGCCGAAAACATGAGTCGAGCCTTTCAATAAGGTTCGGAGTAATAACTCATATTGAAGAGGATCATATTTTTCTGGTTTTGGAAAAGGTCGCCTATTCTCTTCGACTTGAGTCAAACAAAGACGAAAATTATAGGCCTGCATTTTCGTATCTCCAGTTCCTTCCACTCCCGGGGGCTGATCGCTTATTCGGGCAAGCAAGCCACTACTCGGATCACCCTCGATGACAAAAGGGTCAATTTTTCCTTTAAACTGGTGGGACCGGGCTGCTCGTGTTTGAACTCCGCTGAGGGTCTCCCCGTAGACTGAATTGGCTTCCCGACCAACAAAATAAGAG
>DBVA01000189.1:0-974 GCA_002308735.1 Opitutia bacterium UBA1276 | reverse complement strand
AGCCCCCTGCAGCAGCCATTAAGTCTCCTTCGTAAGTACAATCCAAAAACATTTTACCTTCATAGCGATTCCCGGACAAGGTAGTAATGGCCCGAATTACACCATTACTAATCTCCACCCCCCTCTCCCGGTCTAACCACTCGTTTCTAATGACATCCAGATCGTGCTCCTTAACCCAAGTTTCAAAGATCTCTTCTGATACATGGGGTTCAAAGATCCACATCGTTCTTTTTGCACCATCAATTGCTGGGGTTCCCTGACCTCGATTCCCATAATCTTCCATAGCCTGCCAAGTCCACGAATCTACACTTTGATAATGTCGCCAGACCCGATGGTAAAACTCGCGGGCAAGTCCCCCAATAGCCTCTTTCTTTCCACTATCTGTCCATCCCAGACCACTCGAAGAAAGGCCGCCTAAATGAATATCCGGAGAAACCACAACTACAGAATTCCCCATTTTTTTGGCCTGAACGGCCGCGGTGATTCCAGCCGAAGTACCCCCGTATACAACTATGTCTCGAACTCTTTCCTCACCCCGAACAAAAAGGGACCCCAAAAATAGGAAAGACAAAAGCCTGTATTTTTTTATGTTAAAAAACGCCAATTTACACATCACAGCACAAGATTTGACTACTATAATTTCAGTCTCGTTCAAGAATAAACAAAGATATCCGCAAAAAAATCCTTAAAATAGAAATTAAAGTAGTGAAGCCTATGATTCGATTTAATCAGTGAATCGATTCATGAAAATGAATCCAGTGCTGGGGAGATTGAAGAAAAGACATAGGGGAATTCTGCCTCTATAAGTTTGCGGGAAACGACTTTTCTACTTTTGAGCACCAAGTCAGGGGCAGTTCCCATCACCATGGTACCGAGATAAATCGCTGGAGTTGGGGCTGGAAAACCAATACCCAGAGGGGCGAAGCGTTTTCTCATCTCCCGCATAAAGACAGCATTTGTTACAGGATTTGGGG
>DBVA01000192.1:6401-6845 GCA_002308735.1 Opitutia bacterium UBA1276 | reverse complement strand
CTGATCGCTTACCCGGACGCGGATGGGATAGGTGGAGGCATTGGTCTCGAAATCAAAAGGGAAACGGGTAAGCAGGGAACCATTGGCATCGATACTGAAAAGAGAATTATTCTTAGAACCGTTCCCATCAGCGAATGAAAAAGTAAGGGTGGCATTGGCATCGGGATCTCTGGCAATGAGCTGACCGACCTTGGTTTTCGGGGCTTGGTTTTCAAGGATGGTGGAACCATTAAGCTCGAGCGAGTCGGGGGCGGCATTGGCAACCGAATTAGGGTCGCGAGGATCGGAGCCGTAGGTAACCTCCACCGAGTCCGGAAATCCATCGCCATCATCATCGGGATCGAAATAGTCCTCAGTGCCGTCCCCGTCGAGGTCTTCCACTTGATTGAGCAGGGAAATAAGAAAAATTCGTTCCAGTTTCGCTCCGTGCTGATCGCTTACCCG
>DBVA01000192.1:0-6030 GCA_002308735.1 Opitutia bacterium UBA1276 | reverse complement strand
ATTTGGTTTTGATGAATCTGAAAAAGGGCATTGTGATTGGATCCGTTCCCATCGACGAAGGAGAAGCTGAGGGTGGCATTGGCATCGGGATCGGTGGCAGTGAGTTGACCGACCACCGTATGCGGGGCTTGGTTTTCGAAGATGGTGGAACCATTAAGCTCGAGCGAATCGGGGGCGGCATTGGCCACGGAGTTCGGGTCGCGAGGATTGGAGCCGTAGGCAATCTCCGCCGAGTCTGAAAATCCATCCCCGTCATCATCGGGGTCAAAATAGTCCTCGATCCCATCCCCGTCCAGATCTTCCACTTGATTAAGCAGGGAAATAACAAAATTTCGTTCCAGTTTCGCTCCGTGCTGATCGCTTACCCGGACCCGGATGGGATAGGTGGAGGCATTGGTCTCGAAATCAAAGGGTAGGAGGGAGCGAAGGATTTGGTTTTGATGAATCTGAAAAAGGTCATTGTAATCGGATCCGTTCCCATCGACGAAGGAAAAGCTAAGGTTGGCACTGGCGTCTGGATCGGTGGCAGTGAGCTGACCGACCACGGTGTTTGGGGCTTGGTTTTCGAGGATGGTGGAGCCATTAAGTTCGAGGGAGTCGGGAGCGACATTGGCCACGGAGTTTGGATCTCTTGGATCGGAACCATAGGCAAGTTCAGCCACATCGGAAAAGCCATCGCCATCATCATCGGTGTCGGCGTGGTCTTCGGTGCCGTCTCCATCTAAGTCTTCAAATAAATCAACCAAGCTGAGAGTGAAATTTCCTTCAACGGATTGATTTTGCTCATCCGTAGCCCGAACCCAGATTGGGTAGGTACTTTGGTTGCTTTCGAAGTCAAAGGAAGCGGAGGTTTTCAGAGTTCCATTTGCCTCAAGCACAAATCCGTCCGGGGTGGATGGTGAACTGGCACCAAGTCCCCACTTGTGAGATAAATAATTTTCAATAGATTCCCTAGCTTTGTTGGATGAAGAATTGAGGATGATGAATTCTCCAAGGAATCCATTGAATGCCAATGTTGGACTGTTAGACTCAGTCCCCGATCCAGACCCCAAAGTCGAGAAATTCAAAGTGTTGGTCGGATAAGCTGTTCCGGAACCAGCGACCGAAGACCGCTGGATTCCGTTGAGATAAAAAGAAGACTGTTGAAAATTCGAGCCTGCTGATCGAACCCAACTTACAACTTGGGTCTGAAGATTGGAAATACTACCGAATCGCTTATTTCCTCCGTTAAATCGCCACGCCCAACCTTCAAATCCAGTGCTTATTCCAATGGTATTGAAATCCGATCCGCCCAGTTGAAAAATTCTTTGATCGGTCATGGTATTGGCTTGATTGATCAGAACTGCAGATAAGGTCAAGGCTGGGTTGGCACCTAGTCCCATACGAGAATTCAGAGAGAGAAAATCATCACTTCCATCAAACTTTACTGCCGGTTTTCCATTGATTTTATTATGTCGTAAAACAGGACGAAGTTGTTGGTTTGACTGGGCGTAGGTGTGATTGCCCCCACTTTTATCATTCCATCCTGATATCTTACCTGAAGAGGTTGAAATGGTAGTTGGGTCATCCGCATCGAGCCAAAGAATGGGATTTAAATCTAAGGGTGAAAAAGAGAAAAATGAAAAGCTCAGGTTGTCCTGATTCGGATCAATTGCCGAGAGGTTGGCAATGGTACTACCAACGGGAAGGTTTTCATTAAACTGAATCTGAGAAATCGCGAGGCTGTGCGGAGGCAGATTTACCGTCGAATTCGGATCATCCGGATTTGATCCGTGAGATATTTCATCTGAATTGGACAGACCATCCCCGTCCCGGTCGCTGTCGAGATGATCTTCCTGACCATCCCCATCTAAATCCTCGAATTGATCGGTTAAGGAAATTGTGAAGTTCCCTTCCGAGGTTGCATTGAATTCGTCCCTGACTTGAACCCGAATGGAGTAAGACGAAGAATTGGTCTCGAAATCAAAGACCGCAAAGTTTTTCAAACTGCCATTGGATTCCAGAGAAAATAAGGAGTTGTGATCGGATCCGGCTCCGCTGATCAGTTGAAAAGTCAGAGAAGATCCAGCATCTAAATCCGTGGCATTAAATTCTCCAATCAGGGAACCAGATGCTGCGTTTTCAGCAAAGGATAAGGCATGAAGGGGGGCTAAGGAATGAGGTGCGGTATTGGTGGGCTGGCTGGCGGATTCAAGGGTGTATAATCGATTTACATCGGCCGCAAACAATACCCGATTGTAAAGACGAAGGTTATCGATGAGACCCTTAAATTTGATATAGTTGTCATTGTTTTCATTGGTCCAGCCCAGCCTGAGGGCATTGGAATTGGAAACAGTATCCGATTTTGGAATACTTGTATTGGTAACCAACAGACCATCGACATAAAGCTTTAGAAAACCGGTATTACGATCCATCGAAACCACAATCGCGTACCAACGGTTATGATTCCAGAAATTGGTTGAAGAATCCGCGTCTTGCTGGCCGGATGAGTCCCTGGTGACTGGATGAAGCCTCTTATCATCCTCATTAAGCCAAAAGGCATAAGTTCTTTGCCCGGAAGGGGAACCTTTGTAAAGGACAGGAGTCCAAGTCTTGGATTGGGAAATGGATTTAAACCAAAAGGAGTAGCTGAAAACCCGACGGGGATCCAGGCTGGAATCGTTTGGGATTTCCATGTAGTCATCGACCCCATCGAGACTAATTGCCTGGCCCTGTATGGCATCGGCATATGTTGGACTACCGGTCAAAATGCCATTACGGTTATTCCCGGATTGATCGGAGGCATTGCCTTCAAAGGGATACCAGGCAAGTAGGTTTTGGGTAAGGGTTGGGAATAGGGCAGCATCCAAGGGATCCGTTCCGGATTGAAGCTCTTCCAGATCAGAAAATCCGTCGTTGTCATCATCCGAGTCGATATGGTTTTCAATACCATCTCCATCAGGGTCTTCAATTAAATCAAGAACTTGGATGGAGAAGACCTCGGAAATGGAATTGTTTTGGTCGTCGATGAATTGAATGCGTACTGAGAGGGAATTGTTGGCTTCATAATCGAAGGAGGAAAGGGTGGAAAGAGTACCGTTTTGATCGATGGAAAAGTGAGAGTTGTGGATAGATCCGTTTCCATTGGAGAGGGAGAAATATCCTCCCGGGGCAGGGAGGTCGTAGGTTTGAAAAACGGGTATTTGGTGATCCTGGTTTCCATCCACCCAGTAGGGGTTGTTACCAGATGTAGTTCCGGCTATTCCGTTGGAATCCTCAAGAATGACGGAATTGTCGATCGACAACTTCCAGTATCCCCAGGCATCGTCTGAAGCAGCGATAATTTTCAGTCGTGTGGGTCGGGAAGAAGTGGTGAATGTTTTATTCAATACCTGCCCTTGACTGGCGTTGGTAAAAAAGGATTCAGGAGTGGTCCAGGAGCCGTCCACCAGAAAGGATACATTTGCTCCACCGTGAGTGTTTGCATGTTGAGCATTGGAAGTATGTCCGGATAGGGTAAAGGTGCTGGGAAGGTCAAGGGAATGGGTATGAAATTGACCCACGATGGTACCAGGTGAGGAATTTTCATTGATGCTGAGGCCGGTATTTGAGAATATTCGTCCCTGAAAATAAAGATCCAGCATTTCGGCTGTGGATAATGCACGGTTATAAATTCTAACCTCGTCGATCAAGCCCTTGAAAAAATAGTCCGGGGCTGCTTCCGTTTTACCGGCTCCAATGCGCAGCGGGCTGGAGGAATTGAGGGAGAGTGATCCGTTGTTTGAGCTCAATAATGCTCCGTTTTGATAAGTTTTAAAGGAGCTTCCATCATGGGTGAATCCAAGAAAGGTCCAAGTTAAGGAGATCGCTTGGTCCCCAAACATGACCCATCCGTCATTCCCGATCCAGTAGGACCAGGCGTTGTTAGGGTTTTTGTAGAGGTTGAAACCTTTCCCATTGCTCCGAAAGGTCAATGGACTACCATGAAGTGAGGATGTGGCAGTCGGTTTTGCCCAGAGCGAATAGGAAAATTGATGATTGGAGAGGGCGGAGTCGTGAGATGATTGCAAGTAATCGTCCACCCCGTCGAATTGCAATGCCTTCCCGGGCTTGTTAAATCGATCAGGTGCGGGAACGGCTCCAGTCAGAGTTCCGTGGAATTGAGGGTTGGCGAGGTTTGATCCGTTGCCATCCAGTGGATACCAAGCGACTAGGCCATTGCTTAGGGAGCCAAAGCAGGGTACCGCAGCGACTAAAAAAATACAGCATGATGCCCAAAAAATATGTAAACGAATCAACACAAACTTATAACAATAATTAAAATATTATATGGCAATTATCAAAAGGCTACCAGTCAAAAGCAAGATCGATGTATTCTGTATAGACAAGAGTTTTCATTCTATCGGGATAAGATGAAGCCTTGCCAGAAAAGGAATAGTTTTAAATAGTAAGCTTTATGCTCCCTACGATTCTTCTTTCCAGTTGTTTGATCTGTT
Organism: Opitutia bacterium UBA1276; assembly: GCA_002308735.1. Taxonomy (GTDB): domain Bacteria; phylum Verrucomicrobiota; class Verrucomicrobiia; order Opitutales; family Seribacteraceae; genus Seribacter. The sequence continues at coordinate 1,555 of DBVA01000192.1, read as the reverse complement.
TCCTTGCCTACCGATTATATGGTTCCTTTTTATCCCGCCGTTGCCAACTGGATGATGGTACCAAGACTCCGGCGGTGGAAAAAGAAGATGGGGTCGATTATGCCCCGACGCGGGCCTCGGTCTTGTTTGGTCACCACTTCTCCTCGATTGCGGGTGCCGGGCCGATTGTTGGGCCCATTTTAGCGGCGATGTATTTTGGCTGGGGACCCACTTGGGTGTGGATTTTAATCGGGGCAATTTTAGTCGGTGGGGTGCATGATTTTGGGAGTACTCTGATGTCGGTGCGTAATGGTGGACGTTCGATTGCAGATACCATGCGGGGCTTGGTAGGCGAGGGGGTAGGGAAGATATTTATGCTTTTTGTAATCCTTGCCTTGGTCTATGTGATCGTGGTCTTTCTTGACCTGACAGCCAATACTTTTACCAAGCAACCAGCGGTGGCCACCGCGTCGGGTTGGTTTATCGGGGTGGCCATTATTTTTGGGATTTTGATGCGGAGTAAAAGGTTCTCCCTCGGACAGCTTGCCCTTCTATTTTTCCCCCTAACTTTTGCCGGACTTGCAGTTGGGCATTATTTCCCCATGGTTGAACTGGATAAATCAATTTGGATCTGGTTCACCCTGATGTATTGTTTCGTCGCCGCTGTTCTCCCCGTTGGCTTACTTCTCCAACCCCGTGATTTTCTAAGTGCCGGATTTTTATATGCCATCTTAGTTCTTGGCGTTGTGGGCATGATGTTTTCGGGGGAAAGGATTCAAATGCCGGTATTTATGAGTTGGGAGTCGGAAAAGCTCGGTATGTTAGTGCCCTTTCTTTTCATCACCGTTGCCTGCGGAGCCTGCAGTGGGTTTCATAGCATTGTTTCCAGTGGAACCACATCGAAGCAAATCATCAAGGAAAGTGATGTACGCAGGATCAGTTACGGTGGGATGCTGGTCGAGGGAGTCCTGGCGGTATTTGCCATGGGTTGCGTGGCGGTCCTAACTATGAGTGAGCGGGAAGCGGGGGGAACTCCAGTTGGAATCTTTGCTGCTGGGGCGGCGAAATTCTTCTCCGCAGTGGGCATCCCGATCCAATTGGGAGGGGAATTTGCACTGCTCGCGGTCAGCACCTTTTTACTGACCACTTTAGACACTTGTACCCGATTGACCCGTTTTTTAATCGAGGAATTACTGGCTTGGAGAAATCAAATGAGTCGATTTGCCGGTACCCTTATGGCTTTGGCCATACCTGCCATTTTGGTCTTTCAAGAATTTCCAGGTGCGGATGGAAATATGCAACCGGCATGGAAAGCAATTTGGCCTTTATTTGGAGCAACCAATCAGTTGCTTGCTGCTCTGGCTTTGCTTACCTTTGTGGTATTTTTGAAGGTAGGCAGGGTGAAATACGGCTTCGCCCTTGTACCCGCTTTGGTCATGATGCTGATGCCGATGATCGCCCTAGCTTTGATGGCAGACAAATACGGTTTTCAATCCTTGATTGGAGGAACCGCCGGGGGGATGTTTTTACTGGGTATATTTCTAAGCTATTTTTCGCTGAGGAAATTGAAGGCTTA
>DBVA01000225.1:8714-13022 GCA_002308735.1 Opitutia bacterium UBA1276 | reverse complement strand
GGCTCAGATAGATCGACTTCCGGACTCCCGTACCCTTTTTGGTAGATGTAAGTGTATGATTCCATAGCGTACGAAGTGATGTCGGCCAAAGTTTTCTTATCTGCAGGCTGGGTAAAAGTGAGTTCGAATCCATCAGGCTTCACTCTCATTTCATGAACTTCAAAAGGTACCTTCCCTGTCCAATTCACACGCTGAAAAGAGAATGGATTCTTGCCTCGGGAACCCCAGCCCCGATTGGTTCCTCCGGTAAACATGCTTCCGTCCTTGGCGAACCTCGCCACAATATTACCGGAGCCAAATCCCTCGAGAAAAGGAAAAACCGCTCCCTGATAAAATCCGTTTACTTTTTCAAGAAATACCCGATGCACTTTGGAGTGACTTTGCTCGGAGACAAAAAGCTGATTTGAAAAGGGTCCAAACTTACCCCCGGTTTCATCACATTCAATACCGGCCGGTGAATTGCCCACCTTACCATGGGGTAACACGACCGGCGGAGGTACAAGATCGGGCAGTTTCTTTCTCTCGATTTCAATTCGACTACCAGATTCTGGTTCGGGCGGCTCCGGACCCAACAGATCGGTGAGAGCAAAATATATATTACTTCTGGGATTCCCCTGAAAGCCACCGGGGCGCAAATGCTTCAGTGAACTCGAACCATTCCATGTCCCCTGGTTATCACAATAAAATACATCTCCCAAATGATTTAGCCCGATTCCGCCCGGAGAGCGGATTCCATATCCAGTTGGTATGCATTCACCTTCTGGAGTCACTCGCATGCACCAGCCACGAAATGGACTCTTATCATCGGCTCCAAATGAACCCGTGAGGCAAAGAATCACCCAAATATCTCCGTTTTTATCGTGCCGGGTACCGAAGGCATATTCATGATAATTCCCACTAATTCCCCAATCATCCGCAACCGTTTCGAAGACATCTGCCCTCCCATTCCCGTCCCGATCTTTCATACGGGTAACTTCCGGACGCTGGGTGGCATAAAGCCAGCCATCTTTCCAGGAGAGCCCAAGAGTTTCATGCAGTCCCCTGGCATATAATGTCCATTCCGGTGAAGGTTCATCTCCCCAAACACCTTTCCCTACAAAAATATCTCCTCTGCGAGAAGCAACTGCAACTTGGTTGCCCGGAAGAATTTCGATCCCACTTACCTCAATGACTTCTCCCTCGGGCAGTGGAATCGTGGTAATTGGGTAATAATCGGACTCAACCGGTAAACTTTCAGAACCTTCTACTGCAAATACTTGGGGAGCTAATGCGTAAAAAAGAGGGACCAGAATGATCAAAGTTTTCATAGTAAATATTTATAATTTGTTTCGGTGAACTCAATTACTCCGCCCAGGAATAGGTAATTTTTAATTCGGACTTTCCTGCGCTGAATTTAATAGGCACTCGCAGTTCACCCCTTTCCGCAAAAGCCTCTCCCCCCTTTACAGAAAGTGAGAGCTCACTATTGGAAAAAGTATCTTTCTCTTTCTCAAAATTTCCCTGAGCAAGTCGGAGATAAAGATTTGTGGAAGTTTCCTCACCAATAAACTTGAGCGTTCGACGAATTGCTCCCGGTTTTTCCGCGGAGGCACTGACAACCGGGGTTGATTTATCTGTAATCGAAATTCCCCCTCGGCTGTATTTAAAAGTGGGCCTTTGCATCTTATCCAAAACATAACCTTTAAAATCTAATTCCTTGGTTCGATAATCTGAACCAGGCCAGACAGAGTCTGCCTGTTCCAATTCGGTAATGACCACCCCCTCTGGCAAGTGAATCACATTACTTCCAGCCGGTGGCTGAAAACCCTGTCCGCGCCCGATCCAATGCCTTGCTCCGTCGATAAATTCTCCATGCCATATCATCGCAAGACGCATATTGTTTGCATCAAAGGCGAGGTTTACTCCCTCATCATACCCAACGCCAATTGCCCTTGGACCCGCTCCATCAATAAAGTTTCGGTAAATACTGGCTTCTCCCGCTGGGGGCTCAATCAGCATCCCTACCACAATTTGACCGGGTTTAGGTAAGGTTTTTGAAAGAGGCACATTTTTAAATCCCGGCCCCGTCCACATGACGGACAAGTTTTCTCCACCACCTTTTTCGAAATACCGCAGTTCAATCTTATGCTTACCCGCTTTGAGCTCGGCTACACCTTGTATGGTTTTGGTGCCATGAACTCCGTCGTTATCCACCAAAACTTCATCATTAAGTAGAAGCATTGAACCGTCGTCCGAGGAAAGAGAAAAGGTGTACTTACCATCCTTGGGGCATTCAATGCTGCCTTCAAAAACAAAACCAAATTTATCATTGGTCTCCCTATCTGAAATATCAAAAAGACCGCTTGCCAGAACACCGGTTTTATTAAAATCGAGTTCTGAAAAATCGGGTAATTTATTCCATTCTCCGTAATAAAGCTTATAAACTAAATTCTTTATCGGGTTTGCTTCAGCATTCACTCGCATCATGCCGTTCATCAGCTGGTAATGCCCGGGGAAGGTGCAGATGTAAGGATAATCACCCTCTTGTTTAGGGGTTTTAAAATAAAAAGTAGTTTCTTTGCCAGGTTGCACCATTCCGGAACTGGCCAGTATTCGTGCATGCCCTTTCGGTTCCCAGTTCATTCCGACTCCTTTATCTCCAAGCTTAAGGACCGCATCGATCACTTCCTGTCCCTTGTCCCCCCCTTTCTTTTTTCCGGGCGTGCAAATAATCAAATTATGAGGCAGGGAATCCGGGTTTTTGAAAACCACTTTCACCTTGGAATTGGGCTTCACACTAAAGCTCTTCAAATCGTACTTCATCTGTGCCTCTAAGGTGCTAATGATAATCTCCCGGTCAATCTTCTCGAAGGCTTTCGGCACATTCCCCAAGCAAAACTGAATGCTGATTAGACAGATCAAAGGACTAATAAAAAATATTTTTGAAAATTTCATGGATAGAGCTGCTCGGCTTTTGAAACAATCCTTGATCAAAAATGCAAGATTCAACATGGGTTTGAGTTAAAGATTTAAATCGAGTCCGCACCGGTGTTCTTAAAAATATAATCGTGAACGAGGAAAAATACTCGATCAATTTTTTTATCTTTATAGGCTATATAAAATGCGTAATGCACTCGTTCCTTTTTTCTGTGCCTTTTTCATGGCAACCGGTTTTTTCAGCTCTGGCCAATCAATACAAGAAACATCTACCCTAGAGGCTTTTCAGTGGTCCGACTTTAAATCACAACCCCAGCAGGCCCTGCGTATTCTTGAGGAACTGAACAACTGGAGAAACCAATCCCCTTCCGAAACCGGCAAAAAATTAAGGGTGGTATATTTTCATCCCAAAGACCGTGAACCACTCAAAGACTATGCCAAACGATGGGATGGTATCATGAGTGATATTCAGGACTTTTTCCGGACGGAGATGAAACGACTTGGTTATGATCATGTATCCATGGGTCTAGAAAGGGAAAATAAAATGCTGAAAATCCATAAAGTGAGAGGCAGTAAGGGAGATAAATCCTACACCTACAAGTCGGGTGGGGAAATTCGTAAAGAAGTATTTCAGGCATTAAGAAACAAAAACATTAACCCGGAGACAGAAACCCTGCTTATTGTTTGCGGTCTTTCCCGGACTCAAGGAAAAAAAGTTACCATCTATTCCCCTTATTATGGAATGGGAGCAGATCACAATAAAGGAATATGCTTCACCGCGGATATGGAGTGGTTGTCCGTAGATGGACTACGACCAGACCCGAACAACATTATTCTGCAGGTCAAAGAGCACCGGGATTATGAACCTTTCCCCCTAGGACGATTCAACACCGTATACATCGGAGGTACCATTCATGAACTTGGGCACGGACTATCCCTCCCCCATAACCTTGCCACGAAAGAGCAAGCTAAATGGGGAACCGCCCTTATGGGTGCAGGTAATTATACCTACCGTAAAGAATGGCGCACCAAAGAAAAGGGCTCATTCCTAACCCATTCAAGTGCAATCCGTTTGTTGGTGCATCCCCTCTTTAGTGAAACCACCAAGCAATCGAAGGATGCACCAAAACTCAGTTACGATCAGCTAGATCTGGCATGGTCCGAGGAAAAGATCCACATTCAAGGAAAGATTCATTCCGCGGTACCCGTTGTCGCCATGATCGCCTACAACGATGCTGAAAACAAGGGACAACGTGGATACATGGTAAACAATAACTATGATGCAACAAGTTGGACTTCAGTCCTCAGCCCGAACCATGAATTCCGCTTGGAAGTTGGGGACTTGGGCGATGGGAATCATCAAATTCGTATTCTCAGCGTACATGCCAACGG
>DBVA01000225.1:5583-8323 GCA_002308735.1 Opitutia bacterium UBA1276 | reverse complement strand
ATTCTAAATAAAAAACATTGACCTAAATCGAACCCAGGCGAGAAGATCAGACCCAGTAGCCTTTTATTCAATTTGCCCTGATAACTTTTATGAAAAACACCTTACCCTTGGTTTCACTCTTCTTCTCTGGATTACTCTGGGCAGAAGGGGAGCAAAATATCCTTTTTATCGCTATTGATGACTTACGCCCTGAACTTGGATGCTACGGAGGAGAAGAAGTTCTTTCCCCCCACATCGACCAACTGGCGGCAACTGGAACCGTATTTAATCGGGCCTATTGCCAGGTTGCAGTCTGTGGGGCTTCGCGGGCCAGTCTCATGACCGGACTGCGTCCGACATGGAAACGTTTTGTAAAGTACAATACCATTGCAGACCAAGATGCACCGGGAGTATTCACCCTGCCTCAGGAATTAAAACAAAAGGGCTACCATTGCATATCCAATGGAAAAATCTTCCATCACAAGGACGACACGGCTGCCCGCAGTTGGAGTGAAACCCCATGGAAACCAGAGATGAAGGGAAGCGACTACTTGCATCCAAAATCCAAGTCGATGTTACTAGCAAAAAATAAACGTGGCCCGGTCCTCGAAGCACCCGATGTGCCCGACAATGCGTATCCAGACGGGCAAATTGCGGATAAGACCATAGCCGACCTCAAACGCCTGGCAAAACAGGATAAACCTTTTTTTATGGCCTGCGGATTCATGAAGCCTCACTTGCCTTTCTACGCCCCCAAAAAATACTGGGATTTCTACGATCGTGCTTCCCTCATTCTTGCCGACAATCAGTCTCTGCCCAAAAATGCTCCTGAAGTCCTCACCGGATCAAGGGAAATTCAGAGCTATCACAACCGCGGAATGGAATACAACCAGGAGGAGTGGCATCGGGCATGCCTTCACGGTTACTACGCCTGTGTAAGCTACATCGATGCCCAGGTTGGCAGATTAATCAAAGCATTGGAGAATCTAGGTCTTAGAAAAAATACCTTGATTATTCTCTGGGGGGATCATGGTTGGCATTTGGGCGAACATGCTTTTTGGGGAAAGCACAACCTGATGCACCTGTCTTCCCGTTCCCCCCTCATTCTATCCATCCCGGGTGGCCGAAAAAATCAAACTTGTGACCGTCTGGTCGAGTTCGTTGACATCTATCCAACCCTACTCGATCTTGCTGGAATCATACCTCAAAACCAAGGACTCGAGGGAACCAGCTTTAAAATACTATTACAACGGCCCCGTACCCTATGGAAAAAAGCTGCCTTCTCGCACTATGGACCTGCGATTAGTGCAGTCACCCCGAAGTTTAATTATGTGCAGTATAAAAGTGGTGAAAAGATGCTTTTCGATCTGATCTCCGATCCCGATGAAAACATCAATATTGCCGGTGATCCCAAAAGAAAAAGTACCCTCAACCAACATATTAAAATTCTTCGTAATGGCTGGACCGATGCATTACCGCCAAGCGTACAAAAATAATTTCTCATTTAATATCTATCGATTAAAAAATAGTCCCATGAAACCTAAAACCTTTCCTTCCATCATTCTTGCAATCGCACTGTCTGCCTTTTTCTTTTCAATTCATTTATCTGCAGAATTCAAAGCCCAGAAAGACATATCCTATGGACCCCACGAACGTAATCTCCTGGATGTCTATTGGGACACCGAGTATAAAAATGCCCCCATTGTGTTCACCATTCATGGAGGCGGTTTCAGGTTTGGAGATAAAGCCTATTGTAATGAGGATATGATCAAGCTCTATATGTCCAAAGGGTGCATCGTAGTATCGCCCAACTATCGACTCCTAAAAATAGGAACCGAAGTATCCATCAAAGACTGTGTAATCGATTCGGCTATGGCGGTCGCCTACATCCAGGAGCATGCAGAAAAATATGGAGGAAATCCCAAAAGGATTGTTTCCACTGGGGCCTCTGCCGGTGGTTTTATTAGTGCCTGGATTGCCTACAATGACAACTGGGAGTGGCCTGCCTTTGCCAAGTACAAGCCAAAGAAGCTGAATATTGTCGGCTGGTTCGGAAATAGTCCCGGCCTTCCACCTAATATTATTAACTTAGTCAACTCGGGGGATCCTCCCGGTTTTGTAATGTTTGGTGGTAAAAAAGAACATCCGAAAACCCCGGCAAGTATGGGTCATGCCATCCAGGCTATGCTTACAAAGAATAAAGTCTGGAGTAAAATGGTCTATATTGATTCCATGGGACATGTTCCCGCCAAACGCATTTTATTCAGTCCTAAAACTCGGGATGAAGATACCTACACTGCTTTCAATGAATTCCTCGATATGGTCTGCCACAACCAGGGAGAACCTAAAGGAGGGGATGTTATAAATGTTAAAAAAGAATAGCCTGCTTAGCTTGCGAAACCCCTTAAAAAATATGTATCCATAATAAATTATGTGTTTGTAACATAAACGAAGTTTTATTCATAATTCCATCATACCCTTAATTCTTACTCATCATGAAAAATAATTCACGCAGAGACTTCATCAAATCTTCAGCCGCCCTCGGTAGCTTTTTTATTCTACCTTCTGGCTTACGGGCTAAGTCACCCAACAGTAAAATTTGCACCGCCCATATCGGGACTGGTGGAAAGGGCCGTATTGATACGGTCTACCTAGCCAAGCATGACAATGTCGAAGTCATTGGGCTCTGCGATGTGGATTACGCCCACGGGAAAATTGATACTTGGTCCAAACAATTTAAAAGCGCCACCGCCTTTCAAGA
>DBVA01000225.1:3943-5212 GCA_002308735.1 Opitutia bacterium UBA1276 | reverse complement strand
ACACCGGACCACACTCACTACCCGGCCACCATGGATGCCATGGAAAGGGGGAAACATATCTACCTTCAAAAACCCCTTACCCACAAACTTAAGGAAGCCCGTCACTTGGCGGAATTTGCCGCCAAAAAAGGACTTACCACCCAGATGGGGATCCAAAACCAATCCCGTGAACCCTATCGTTTGGCCCGACATTATATCCAGGATGGACTCATTGGAAAAATCAGTAAAGTCTATGTCTGGTCGTTCAAAACCTGGGGCTATGACGGAGAACCTTTTAAAGAGAAATCTGAAGTACCTGACACCCTGGATTGGAACCTTTGGCTCGGTACGGCTCCTAAACATGATTATGTTAGCAAGGTTTATCACCCGGGTCAGTGGCGTAAGCTTCTCGATTTTGGATGTGGAACATTAGGCGATATGGGCATCCATATTTTTGATACTCCCTTTAAGGCCTTGGAACTTAAGGACCCAAAATGGGTCGAAGCTGAGTGCCGTGAACCTAATGGGTTTGGGCATGCGGAAAAGAATATGGTTCGTTACGGTTTTAAACCGTCCAAATATACCACCGATGATTTTACCTTTACTTGGTGGGACGGTTCCGATGCCCCAAGGCACAAAAATAATCCGGACTTGATGTTGCCAAACGGAGATGAACTCCCCACACAAGGTGCGGTCTTTGTGGGTGAGAATGGTCGTATGGTTCTGCCTCACTGCTCGATGCCGACCTTTTATCCGGAGAGTGTGTTAAAGAATATTCCAAAGCCTGATATTATAGGCGTGGATCACTACACCCAATTTCTCGATGCCATCGAAGGCAAAGACAAGACCTTAGCCGGCTTTGATTATTCCGGACCCTTGGCCGAATCGCTCTGCCTTGGGGTTGTAGCCTGCCAGTTCCCCGGTAAACGCCTCAACTGGAATGCGAAGAAAATGAAGGTGACCAACCTCCCCGAAGCCAATCCGCACCTAAAGGGAAGATACCGAAAGTTCTAATTCCGACCCCCTTTCAGGGGCTTTCAAAGTTCAAGTTATGAAAATCTACACGGATCGTATCGGGTGGTTTTTTGCTATGCTACTTTTCTGCATAAGTGGACTGAGATTAATGTCGGCTGAGAAGCCAAATATCGTACTCATCTATATCGATGACCTTGGTTACGGAGACCTTGGATGCTATGACTGCGAAGATATACCCACCCCGAACATCGATCGATTAGCCAATCAGGGGGTACGCTTTACCGCGTCCTACATCACCAACCCTCCCTGTTGCCC
>DBVA01000225.1:0-3654 GCA_002308735.1 Opitutia bacterium UBA1276 | reverse complement strand
CATCACCAACCCTCCCTGTTGCCCGAGCCGTTGTGCCTTGATGATGGGCCAGTACGGTCAGCGCTTTGGCAAGTACGGGATGTCCCGAGGGCTGCCCATTCCAGAAGACCGCCCCACCCTTGCCAAATATCTTTCGGGTCATGGGTATGTCACCGGGCAAATCGGGAAATGGGATATCGGCTCGAAAGTTCAAGGTCCACTCCAAGTCGGCTTCGACGAGGTTGCCCAGAAACCACCCAAGAAAAAAGGATCCAAATACTTCTGTACTAATCAAGAAGGTAAAACCCAGTGGCTAACCGACTACGACGGCGACAACATCGTCACCTTCATCGAGCGCCATAAAACAAGGCCTTTTTTCCTCTACTGGTCTCCCGAAGCGGTCCATTCAAAAAACGACGAGGCTCCCCCAAGCCTGACCAAACGAACCACTGCCAAAGGCAAACGGAGCAAATTAGCGGGAGCAATCGTCTCGGTCGACGACCAGGTAGGAAAGCTCACCAAAGCTTTGAGCAAACATGGCCTTCGCAAGAACACACTTGTCATCTTCTCCAGCGACAACGGAGCCAATATCGGTGAGGAAGGATCCTCCGCCCCCTACCGGGGAGGAAAGGGGGCTGGCACTCAGCAGGAAGGATGGGTGCGGGTACCGACTATTTTTTCGATGCCTGGCCTTGTTCCCCAAGGCAAGGACTACCAGAAGCAAATCGCCAACTTCGACTTCTATTCCACCATTGCATCGGTAGCCGGTCTCGCCATCCCGAAGCATTGCGATGGAGTGAACCTCATTCCTTATCTTACCGGTAAGAACAAAGGAGAGCCCCACGAGTATCTTTTTTGGCTCAACAACGAACCCGAAGACGCTGAAAGGAGACATCTCATTGCCGTGCGCTGGAAGAAATGGAGGCTTTACAAGAAATACGTTGCGGACCGTTGGCAATTGTTCGACCTCAAATCCGACCCGAAAGAAGAGAAAGATGTCGCTTCAAAAAACCCAAAAGTCGTAGAAAGCCTCTCTAACAAACACGCGGTATGGGCAAGGACCCTTGCTCCTCTGGGCAAGATTCCCAAACTCGCCAAGCCCGATGACAGTATTAAAACGGGTCATGGTTGGGCCTTCGCTAAGCAATAAATAACAACCTGAGAATACTAAGACTATCGGGAGCCGACCAACCGGGGTGCGGTAAAGCCACGCTCTCTCGCATTCTTTAGTTCTTTCTGTAACTCGGCTACCTTCTTGGGAAATTTCTTGGCCAGGTTATTGCTCTGACTGATATCCTTGGCATAGTGGAAGAGCTCGACCGAGTCATCATCATCCGCTGGATAATTCCGTTTTTCTTCCCATGTCTTTACCCGGCCCGAATGATATCCTGACTTCCCTTCAATCAAGTTCCATTCTCCCACCCGAATGGCCCAAGCATCCGTCCTTGTATTGTGAACATGAGCTTTTCGGGGGCTTGCCTTCTTTCCCTTTAGCAAGGGCAAAAGATTGTGAGAATCTTCGGCCGCATTTCGGGGAAGAGGATAGTCCAAAGCCGAGGCAAGCGTAGCCATGAAGTCGATCTGGGAGACAAGCTTTTCACAAGTAGTACCCGGCTTGGTCAAACCCGGCCACTTGACCATGAAAGGCACATGATGACCCCCTTCATAAATATCCCTTTTTAATCCACGAAAAGGCTCAGCGGACCAGTGGTCAAAAGTTTGATCGCGTTTATAAGCATACTTTTCCGGTCCGTTATCTGCAGTGAAAATAACTATCGTATTATCTGCCTGTCCACTCTGCTCGAGTGCCTTGAGAATTCGGCCACAGGCGTCATCGGTTTCATACACAAAATCGCCATAGGGTCCGGCACCTGACTTACCATCGAATTCATCATTAGGGATAATCGGGGCATGGGGGGACGGAAAGGCAAAATAGAGAAAGAAAGGTTTATCATTCTTGGCCTGCTTCTTGACATACTCCACCGCCTTTTGAGTGGTGGTCGGTATGTTCTCGTAGGGATCCCAACCGGAAAACATCGGGCCAGGGCGACATTCCCAGCCTCCCTCTTTTATCTCTTTCCACTTGGAGGTGTCCATTATGGTATCCGGGACATCCACCACCTTATCATTTTCAATCCAACAATAGGGTGGGAAGTTGATAACCGTATCACCGAAGTAGTAATCGAAACCATGATCAAGCGGACCATTAGGTATGGACTTGGACCAGTCGAACGCATCGGGGCCAAATCCGGACCTCTTGCCTTGCTTTATTGGTTTGGCATCCGGCTTCTTAATCGCATCCCAATTCCATCCTAAGTGCCACTTGCCGATCGCGGCGGTGGCATAGCCACACTCCTTCAACATCTCCGGCATGGTAAGCCTGTCTGTATCGAAAGCGGAATCCCCAAAGGCATTAACGATTCCGTGGAACTTGCGCCAATGATGCCTACCCGTGAGCAGGGCATAGCGGCTGGGGGTACAGATTCCCGAGGAGGAGTGACCATCGGTGAAAATGATGCCCTCCTTTGCCAGTTTTTCCAAGTGGGGTGTGGGAATTTTTGATTTGGGATTCAAGATTTTGAGATCGCCATAACCAAGATCATCCGCGTACAAAATCAAAATATTTGGTTTCACCAAACTACGATCTGCCCAACCAAGCATAGAGAAAAAACAGCCTACAAAAACTACAATTACTTTGTTCATAATGAATTCAATACACCCGTCCGTTTACCAAATAAAGAGTAATGGTTGTTGCTTACTCGATAAATTTTTGGGGTCTCTCGGGAATTCCAAACCGAAATCAACGATTCAAAAATTATTTCTTCTCACGCTCCTACCCCTTCTACCCTTTCTGGCTTTTGCCAAAGAAAAACCCAATGTCCTCTTCCTTGCCGTAGATGACATGAACGATTGGATCGGCTGTCTTGGCAAGACCCCACGGGCCATTACCCCAAACATTGACAAGCTTGCCAAGAGTGGAGTTAACTTCAGCAACGCTCACGCAGCTGGGGTCTTTTGTGCTCCGAGTCGGGCGGCGATCTTTTCCGGCCAGTTCGCCTCCACCACCGGTTGTTACCAAAGTGCAACCTACTTTGTGGATCACCCCGAGATCGAATCCCTCCAGACTAGCTTTGCCAAGGCCGGGTATTCAACCTATGGAGCAGGTAAACTTTTTCATCACCCGGCCGGAGCTATCGATGTGAGGGATTGGAGTCACTTCTTTTTACGGAACCCTGAGCAAAGGGAAACGGGATGGCCGATGAATTCATGGAGTGAAGAGACCCCTTTTCCTAAAACTTTTCCCGCTAGCATCTACAACCGTGGAAAGGAAATCACGGGTGGCATGTTTCTCGAATGGGCCGGCATCCCCAACGAGAAAGAAGAGGACATGGCCGACACCAAGCGGGCGAACTGGGCGGTTGAACAATTGAAGAAGCAGCACGAGAAGCCTTTTTTCCTAGCCGTCGGACTTTACGCCCCCCACTACCCCAATTATTGCCCCCAAAAATATTTTGATCTTTATGATCCCGAAAAGGTGGAACTTCCCCCATTCAAAGAAGATGACTTGGCCGATCTTCCCGAGAAGATCAAAAAAATGAAAATCGCACGTTCCCGCATCCTTCAAAAACTGCAGTCTCTCCATGCATGGGATGATGCCATTCATGGCTACCTTGC
>DBVA01000024.1:2882-4144 GCA_002308735.1 Opitutia bacterium UBA1276 | reverse complement strand
TCAAACACTCCGGTCACTTGAATTCGTCTACCATCTGGTAGCCGAAGTGGTTGCCGGAGTTCGTACCTTAATTGCCAGTTAAAATCAAAATGGGGAACATTAAGCAAAGTTTCCCGCTCACCATTCTGAGTGAGTAATTCATATTTAATCGATTTCCCCCGTTGGTGCATGTGTGGCATTAAGGCACGAACTACCGTGCCCGAAGGGAATTTGGCATAAGCAGTTTCAATATGATTTCCCTCGTTGGGAGGAATCTTGATTCTCCGATTAACCACTGGAATGGTACGGACTACTTTTTCAGGAATATTTTTTGCAAATCGAAGACCTATCCTCGTACGATCTTTCGTGGCTTTTCCAGTTGGAGTGTAATGTAACTGAAAAAAAAGGGTTGCCCCTGCCGGTAATTTTTTGGCCACACCTTCAGGGAATTTGACATAAGTATTGCCGGGGACATAGGCGGCCAAAGCACCGGGTCCTTTTTGACTGATTCCATTTTCATCCTCGATGAAAACAAGAACATGATGAACTGCCTCGGGCGCCGTGGGTCTAACCTCTGCAGCTTCAATCCAGCGATCCTTTGCAAAATTGGTCTTGAGGCGCAGGTTGACATAGGGCATCACACCGGTTGCCCTTACTTGAACCTCTCTAGGAATGGAGAAAATTTCATCCGGTTTGCCAATGTCCCATTCGCTTCGCCGTTCTTGGGGTAAGGGAGCATGTGCAGGATTTCCCTCCGGTTTTCCATTTTGAATCCATGCAAGCAGATCATTTTTATCCGATGAAGAAAGGGAGCGGTCGTTGGCCCATAGTGAGAGGTGACCAGGTTTGGGGTCAGCTGCAAACCACGGAGGCATGATCCCCTCGGAAACCACTTTCCGAATCATACCCGCATTTTCTTTAGCCTCGTCATAATGTTCGAGAGGAAATTGGCCAACTCCACCTTCCCGGTGGCATTCCACGCAATTGTTCTTAAGAATACGGGAGATGCGATTGTGATAGGTCCATTCCAATCCCGGATTCTTCTTTTCTTCAAGGCTCAGCTCACAAGCGGGTGACCCAAATGCTTTCGCTTCTATGGGCTTGCTTCGCAGAACCGAATTTAAGGCATCCTTCAAGTGGTGCCTTCGGGGAGAAGCTAATTGATAGCCGAGGCCATACTGATCATTCACAGGGCCCCGGTAAAGTAAGGTGCGGGCGGAATCTAGCACAAATGCCTCCGTGGTACTTTTGGCACCTAGAGCTAAGGCGAATTCTTTAGTACG
>DBVA01000024.1:0-2511 GCA_002308735.1 Opitutia bacterium UBA1276 | reverse complement strand
GCACTCGCTGTGGCAATCGGATCTATAAATAAAAAGGCGACATCTTTTGCGGCATATTCTTTTTCAAGTGCTGCCAGTGAGGGAGCAAACTTTTTACTGACTGGACAGCTTGCACCCATGAAAGCGATCACCAAAGGTTTTTATTTCCAAAGTCAGAAAGCTCTCCTTTTATTCCATCTATTGTGGTGAAAGAAAGGTTGGGGATCCATCGCCCGATGCCATGGGTATTTGGATCAATCGGGATTGGACCCTGTTTGATGGATTTAGTGGGTGCTGCTGTAGACAAAACCGGCAGCAATGAAAAAAAAAGGAACAGGAAATTCTTTTGAATCAAAATGTGTCTAAAGTTAGGGGAATAATAAACTATATACCGACTGGTTTTTAAGGGCACAATCAGCTAAATGCAGCCCTTAATTCTTTTCAATACCAAAAGGTTTTAGATTTGCTTAGAATCAGAATTTTATCCCTTGGAAATTTGGCATTGTCTGGAAATTCGTAAAAAAAGCGGCCCGCTCTCGGTAACCGAGAACGGGCCTAAAGCCAAGAAAGCCTACCCCAAAACTTCCTTGGTTATCTAAACTTAGGAATAAGGGCCCACTTGGGTCAACTGAGTTTATCTGGGTCTTGTTTTAACGGGGATAAAAAATCCATATAATACATTGAACTACATAGAGATAAGAAATAAAAGATGCCTGCGAAAAGTTATTCACTATCTTTTTGAAAAGTTGTTAGTAAAGGCTATTTCCTATAGCCTAAATCAATATTCCGTTTTCTTGATTCCGGGTTGAGGAATAGGATACAATCCATCCGAATTCGCCACTAGAGGAGATGCGGATCCAAGGGTTAAGTTTTCAACTCCTGGGCCAAAAGTATGCTCAGAGTTTAACATTTGATCATAGGAAACTTCGGTACCCAGGTGAGCTGCCATTCTGCCCATGGAAGTAACCACACTTGCTTGAACCCCACGTTCGACTTCGTTGTGAACCTTGTCATTTTTAATTGCGTCCATCAATACTTCCCATTCGTCTTGGTATGGATTGGTTTCCCGGGTAGGGCGACCACTTCCACTGCTCTGTCCAAATGTCCAAACCGGGGCAGAATCTGCTCCCTGACCTTGATGTATTCTTGCTTGGGACCGGTGCCCCCCTGGACCTGAGATAAGAGCGTAGCCTTTGGTACCATGTGCATGACTGGAGAATTCTTGGTGGCATCCAGCCATATTTCGACCGTGGAAATATAGCTTGGTTTCGTCCGGGAAGGTATACTCCACCGTATAATTATCCAAGTTCTGATCCACTTTGTCTCCGCGATAATGACGACCCCCTTGGGCATGGCATTTGGTTGGCCACATTCCTTTTATCCAACAACATTCATCAATATTATGAATGAAGAAATCGCTGAATGAACCACCGCTTAGCCAAAGAAAACTATGAAACCTCTTGATTTGATACATTAATTCACTCTCTTCAGGGGGCTTCTTGTCAGAGAAGCAGGACGCGATTGGGCCCTGCATTCGATAGGCTCGCATATTCAGAATTTCTCCCAAAGCGCCATCTTCAACTCTTGCCTTTAACTCTCGCCTTGCCTGACTATGCCGGCACATTAGGCCCACACCTACCTTAAGGTTTTGTTTCTTTGCTTGCTCATTGAGTTCTAGCATTTTACGGGAGGAAAATCCGTCCGCAGTAACCGGTTTTTCCATAAATACATTAAGTCCTCTTTCTATGGCATACTGATAGTGTACCCAGCGGAATGCACAAGGAGAAGTGAAAATGACAACATCCTTGGGTTTGAGGGCATCCATTGCTTTCTTATACCCATCAAATCCAATAAATCTTCTTTCTTCAGGAACATCTACTTGTTCTTTATGTTTATTTTTGAGTCCGTTATAGCTTTGATCGAGTTTGGTTTGAAATACATCGGCCATGGCAACGAGCTTGGTAGGACCATTCGCGGCTGAAACTGAAAGCGCATTGCTCGCTGCCCCGGTTCCTCGACCTCCACATCCAACTAAAGCTAATTGAGTTATATCCGAACTTTTTCCATGAACAACGGGAAGTGAAATACTGGCGAGTGCCGAAGCGGAAGCTATTTTGCTGCTTTGATTAAGAAATGAACGTCTGGTAACAGCAGTATCAAGGAATGCAGGCTTATTTTTTGAAATCATAATGGAAAAATTAGTTTAACGTGATTTGATTTTGTAGGTTGTAATTACTTTTAATTACCCTTTACGCAGTAGAGATAGCTATTGGAGCGGGCAAAAATGAAATTATCGATGGGAGACAAAGTTGACCTGAAGATTTCATCATCGTTGTCGGTTAATTGATTGATCGATTCTATAATCAATTTCTTGGGGTCAGGTTTGATAACAAAGGTAGAACCATTCTCATTTTGGATGTAATAATGAGATTTGCTGACCAGGGGGGAACCAGAAAAAGCCCCATTCAACCGGTCAATCCAGAGAGTTTTTCCAGTTTTAGCTTCATAACAGGTAATGACTCCGCTCATGCT
>DBVA01000160.1:0-5389 GCA_002308735.1 Opitutia bacterium UBA1276 | reverse complement strand
AGGTGGAATCTTGGGCCGTACCGATGACATGGTGGTGGTACGGGGGGTAAATTTATATCCATCTTCGGTCGATTCCGTAATTTCAAGCTTTCCAGAAATTTTGGAGTATCAGGTTCGGTTTGAAGAATATGATTCCATGCTGGAAGCAAAAGTAAGAATTGAATCCAGTGCCCCCATTGCTGAGGACCTTGAGCAAGCCTTACAGGAATCATTTTCCTTACGGATTCCAGTTACTTCAGAAAAGGAAGGAACTTTACCCAGACATGAAATGAAAGCGAGGCGCTGGATTAAGCCCGGCTCGTAATAAAGTAAAAAATAAAATGATTGAAATCTCTAACCTTTCAAAATCCTATCCTTCACCCGAAGGTGATAAAGTCGTTGAAGTCTTTTCCGGAGTAAATCTTTCCATAGAAAAAGGAGCTTCCGTAGCGATTGTCGGACCATCCGGTTCAGGGAAGAGTACCTTGCTTAATGTCATTGGCTTGCTGGACAAGGCAACGGAAGGTGAACTTGAGGTAGATCAACAAAAGCTCAACACTTTATCGGAGCAAGAGGTTGCCCATTACCGTAATCAAACGGTTGGCTTTGTTTTTCAATCCCATCACCTCCTGCCATCCTGTACGGTTTTGGAAAATGTTATGATTCCTGCCCTTGCTGGTTTTGGTTCCTTACAAGGAGAGGCACTCGAAAACCGGGCCACCAACCTCTTGGAAGAAGTAGGCATTGGACATCGTGCGAATCATTTACCAAGTCAAATTTCAGGAGGGGAGAGGCAACGAGTAGCGGTTGCCCGGGCACTGGTCAATGAACCCTCTGTTTTGCTTGCCGATGAGCCAACCGGAGCACTGGATAAGAAAAACACCGATCATCTGATCGACTTATTGAAGCAATTAAATGAGCAGCGGAAATTGACCCTGCTTATGGTCACTCATTCTCTGGAAGGATCTAGTCAAATGAGGCAATCATATCATTTGAATGAGGGAAGCTTAAAGCAGGAGAGGTAATGAGTCCCTGGAAGTTAACCTTTAAAAACCTCCTCTTTTTTCGGAGGCAAAATACTGGGATTATTTTAGCCGCGACGCTTTGTGGGATGGTTTTGACCGGTTCTTTAACGGTTGGAGATTCCGTTCGGTCGACCTTACGAGCCTTAGCAGAAGTGAGAATAGGTGAGGGGGATTTGGCGATGCTTTCCCCGGATGGATTCTTTCGGGAGGACCTTGCAGAGAGAATAAAAGAAGAGCTCCCGGATGAAGAAAGTGTGGTAGCTCCGATTGTCTTATCCCGGGGGATGCTAACTTCCCCCGATGGAGCCACTCGGGTTTCGAATATTCAAGTTCTTGGGGTGGATCCAAGGTTTTGGAAATTAGCACCCGATTCAAAACTCACTCCCACCGGAAACGAGTCGATCGAAAAAGGGGTTTCTAACTGGGGAACAGAGACCTTTTTCGTCAATGAACGACTGGGAAAGCGCTTAAAAAGTGAAACCGGAGAGAGGTTGATCCTGAGAATGGAAGAACCCAGTCTATTCAGCCGAGATGCACCCCTTTCCGGTGAAAGGGATAGTAAATTTGTTAGCATGAACAAGGAATTCGGGGGTATCATCCCTCCCGAGGGCTTTGGCAATTTTGGACTTCTTGGGAACCAGCGGGAACCCCTGACTTTGTTCGTCTCTTTGTCCGAATTACAGAAGAAACTCTTTCGTTCTTTGGACGAAGCTACCCAGAGTACCAACTTTGCGAATTTCCTCCTCCTTGGAATTCCGGGGGATAAAGAAATAGATTTGAAAAAGGCGAAGATTGCCATGGACAGTTGTTGGACGCTGGAGGATGCAGGAATTGAAATTAAGAAATTACGGGAATCCGATGAATGGAGCGTTCGAACCAGGCAAGTTTTTCTGTCCGATTCTCTGGTAGAGAAAGCAAAAGAAGAGCAACCCAAGGCCTCGGGGGTATTAACCTATTTGGTAAATGCGATCGAGAAGATCGAGGAAGGAAATAAAAGTTCTTTAATTCCCTATTCCATGATCAGTGGAGTGGCGCCAGACAAAGTCGAATTTCTGAGCAATCAATGGAAAGATCATCATATCGCTTTAAATCAATGGGCCGCAACTGACTTAAATGCTTCGATCGGTGATTCGATTAGGATTAGCTTTTACACGGTCGGGGAAAGAAGAAAATTAATCGAAGCTTCCCGAAGCTTTGAACTGCAAAAAATTCTTCCGATGCCCAAGACCGTGCCGGAAGATCAGGAAAGTGATTGGACCCCCCGCTTCCCTGGACTTTCAGATGCAGATTCATGCGGTGAGTGGGATACTGGAATTCCTATTGTGCATGAAGTACGGGTTCGGGATGAAGATTATTGGGATGAATTTCGTGGGAGTCCCAAAGCGTTTGTTTCCCTGAAAGCAGCTCAAGAAATGTGGGGAAACCGCTGGGGTTCCTTAACCGGGATAAGGGCTAATAGAAAGAACCTGAGCAGGGAAGAGCTTGGTTCTCAATTACGGCAGAATTTAAAAGCCGAAGATGCAGGTCTGATCATTCAAAGTCTTCGATCGGATGCGAGGGAATCAGTCGAGACTCCGGTTGATTTTGGTCAGCTTTTTATGGGCTTTAGTTTTTTTGTGATTGTAGCGGTTCTTGGGATTACTGGCATGCTCTTCTCTTTCTCAATGCAGCAAAGAAATCAACAGGTTGGACTCTTGCGGGCATTGGGCTGGAAGACCGGGAAAATTCGTCTGGTCTTTTGGGGGGAAGGAGCCCTAGCGGCAATCATGGGTTCTTTACTCGGTGTCTTACTTGCCGCCAGCTATGGCAAACTAATCCTGGACTTATTGAGCGGGGAATGGTCTGGGGCGGTGTCCGGGGCGAGTTTTGTTTATGATGCTCGGGTATTTTCCATGGTCATTGGATGGGTAAGTTCAGCAACCATTTGCTTTGTAGCTATGGTTTGGTCGACAAGGAAGCAAATAAAGAAAGAACCAAGAGAGCTTTTAATGTCTGGAAATCAGGGATGGAATCATGGATTATTTGATCGTAAGAAAAGAAATGGATACCGCTGGGTGGGGTGGATCTGCCTAGTTTCCGCTGTTGGTTTAGCATCAATAGTTGGGCTTTCAAGTGGCATGGCTTCGATGACCTTTTTTGGTGCGGGAGCCCTACTTCTGATTGGCGGACTCTTTTTATTTCGGGCTCAGCTCGGAAAATTGATTCAGCGCAACCAGAAACTTTCTGAGATCAAGGAATTGAACCAGAGAAACCTGGGGAGACGGGCAGGTCGTAGTTTGGTAACCGTGGGCTCGATGGCAGCAGGGGCCTTCCTCGTAGTAAGTACTGGAGCCTTTCGTAAATCCGCTCCCTCTTCCTCTGAAGAACTTAAATCCGGCATGGGAGGGGTCAGCTTTTGGGGAGAAAGTGCGTCTCCAATCTATGATGATCTCAATGAGGCAGAAGCGATTGAACTTTTCGATCTGAATGAAAGTATTTTAACCAATTCAAAGGTAATCCCATTGCGTTTGCGAGAAGGAGATGATGCCAGTTGCTTGAACCTCAACAAGGCATTACGTCCCAGGATTTATGGGGTTAAACCCAATGACTTTATGGGCCGGTTTGAATTTGCCGAAGGGAATTGGGAGTCCCTCAATAAACCCGTAGCCAGCGATGCAGTGCCTGCACTCGTGGATCAAAATACCATGATGTGGGCATTGAAAATGGGGATTGGAGATCGTATCGAATTTCGTGATGGAGATGGGAAGCCTTTTGAAGTTGAATTAGTTGGGAGCTTGAAGGGGTCGATGTTACAGGGTGCTTTGTTTATCAATGAGGAAGACTTCCTCGAAAAGTTCAAACAGCAAGGAGGGTATCGTAGTTTTATGCTCACCGGAAAGTTCAAAGAAGCACGCAATTTAGCATTGCATCTTGAGGACCGGATGTATCAGCACGGGATGGAATTTCGTGAATCCAAGGATCGGTTGATGGAATTGCAAGCGGTGGAAAATACATATCTTTCAATCTTTCAGGGACTGGGTGGATTGGGCATGCTGATTGGAACCTGCGGTCTCGGGCTGGTGGTTGCAAGGAATGTAGTAGAGCGTGGTCCGGAGTTTGGATTATTTGAAGCTCTCGGGTTTCAATTTAAGCAGTTGAAAATGCATGCGTTTTTGGAGCATGTCCAGCTTGCATTATGGGGAATCCTGGTCGGTTCTATTGCGGCGGTTCTAGGGATTGCACCAGCTTTGTTTGGAGGAGTGATGGAAAGGCCAAGCCTTGGATTTCTCTGGTTTTTCGCATCGCTTGCCATCCTTGCTTTATTCTGGATTTGGGTCGCGGTGAATATGACCCTTCGAAGGAGCCAACTTACTTTATTGAAAAATGAATAACGCCCTTCTCAAAACGATTCAAACCCTGAGGTTGGTGAAAGCTAAAGCCATCTTCCCCTTATTATGCGTCTTCGCTTACCTGCATCTGGGTGCAGCAGAAAAAGAGCTTGTTTCCGTTGCCAATGATTTGGTTAAAGAAATGGGTTCTGGCTGGAACCTTGAGTATCATGAGGATTTTTCGGGTTGTGGAATTGGGGAAGAACCGGAGAGCTTATTTATTTTGGATGGCCATTATTCGGTGCAAGAGGAGAGCAAGGCTCAAAAATATTTGCAGCTGCCTGGAACTCCTATGGGAGATTTTGGTTTGTTATTTGGCCCCCGAATTAAAGACCGGGGATTGGCTTTAAGGTTCTCTTTTTTTGCGACCAAAAAAGGGCGTCGAATGCCGTCGATTGCTGCGGGAATAGGTGGGGTCCGGTCTTTACGGCTTCGCCTGAATCCTGCGGCACGAAGTTTGGTAATCTTACATGATGAAACCATACTGAAACAAGTTCCTTTTGTCTGGAAGGATGGAATTTGGTGGGATGTATGTTTTCAAGCAATTCCTACAAGCCAAAATTTAACTCGGGTGAAGTGCAAGCTCTGGCCCAAGAAAGAGGAAGAACCCAAGGCCTGGTTTTTGGAGCAGGAATTTAAACAGGAGTATATAGGCGGAAAGTGTGCGTTGTGGGGAGTACCGTATGCGAGCACACCCATTCTTTTTGATGATCTTTTCATTTTCTCTTATCTGTAAAAAAGATCACTTGAATCAAGGTACAATCTTGGCTGCAAGAATTTGTCGTTTTCCAAAAAGTAGGGATTGTTGAGCATTATGGACTTCTCATTCTTTATTTCTTTAGGAAGGTTCATTCCATGGCTATCCATAGGGTTTTTTTCGCTTGGTTATGGAAAGGTGAAAAGTTTTAATTTTGAAAACGAGATCATTCCATTACTCGAAGAATATTGTTATGATTGCCATGGGGAAGGGGCGAAGAAGGGAGGTTTTAAAATCGATGAACTGATTGGACTTGGAGC
>DBVA01000202.1:0-8119 GCA_002308735.1 Opitutia bacterium UBA1276 | reverse complement strand
AGAACCCATAGTGGGAACAAAACCAATTTTCTTTCCTTCCCGCTCCCATTGCAGCGAGCTTTTTTGCATTTCTGAAAGGCAGGAAATTACTTCCATTTTAAAGGGATTAAAAATTTGAATTAGTAAGACTTTGCCAACACAACCCTACCGGGACTTGGCTTACCGCTAAAAACGCAAATTCCTTCTTCACTCGCTCCTTCTGGAATACAGCGAATGGTAACTTTTAGATCATTCTTTAAGCTCTCTTCCCATTTTGGGTCCCGGTCCCAATGCACCCAGGCAAACCCTCCATGAATTTCAGGCTTTGTTTGATTCTCTGCAGTAAAGAAAGAATAAAGCTCTTCCTTATCATTAATTTCACAAGTGTTCTCCTCCCGAAATGTAAGTGCTCTGGAATACAGCGACTGCTGAATTTCCTCCAAGATCGATACTATCTTTTCAACAAATTCGCTACGATCCATACTCTCGCGCTTCACCCCTAAATCCCGGCGACCAACAAAAACCGAAGACTTTTCCAAGTCTCTGGGACCCACTTCGATAGTGAGCGGAATTCCCTTCTTGACCCACTGCCAGTATTTTTCTCCTCCCCTAAGATCGCGATCGTCAACATCGACCCGAAGCGAGCCACCGGCAAAAATTTTTCCTTTTAGTTCACTTGCCAATTCATTACAGGCTTCAAGGACTTGCCCCCTAGTTTCTTCTTTGGGGGTAACGGGTAAAATAACGGCATGAGTTGGAGCGACTTTGGGAGGCACGATCAGACCATCATCATCTGAATGTGTCATAATCATTCCCCCTATTAATCTGGTTGAAACTCCCCATGAGGTAGTCCAACCCAGTTCCTCTTTGCCTTCAACCCCTTGGAATTTAATGCCACATGCCTTGGAAAAATTTTGGCCAAGAAAGTGAGAAGTTCCAGCTTGCAATGCCTTCCGGTCCTGCATCATTGCCTCTATGCACAAGGTTGACTCAGCACCAGGAAACCGTTCGGATTCCGTCTTTTCTCCTTGGAGCACCGGCATAGCCAGCCAATTCTCGGCAAAATCCGCATAAATCCGAAGCATTTTTTGAGTTTCTTCCATAGCCTCCTCTGCGGTCGCATGAACGGTATGGCCTTCTTGCCAAAGAAATTCGGCCGTCCGTAAAAAAAGCCTGGGTCTCATTTCCCATCGTACCACATTTGCCCACTGATTAATCAAAAGAGGTAAATCCCGATAGGATTGAACCCACCGAGCAAATAATTCCCCAATAATAGTCTCAGAAGTAGGACGTACAATTAGAGGTTCGTCTAATTTACCTGCTGGTTGGATAATGCCGTCCGCGTCCGCTTCGAGACGAGAGTGAGTTACGACTGCACACTCTTTGGCAAAACCATCAACATGCTCCGCTTCCCGTTGTAAGAAACTCTTCGGTATGAACAAAGGAAAATATGCATTTTTGTGTCCGGTCTCTTTAAACATTACATCCAGTGCGTCACGAATATTTTCCCAGATTCCATACCCCCATGGTTTGATTACCATACAACCACGGACAGGTGTATTTTCAGCAAGATCGGCAGCCTTGACTACCTGCTGATACCACTCAGGATAATTTTCCTCACGAGTAGGAGAGATTGCATTTTTTGGCTTACCCATAGTTTTATAAAAAAGTAGCAATAAGGAATCGGCAGGTAAATTGCGAGAAACAAGCGAAGCAAACCAAAGAAGACTTTTGTTTTTCGAAGGATTTTGACAAATTTGTGCTGGAAGACATCATGAGCAACTTCTTCTTTATTCCAGAAACTTATTTATTCCATTAAAAATCATGACGCACATCATTGAAGTACACGGCAGAGAAATCATCGACTCCCGAGGTAACCCCACGGTCGAAGTTGAAGTTGAACTAAGCGGAGGAGCTTTTGGTAGAGCCGCCGTTCCATCCGGAGCCAGCACCGGCGAACATGAAGCGATCGAGCTACGCGACGGGGATAGCAATCGTTATCTCGGCAAGGGAGTTGCCCAAGCAGTAGAAAATGTGAACACCAAGATCGCAGAGACCATCGTTGGGCTTGATGCAACCGACCAGACTGCAGTCGACAATGCCATGTTCGCCCTTGATGGAACTCCGAATAAATCCGTCCTTGGGGCCAATGCCATTCTTGGGGCATCCATGGCCACAGCACATGCCGCTGCTTCCGCTTCCGGTTTACCTCTCTTCAAATACTTAGGTGGACCTAATTCAAAAGTCTTGCCCGTACCCATGATGAATGTCCTGAACGGCGGATCTCACTCAGATGCACCCATCGATGTGCAGGAGTTTATGATCATGCCTGTGGGAGCACCGACCTTTCGTGAAGCCCTACGCATGGGTTGCGAAATATTTCACGCCCTGAAGAAAGTCTTGAAAGATCAGGGACTTTCCACTGCAGTAGGAGATGAAGGTGGTTTTGCTCCGAATCTTGCTAGTAATGAAGCTGCACTTGAATCTCTTTGTACTGCGGTTGAAAAAGCTGGATATAAACTTGGGGATGAAATTGTATTCGCTCTTGATGTTGCATCTTCAGAGTTTTTTGACCGGGAAAAAGGAAAGTATATTTTTGGTAAAAGCGATGGATCCGAAAGGGATTCTGATGAAATCGTTGCCTTCTACGAAACCTTAGTGAATAAATTCCCCATTCGCTCCATCGAGGATGGATGTGACGAGAATGATTGGACTGGCTGGAAAAAACTGACGGATTCCATTGGTGATCGGGTGCAGTTGGTCGGTGATGACTTGTTCGTAACAAATGTAGATTTTCTTAAAAAAGGGATTGATCAAGGTGTCGCCAATTCAATCCTTGTCAAAGTCAACCAGATCGGATCATTGACCGAGACATTTGATGCGGTTGAAATGGCTAAGGAAGCTTCCTACACTTCTGTTATTTCCCATCGATCGGGCGAAACTGAAGATGTAACTATTGCCGACATTGCCGTTGCTAGCAATGCTGGCCAAATCAAAACAGGATCTCTCTCTCGAACGGATCGTATCTGTAAGTATAACCAGTTGCTAAGAATCGAAGAACTTTTGGGCGACCAAGCGGTATACGGCGGAAAGCTGTAAAAAAAGATACCTTCTTCATTCCCCAAGGTTCTAAAAGTACTGCTTTTAGAGATATTTCCAGTACTCCAATTATAGTTTGATCCTTTCGCACTCAAGGAAAGATTAGTTTTTTGTGAAACCCACCGTATTGTTGCCGATATTCCCCAAGGAGATTGAAAATTGGTGGTGGTCAAGAGCGCAGGAAAAATGGCCGGAAATGGGCGAAGAAAAACGGTTAAATTTACTACGGCAAGAAATTGTCGAGCAAAGTGATCGGTTTAATAAATCAAGATCTTTTGATTCTTCATCCTATGGCAGTCGTGATTTATCAATCTTAGCCTATGGTAATTTTTACTTCTCAAGAACTTGGATGGCAGTACTGTTTGCAGTTGCAGAAACCCTCACCCGTTGCCGATGGACAATTCCAAAAAATGGCCCCATCCGGATTCTCGACTTGGGGAGTGGATCAGGAGCCAGCGGATTAGCATGTTTATCTTTGATTCGTTTCTTAGGTATCCAAAACCCAATAGAGCTTCACGCCTGGGATTATTCCAGCAAAAGCTTACATTACCTAAAGGATCTTCATCGTGCTTGCTACAACCTTTGGCCTGACTCCAAAGTTTTCCCCAAGCGAAGTGACCTACGATTCCAGATGCAGGAGAAGAAAAAGTACAGGTATGATCTTCTTTTACTTTGTTATTCCCTCAATGAAATCAGAGAGGAACAAGAACTATTGGAAAGCGTACAGTGGTTAAAACAAGCAAGCAAAGTTTTAAAAAGAAGTGGTTGTTTGATTATTACCGAGCCTGCAGAATCTCAGATTTGCCGTAATCTGCACGAAATAATGGATCATTTGGTCAAAGATGGGAAGAACCTCTTTCACTTCGCTCCTTATCTGAATGGCTTGCCTTGCCCGATGACAAGAAATGAATCGAAGTACTTCAGTCATGAGGTCAGGAGGTATCCCACCATTGAAACAGTTGAGAAAATCAACCGACCCTTACACTTAGAGATCAGGGAGGTCAAATTTGGGCTCTCCATCCTAGGCTTAGAGGAACCAGAGTTAAAATGCCCAACCCTTCATTTTTTGCGAATTATAAGTCCCGTAAAAAAAAGAAAAGGCACCATCTCTTTTCTGGGACTAGCCGCCGATGGAGTTGAATATTACTATGAATTTCAAAGGCGTGAAATGAGTGAGGAAGCAAAGAATAACTTACTTTACTTGGAGCGTGGAGATGTCCTAAGGATTGAAGCGAACCTTGAAGTAAAAGAGGGAAACCGGATTCGATTATCAGAAAAGGATTTAAAACCCATTTTCCTCCCAAGGTTTACAAAATCTAAAAACCAATAGCACCCCGGCTCCCTTGCTTGGTGATTAACTCCCGTCCAAACCAAACGCCAGTACCCGAATTAATTTCTGTCAAAGTAAGTAAAAAGTAAAAATCTTTTTGGGTTACCTTATCAACCCGAGAAGTTTCTTCGATAATCTTTCCGGACAAAGAAAAATAAGGACGGAGACGATTGATCTTTTTACCCTTACTCTCCAAATCGCCCCGAACTTCTTGGGCATAACTATCGGCCCCTTTTCCTCCTGGCCCGGCGGTTGTGGAAATCCGCACTCGATTCGTGGCAATCAAGTCCCGTTTCATTCCCTGTAGTAATAAATCGGTATCAAAATAGGTCTGAGTATCATTTCTTACCTCGCCCACATGCAGAATTGCGGGTTGGGTCGGTGCTTGGATTAAGGCATTACTGGATAATAAATCTCCAATCAGTTGATTGGCGGCACGGGTAAAATCCTGAGCGTTAATCTTTTCAAGGTTCACCAAACCCTTATTGCTCCCATCTTCAAGATAGCGTGCGTCTGCAGCACGGCCTACAGGTCGCCTCTCCCCACAGGAAGTGATAATCATTGTGATAAGAAAAGAAAGAAGAAGTGGATTTTTCATAACTGCTATAGTGAGGAAATGGATTATGGATTTTTCGCTCTTTGGACTTTTAAATGAAAATTTTTGGCCTTGGAGGTGGTACTTACTGTTTGAACGGCTACCGACTCCCCTCCTCTTATGAGCAAGGAAAACCAAACTAAGGAGGAATCATTTATCATCATACCGTCTTGATCGAGCCACTCAATTTTGTAAGCAAGATTAATCTCTTTATCCTTCAAATTTTGTAACCTTACTTCTGCCTTGAGTAAATCTTCATTCACTTTGCTTTGCTTAACCCCCGCTACGATAAGAACATCCTTAAGATCTCCTTGAAATTCGACTCTTTTCATAACGGGTTCCAATGATTGATCATCTGGATTTTCCTTGCTGGTGGAATGCACTTTATTTTTCGCACAGCTACCCCCAAAAAGGAGAATGCTTACAAGAACCAAGACCTTGAAAGGGCGGGACAACAAGAGGTTTTTCATAATTTTAAGGTTTTAAAACAAACTGGTTCACCACCCGCAAAGGAGTTTGGGCGGATATGCTTCGAATCCAGATAAGATTAATGGTTGCAGGTTTCAAAATAATGGAATCTCTCAACTTCGTTCCTATTCCGCGTAAGGTCAACTCTCGAGATGCAGGACTTGGTATTTTACAAAATTGAATCTGCTTAGGTAAAGTGGTCCAAGACCTCCAATCGCTCTGGGTCAGTCCTTGAGCCAATGCACCTACGCCTACTCCAGTTACCGCTCGAACTTCTTCCGACTCATCCCGTACCGCATTCGTTGCTATATATTGCAAAGCTCCCTTCGATACCGATCCAAGAATGGCTTTTGTAAGTTCAATGGGGAAATTCTTGGTAAATTCATTGGCTACAATAGCGTCAAAATCAGCGAGAGGAAGGGTCAAGCTTTTCTCGGAGCCGTTGAAAACTTCTAGGGAAGAAAGATAATTATGGTTTGTTACTAAATGAGGAAAGGCGATTCCAGCATAAGGTATCCGGGAAGTGGCCGAGAAGAAAACCAATGGAATATCGTATCGCTTCTCTCTTCTCACTGGTGCCCGACCTGTCTCAAAGAAAATATAAGTTGTGGGAATCTTTGAAGCTCGGTTCTTTATAGCTTGTTGATAGTCTTCCTGAATAAAAGGGTTTGTTGGATATATCCCGTATAATTCCCGTAGGGAAAAGCGTGCTTTCTCCAAATCACTTTTTTCATTCGTACCGTGTAAAAAGAAAAGGGCTTCCAGATAAATTGCCGCAGGATTTACAAAATCTGGTAAATTGGATGGAACTAAACTTCGAGCCTGTAACAAATCCTCGTAAAGAGAACCTTCCATTTGATTCTCTAATCCATTATCCAGATCCATTGATTTTTCTCGCATCATAATACGAGCTGCATCCAACTCCTTTTGCCAAATATCTTTGGCATCGCTTACCGCTTGCCTGATTTTAAATATTTCAGCTCGGGCTTGTCCCTCTTTCCCAAGCTGCAAATAATTCAATGCCTGATAAACCCTTAGCATTACCCGTTCATAAACTCTGGATTTATAAGGTTTCCATTCTTGAGAGCCAATGGTAGATCCCAATTCCTCGCTTATCTTGGTTTGGGATTGTAAGTGTACCCCAAACCATTTTTCGTAAAAATCTCCCGCAAGTGAAAATGCTCGTATGCTCCCTTCGAAATCATTTTGTAATCTCTTGATTGCTCCCTCTTCCATTCGATACAACATGCGGTCTTTTTTAGGACCACTTTCAGCTAATTTTTCAATTTCTTGGGAAGCTTGGTCAAAATCTCCAATTTTCCAAGAAAAAGTGAAGCTTTCAGTCCGGTCATAGTGATTTGAAACACAGGAGCTAAACAGGGCGGTTAAGATGATGAAATAAGCTTTCACTTTTTACTGGAAGTGATGTGAAAAACTCTTTCTATCAGACAATTCTAACTTCAACGGGGATCTTCTTGCAGTACCTTAAGTTCAAAGTTTTCTGTTCCCTTAACATCACCGACAACGGTTCGAAACCTTTTTCTGGTTCTCAAGGCTTGCATCATCGCCTGTTGCCTTAGTTTCTTCAGAAATACAGGAGGCTGATCAAAATCTGTTAAAAGATTCGAAGTAACCAGTAATGTGCTCAATTCCACATTCATCTTACGACTGAATCCATCGGATAATGCAAAAGTTAATTCTCCAGGCAGAATCACTAATTTACCTCCATCTGAGCGAAGGCTAGTTTCACCTAATAAGCCAATAATTTTGACCCCGCCGTTGGTTGTTATTCCTGCCATAAAAGCGAAAGGATCTTTGCATGATAGTTTTACTTCAACCATCGGAGACTCAATTACGATGGTTGAATTCTTAACCGTTGAATGAAGTACAAAAGATCCAGAATGTAAAGCGAACTGATTTGGTCTTATCAAGTCAAAACTGGAAGCTTGTACGGTTCGCAGGGTTATAGGTAATACCGATGACGAAACCAGTTCGATTCCACCCTTCGGTAAGGTTGTAACTCGACGACCAAGTCCCAAAACTTCACCGACTCGAATTTCATCTCTAGGTTCCCAAACTTTTCGAGTTAAAACCTTGCCGAAGACTTGAAGGACCTTAAATTCCCGACTCTCCTCAGATAAAGGTCTCAATGCGTTAGGATCTGTAAAGTTTTGAATCTCCCCACCCCGATAGCGAGCAACTAAGAAGCGCCCCTTCGTTACACGCATCAATTTTTCTGCTTCTACCCGTAGAGGGTGCGAACGAGGAGTTTGCTTAAGCAATCCCAAAGCCCCATTCAATACCTTGAGTGATTCTGAAAACTGCTCATTGTCAGCAAGTTCTTTCCCCTCCAGGAGTAATTCTTCAACCTCGAGGTAGAGAAGAGATTGATTGTTAGCTAACAGTATGGAAAGAAAAGGATAAAGCAGCAGAATAGAGTATCCAAGTAAACGCACGGATCGCGAAAAGTTTTAAAAAGCGTGGGTCACTCCAAGGCTCATGCCTCCGATGAAATCCCTAAATTCGGAAACATTATCAGAGCTGTTCTTCCAGGTATAATTCGTCATAGCGGTTGCGTTGAGCCACTCATAAATAGCATAGGAAGCTACTAAACCAAGGTTGTAGGTACGATCCGAACGATTTTTAAA
>DBVA01000097.1:0-6491 GCA_002308735.1 Opitutia bacterium UBA1276 | reverse complement strand
TGCAAAGTTTCATTTTGCACTTGATTAACGGTAACATCACCTCCAGCTCCCAGTGAACTGTCACCCGTTGTGGTTGTAGTTACAGGTTCTCCAAATAAACCATCGGCTCGCGGTCCCCTTGCATACTTTGACCACTCTAGTCCTCCAAACAAGGAGTCAATTCCTCTTTGGTTTTGCTCGGTTAGATCAACCATTACAAAAATAGTATCTATCCGGGCAAGAGGGAGGGGCTGATCCAAGAGACTCAATCATTCTCTCCTATTTCTAAAATGTCCTCCTTGGTACCATAAACCAGTATGGCATTACTTCTTTCATCGGAAGATATGGTAATGAAGTCGCTGAATTCATGGGAACCCTCCCCTCCGCCAGTATCTGGACTCGCCTGCTTGGGGTTGGCTGCAGGACTAGGTGGTGTTGTCCCTTTGCTCGCTTGATTATTTGTATTTCTCGCCGTAGATTTATTTCCTTGGATTTGTTGCTTAATCCGCTGTTGGTTTTTGATTACCTCATCCAAAATGGATTGAATATCATTAGACTCTGCATGCTGCAATTTGAAGAGCTTGCTGGTTGTCTTCATTTTGATTGGGGCATCATAGGTTTCCAAAATAAATTCTAATGTTTCCTTGTTTTCTTTTCTCGTAACGATGATCAGTTTACCTGTTCTATCATCAGAATCCACATTGGTGGTACCTCCAAGAAAAGGTTTAAAGCTCCCGTCAATCATAGCCTTAAGCTTGCTCTCCAGTTCTCTGGCACCGGCGTGTTTCACGGGCCAAACAATCCATTCCATTCCTAAATCTTCTTTCCGGATTGGTTTATCGATCGAAGCTAATAATTTTTCCATCCGTTGAAGATTTAATAGTGAGTCGGTTACAAGAATGCTATTGGCTTTCTCAAACACCAGCAAGGAACCGACATTGGGAGTGGCAAAGGGGTTCAATTGCTCTCGGACTTCAATAGCTGGAGCGTATTCCAAATGAAACATTTTTACATATATCCTCTGGCTTGGTCGAAGGCCGATGGCAGGGCCATCAAGCCAAATGGGAACATGCACATTGATACCGGATGCTGGTACCGCTTTAAAGAACAAATCATCCATCTTGGTAATTCCTATACCATTCATGGCTAGCAAACTTTCCAAAGCTCTTAAAGTTTCCCGCTTGGTCAAAACGCTCATGCTATCGAAGGTGATTTTAACGGCTGGTAAATTCTGTGGGCGCAAAATGTAACGCCCGGTGATCATTTGTATCATGTCCAAAATCATATTGGTGTCATGATCTCTTAAGCGCAATCGCTCCATCGGGTCATCCAAGCCAGCAATCAGAGACAATTCCTCGGGATCCGTCAATGCACCCAGGGAAAAGGGAGCATCTTCCA
Organism: Opitutia bacterium UBA1276; assembly: GCA_002308735.1. Classification (GTDB taxonomy): domain Bacteria; phylum Verrucomicrobiota; class Verrucomicrobiia; order Opitutales; family Seribacteraceae; genus Seribacter. Next base: position 5,114 of record DBVA01000097.1, on the reverse strand, counting down.
AATCTGTTGCTTCCTGTGTCGCAGGTGGAATAGCAGGAGGTGGAGAGCCTTCTTCATTCAAAGGGACCTGAGAAAAAAGACTTCCAGCCAAAAAAATGAGTTGGAAATGAAGAGTTAGGAATAATTTCATTGGTTTATAAATTCTACCGAGCTCACCTCAAAGGTCGCGTCGTAAGTTGTAGGATCATAGGGTCGGCTCTTGGGGGGGTAATTCGGTTTAATTTTTACTTCGCTCAAGAACATGTAGGGACGCTCTTCCCTTATCAGGTTGGCATATTCCTCAACTTGAGGATAACTGGCTCGTTCAAAAGTAATCTTAATTCTATGTTGAGAATATCTATCCCGTTCTATGGTATCCAATTCACGATAATCTCGTTGTGGGAAAACCTTGTCAGCAAGAGTGGATGCACGATTACTCAAATTCTTCTTGTCATAGCTTTTGTTCTTTTGCTCTAATTTTTGTTGTTCCAGAGCTTTTTGAATAAATGGCTTAAGTTCAATATATTTACTGTACTGAGTCATATTATGCTCGGCATCTTCCAAGATTGAATACTCACGGATTGCATCTTGGATAACCATTTTGTATAGAACAACGAGTAGAACGAGCCACAGGGAAAAAACCAATAAATTTTGCTCTCGATCCGTGAGCCTAAAGAAAAACTTTTCTATCGCCTTCATCCTGGCTCTGCCTCCTTGGGCAAGGTGGATTCTTCGGAGGCTGCTTGCTTCGGAAGCTCTTCCATTAAATCAAATTCAATTTCAAAGGTCGTTTTTCCACCATCACTTTCAATTTCACGAATTTCTTCCCCCGAACGGTTTTTTCGGATGTTCGCAACCTTGTTCTTTTCTAAATTTTCAATGAAAGTATTGATCGCTTCCACATTTTTGCCTTGTCCCTCGAGTTTAACCTCATTTCTACTTTCGAAATGAGCTTGGGAAAACCATAGTTCAGGCCCGTCTTGTCCAAAACCACGCTGGTTACCTAAGCGGCCAAGAGCTCCAAATACATCAATTCCGCCAAGTTTATTCTGCCTGAGCTTTTCCAATAGCTTTTGGTCTTCTCTTACCTTGGGCACCTCCGCATACATTCGCTGAGCATCCGCTGCTTTACCTGAAGAAATAACCTTCAAATAACTGACCCCTGCGAGTAAAACCAAGACGGCAGCCATCCCTAGCCCCCAACTCACCATCGCTTGCCATCGTAAACGGGAAAACCTCCTTCGCTTTTGTTCCGTTTCTTTAAAAACTGGAGGACGTAGGTCCACTTTCCATAGTTTATCCGCACCAAGCAAAACATTTTGTTCAAGTTCTAATTTAGGATCCTTACCAACCAGCCACTTGTGCTCGAACTTGAAGAAACCATCTTTGGTTCTGAAAAATTCTTCGAGAACAAGAATGTCAGCTTCCACATCATAGTGTTCCAAATCAACGAGAGATAGGAGTTTTCCTCGTGCAATTCCAAGAGCTTCTTCATCTTCCGGATCAATGGGAAAAGAGAAAATTGCTTTGGGTACTGGACATTCCTTCTCGAAACAGCCAGCACTAAGCGTTTCTTCGTGTAAAAGTAATCTCGTGGTAGGCTTCTCAAAGTTTACCCCAAAAAGAGAAACAAAAGATGGAAATACCCTTCGGAATAATTCTAAGTTTTGCCAACCAAGATTCCTGAGCTTCGAAAAAGGAGTAGCAAACAAAAATATATGGTTCGATTCGGGAGAATTATAAAACCCCCAAGCTAACTGATCAACGGGGTAAGGAGAAAATTCATCCTTTTCAAGGACACCTAAAACTAGGTCCTCGATTTCTTTCTCCTCTACCGACTCTGGGCAAGAAATACATTCACAAAAGAAATGCTCCCCTGGTATAAGAAGGGTTATTTCACGCAGTTCACCAATAGGCAGGCTAGAACCATTGTCAGGATTGTCCTCCATTCAAGCTAATAAACTACCCAAAATCAGTGCTTCAGTCGATCAAATTCTCGTTTTCTCTCAAGGATAGAACCCGTAAAGGGTATTTGATTTTTTGGTTTTGAGGATTGATTGATTTGATGTTTTTCCTGGACTTGGCCGAATTAGCTCCAGGAATTGCTCCATCTCGACCAAGAATGACATGTAATTGAAAGTTTGCCTTTCCTCTTGAAACCGTGATTTCGATCCGAAACATGCTCGCGACCGTTCCAAGTTTAATCCCACTTTTCTGCGCTAATTGACCTAAGACCGGATCATTCATGGACATAAAGAAACTAGACTCCTTGGAGTAGGAACTGGGTCCACCTTTTAATTCCTCAAAAAGGTCTTCATCCTCTCCACACAGAAAACGAAGAAGAAAATCAGAAGCTCCATTAACATTGACTGCACCATCATGAAAAAAAGTAAAAGAATTACGGAAATTTAATAAATTCTCAGTCTCTCTCCCGTCTTCTTCATAGAAAATTCCCGTATTATCAGGATCATCATAGTCAAAGGCAAAACCCTTGATCATCCTGAATTCCTCAAAATTCTCAATTTTTTTCCCTGGAGTAAAATAAGGAGGATCCAAATCCTCATAATAATCATCTTCCGCACCCTCATCTCTGTCTTCATCATCCGCATCCTGCCAATCCATGATAGCATCATAAAAAGGCTGTCCGTCATCTTCATCGACAAGAGATTCACCGGCAAACATGGAAGCAAACAAGTTTATCATGTCTTTTTCCCGGGTTGAAGCAAAGGGAACCTTTCCTGATTCGTCGGTTATTTTTACCTTCCAACTAACATTCGGTTCAAAAGGTAAAATCTCAGCATATTTCAAGGGATCCCCCCAACCTTGATCCGGAGAATACAAGGTTCTTTCAATCATGAAAAATTCATTCAACACACCAACGGTCAGGTCTAGAACCGAGTAGGCATGAATTCTTAAATTATCGCGAAAATGTTGCTGGCTTACATAGCGCATTTCTTGAATGGTCTCTTGCATCAAACGAGTGGCGATAACCGAAATAAGCAGAATAAGCACGAGTACAAAAATAAGAATCGATCCTCTCTTCGCTCTATTTTTTTCTTTTTTCAAAAAGGATCCTCCTCCAGCCCGTTGGGTGCGATTCTTTCTACTGCCAAGGTGATAGTACGTTCCAAATCTTCTTCCTCCCATCGAAAGACCAATTTTATAAAAGCTGGAATTCGAAATTTACCCGATTGAATATTCTCCTCCAGATCATCTTCTACTTTCCATTCTTTAATATCTCCTTCCTTATCGTCCTCGTCACCATAATAACAGTAAAATATCTCATCGCAAAAGCTACTGATTGGAGTTTTCCGAAGATCACTTTCATCTTCCGGTTCCAATTTCCCTTTTTCATTCTTTTCCAACTCCTGTAATTCTGAAAACCAAAGAAAGGATAAGCCTTCACGGTCATCAAAATACAAGTAGGTATGCACTCTGGTTGCCACTCCATTCGGCCAAACAAAGAGAGGTGGAGCTTCCCTGAGATAAAAATGCACCAATGGTTCATCAGAATCAGAAAACCCAACGGGTCTTTGCAAATCAACGACCGAATTTCCCGTACGATTCGCTTGAGGCAAACTTGCCTCTTCCAAGGTTGCATGTAAGAAATTTGCGACACCATTGACATGGGCATCAAAGGCATCCCGAGTTGCCGGACGATTGGCCCAAGCCTGAGAAACTGTCACGAGTAAGGAAACTGCTCCCACCAACAACATTCCGCCAATGGCCATAGCCAACAAAAGCTCAATCATGGAAAAACCGCGCTTGCTCACTATCTTTGCCTTTCCTCTTTCATTTCCCTTATCTTATCTTTTTTATCCTCCAATAACCTGGAGCGTTCGGTTGCAAAATCAGATTCGTTTGCCCATCCGGGACGAAGGAGGAACATTTTTGAAATTCGCTCGCCTGGCTCGATCCCGATTTCATCATTCCCTTCGTATTCCATGGTTAAAACCACACTGTACAAATCAACTACCTCTGTCATTTCTATTTCCGTTTCCCAAGTAATCTCCCCGATTGTCAGGGCCTTGATCTCACCCCCATCTTCTATTTCTTCGTAGCGATGTTCCTTGAAAATTTGACTTCGGGCCCAGAGCAGATCCTGCTCCATCTCCCTTGTATCTTTCATTAACCTCATGGTGCGGGATGCGACCGAAATTCCATCGACAAGAAAAACTGCAGCCATCCCAAACAAAGCCAAAGCGATTAGCACTTCAATCAGCATAAACCCCTCGCCTGATTTAACTCCCCCTCTTTGGAAGTGTAAATAACTCCGCATCATCGTTCAGTTTTTAACACATATCCAGAAAATGGATCAAAGAACAACTCGTTTTCTTTTCCCCGAAAATCAATTTGTGCCCGAAAAGGAATACTACTACCAGCATGAAAGTGAACTCTTCTTAAGTTCAGATTATCATCATCATATTCAGTTTCATCCCCATCCACCCCGGCCAAGGGTCCCAAACCAAAAAAACTTACCTTGGGTAGGTTCTCCTCATTCTTCGTAATTGCCTGATCCATTTTTTCGTAAACACCATGTTCCGCAAGCGAAACCCCCATTGAATCTGTGACTAAAAAAGTGGCGTTTTCCTCAAAATAACTAAGGTAGGTTGAACGCTTTCTTTCACTACTAAAGTAGACGGCATCAAGAACAGCCTTTTTTAATACCCGCTCGGGAGGTTCGAAGTTAGCACCCTTGATGAACGCACCTAAATTTCCGGCGACTACACCTGCAAGCACCGCCAGTAAGGCAAGAACGAGCAATATCTCGATCAAGCTAAATGCTCGAATGGATACCGCCCGCTTTGGTGAAATCAACTCAATTTCCAGTATCCCAGTTACCGATTATTTTTCCATCCGGAGCAGATGTAAACAAATCAAAACTACTGGGATTATTGGTTCCCGGATATTGATACTGGTATGGTTTTTTCCAAGGATCATTAAGATCGGAAGCCCGTTTTACAAAAGGAGGAATTCCGTCAGGCGGATTTTTTAAATCACTTAAGCTCGAGGGATACTCTCCAACAAGGGTAAGGTAACTGGTAACGTAAGCTTCGCCAGTGCTGTTTACCCATTGTTGAGCTGCCTTAACTTGGGAACCCCCAAAAATCCCTCCGATGTTGCTCATGGTTAAA
>DBVA01000117.1:747-8570 GCA_002308735.1 Opitutia bacterium UBA1276 | reverse complement strand
ATTTTGACCATCGAAATGATCATGTGCGATCATTCCAAATATTAAGTTATTAATAAGTATTGATATCTATCCCAATTTATGAATTATATATCAAAGATTTGAAAAATATAACATGATTAGTCTCTCTCCAAAATTTTTATTGCTTTTGTGAATTTACCCATTTTTAACACTAGAATAGCACATGTTGATCTATCTTTTCGTACAGATCGTTATAACTTTGCCTATTCTCATCCAATTTCTCCTCAAAATTAACTTTTAAAATTTTGAGGCTAACTAAAATCCCAAAATGAATCCTAATCGTGAAATATAAATCTATCACATCTACCTTAATATTACTATTTTTTCCATTGCTTGCATTTGGGGAAAGCCATGGAGCGAAATCTGCTGCTTTGGATCCTAACGACTTTGTCGGCGTTAGTTTCTGGCTCGCAACAGCAATGATGCTTGCGGCAACCGTATTCTTCTTCATCGAACGCGACCGCGTGAAAGGGAAGTGGAAAACTTCGCTCACCGTGGCCGGTCTGGTTACAGGTGTTGCTTTTTGGCACTATCTCTACATGCGTGAGGTTTGGATTACAGACGCCGTTAGTCCGACCGTATTCCGATACATTGACTGGTTGATAACCGTGCCACTTCAAATCGTAGAATTTTATCTCATCTTAACCGCAGTAACTAAAGTTGATGTCAGGGTGTTTTGGAGGTTATTGCTAGGTTCCTTAGTTATGCTTATAGGAGGTTATGTTGGGGAAACCAATGAAGCCTACCAAAATGGGGGCTTTATTGTAGGTATGGCTGGCTGGATTTACATCATTTGGGAAATATTCAAGGGTGAAGCTTCTCAACTTAATGAAAACAGTGGGAATGCTGCTAGCCAACAAGCTTTCAAAACAATTCGTGCGATTGTAACTTTTGGCTGGGCTATCTATCCTATCGGTTACTATATGGCTTATCTTGGTGCAGGTGCAGGTGATGTTGACATGAACACTTTAAACATCGTGTATAACCTCGCGGACTTAATCAATAAAGCCGCATTTGGACTTGCAATTTGGGTTGCTGCAGTCAGCGATAGCGAAACAGAATAATTGAGCCTTTACGGCCAATTGGCATGGATTTAACTAACAATGCCTTGAGTCGTCTAAACAGACGACTCAAGGATTGTTTTTTTAATGACGAAACCCTTCGTTCGTTTGTTGACGAAGGGTATTTTTGGTCAGGTCAAGGTTTCCGTGGGCAACTATCGATGCGGGCAGGAACCTGTTTTAACTTACCCGAAGAACATTTGCTAGAAATTGCTCTTTTTACCGAGCTCCTGCACAACGCCAGCTTAGTTCATGATGACATTGTAGATAGTGATCATGAAAGAAGAGGACAAGAGACTGTTTGGCATAAGTACGGCCTTTCCAAAGCACTCCTTGTCGGTGACCTCTTAATCGCAAAAGCGTTTGAAATCGCTTCCTCATCTGCAATCGATTCCACTATAAAATCCAAATGGACCTTAAGTTTATCGAACGCTGTTTCGGTTGCGGTTCGGGGAGCGCTCTGTGAACTGGATTTTAAAGTGGCTGAAAACGATGATTTGTTTTCAAGATATCTCAATATGGCTTACGACAAAACTGGGGTAATGTTCACCCTACCCATATCCTGTGTTGGGCATGCTGCTCGCTTAGAAGATGCTGAAATAAAAAAACTAACTGAGGTTTTTGCCAAGCTTGCGGTGGCTTATCAGATTCGCGATGACGAGGCGGATTATTTAGGAAATAAAACCGGGCGAGCCACTATGTCTGACATTCTTAATGATCGACCCAATTTGTATTATCTTCTTTCCAAAAGTGAAGCGCATGCCCCCGACCTATTTAAACATGCCTCGAATTTTCACGAAAAATTAATAGAGGAGGCAGAAGTTGGCTTGGAAGCTTTCCCGAATAGCCTTACCCTTATGACTCGTGAATTAGTATTACCCTTTGTACAGCTCACTAAAAGCCCTGACCCCTCTTGTAATTTGGCCTATTAAAAATGATTGGGCCGAATTTCCCTGAAGATTCAACTTCAAAGCAAAGTAAAAAAAGTATAACAGAAACCCCATCCCAAAAAGCCATTATTGTAGGTGCGGGGTTTGGTGGTCTGGCGATGGGACTTAGGCTTCGCAGGCTTGGGTATGAGGTAACTATAATCGACAACAACCCAATGGCCGGTGGCAGGGCACAAGTTTACCGAAAAAAAGCCTACAAGTTTGACGCCGGGCCCACCGTAATTACGGCTCCGTTCCTCTTTGACGAACTATTCCAGCTTTTTGGAAAAGACCGGAAAGACTATGTTGAATTTTTACAGGTGGAACCATGGTATCGTTTTGAATTTGCAGATGGGGAGAGGCTTGATTACGGGGGAATATTGGAGGATACCATCGCTGAAATTAACCGGCTTTCTCCTGGGGAAGGGAGTGGATATCAAAATTTGGTTAGGTTTTCCAAACGAATATTCCAGGTTGGCTTCGAAAAACTAGCCGATCAACCTTTTCACCGCTTTGGGGTAATGCTTAAACAAGTGCCCCCTCTGCTTGCCCTTAAAAGTTACCTGTCCGTATATACCCTAGTTTCAAAGTTCCTCAAAGACGACCGCCTTCGTCGTGCATTTAGTATTCACCCCTTGCTCGTTGGTGGAAATCCGATGCAAACCACTTCTATCTATTGCCTCATCCATTACTTGGAAAGAAAATGGGGTATATGGTTCCCTAAGGGAGGTACCGGGGAACTGGTTAAGGCATTGGTGAAATTATCTGAAGAGGTAGGGATTAAGTTCGAACTCAATAGCCAAGTGTACAAGGTTTTAGTAGAAAAGGGTCGAGCCTGTGGCATTCAGTTTTCTAACGGCGAGAAGAGAAACTCCCATCTGGTTGCCTTTGATGCCGACCCGCCCAAGGTTTACCGTAAACTTATAGATTCAACTCACCGGATGAAGTGGACGGATTCTAAACTGGACAACCTAGCTTATTCTATGGGCTTGTTTGTTTGGTACTTTGGTACCACGAGAGCATACCCTGATGTTCAGCATCACACTATTATTATGGGGGAGACTTTTAAAGAGTTGCTCGCTGAAATCTATGACCAAAAAGTTCTTTCAGATGACTTAAGCCTGTACCTTCACCGACCCGCAGCAACCGATTCCACCATGGCGCCAGAAGGGGGAGATGCCTTTTATGTCCTTGCTCCTGTGCCTAATAAAAAAGCCCATGTCAATTGGCAGGAAGCTGGAGAAAAAGTCCGCATGCAAGTTCAGAAGCAACTTCAAGATTCCTTACTTCCAAGACTGGATGAATATCTCGATGTATCGTTTTTTGTAACCCCCGATGACTTTGAAGATAAATTCAACACGCTTTGGGGGAGTGGGTTTTCGATTGCCCCCCTTTTTACCCAGTCTGCCTGGTTCCGCTTTCACAACAAGTCCGAAGAATTAGAAGACCTTTACTTTTGTGGTGCTGGCACCCATCCGGGTGCAGGCTTACCTGGCGTAGTTTCTTCAGCCAAAGTAGTTGAAAAGCTGGTTCCTCCCTCGCGCGTAGAAGACGAGGAAGCTTTTCAGCAGCTCTTCCGTTCTAAGAGTCGAACCTTTTCACTCGCTTCTTTTCTGCTTCCCAAGGAAAGAGCCGAAGCGATTTTTAGGCTTTATTATGTGTGCCGAACATTAGACGACTGGGCGGACGAAGGGCAGGAACATAAGCTCCGGGATGCGATGGCATGTTGGGCCGAGCATAAACCACATCCGCTTCTTGATCACTACAGGTTCCTGCAAGCCCGTTGGGGACTGGCTTCCTTACCTATGACTGAACTTATGGAAGCGATGATTCAGGAACAGAATGGAGTAGCCATGAAAACCGAGGCTGAATTACTGGCATACTGCCATGGGGTTGCCGGCACCATAGGGTTGATGACCTGCCCGATATTTGGGGTAACCGATAAGAAGGCACTGAAACATGCCGATGACTTAGGCATTGCTATGCAGTTAACCAACATTTGCCGTGATGTTTTCGAGGATGCAAAAAATGGCCGAATTTATCTGCCCGCAGAATATTTTAAATCTCCCCCTTCACCTTCGGATATTCTGGAAAACAATTCAAATGGAGTTTTGAACGAGATTACTTCGATCAAAAAAAGAATTCTGATGGAAGCAGACCGTGGTTATACAAGTGGTGAGCAGGGTATTCGCTACCTTCCCTGGCGGATGCGCATCGTGGTCCGCTGGGCAGGCAGAATGTATCGCGAGATTGGTGAGTTAATTCAGGATAATCCTGAATTATACCATAATAAGCGTGCAGTAGTGAGCGGTTTGAAAAAGCTCAGCATCTTGATTCCCTGCCTCATTAAGTCCATTTTTAATTGATCTGTGATGAACTATTTTGAATTCCTATTGGTATTCGTAGGAGTTCCCCTGGTTATCCTTTTATTGATGGCATTCCGGAAAGGAAAATTAACCCAGTTTAACATTTCGGGCATTCTTGTACTTAGCCTAATTGCTTTAGTTTATACCACCCCTTGGGATAACTACCTTATCTTTCGTGGGGTTTGGACATACCCTCCGGATGCTGTTGTCGGTAAGCTTGGCTATGTTCCCTTAGAGGAATACGGATTTATGATCCTACAGACCTGGCTAGCGGGTGTGCTTTTTGCACTGCTTCCATTTTCCAGGGAAATCCCAGCCCTTCAATTTTCTCCGCTTGCCTCCTTGCCTGCTTTTTTACTGGGTGCTCTTGGATGTTTTCTTTTAATGAGCGAACCAGGTACCTATGCCGGTCTCATTTTAGTATGGGCATGCCCGCCACTTGCCCTTCAATGGGCTCTTGGATTCAAAGCCTTGATTCGTACTTTCAAACTTTGGTTTCTGCCCTGGGTACTCCTGACTGTATACCTTTGCTTGGCTGATGCCTTTGCCATTTCCAGAGGTATTTGGTCACTCAATCCCGAAACTCGTAGTGGGTGGGACCTTGGGAATTTACCTATTGAGGAAGCTATGTTCTTTACTCTTACTAATTTGTTCGTGATCCAAGGACTCTGCCTTTGGCATGCATGGAGGAAAGCCCAGTCATGAAATGGATCGAATGGGGCCCCGTTCCCTTCAATGGAACCGCACGGGAGGATATCCCGCCTTCCTTTGCAAAGGGTTTGCATACCCTCAGCCTCAGCCTTCTTTTACCAATGGGAATTCTTGGCTACATGAGTACGGATTGGCCCCTGGCATGGCAACTTCTTCCCCTTTACCTAAGTCTATTTATATTCGGAATGCCTCATGGTGGAGCGGATCATCTTTTGCTCTGGGGTATGGTGAAGAAAAGTCCGCTGGCTTTTCGGATTGTGACCCTGCTGGCTTATCCGCTGTTGTCGATCGCTTATTTAGTGTTCTGGAATTTTCAGCCGGTTCCTTCAGCGATCTTCTTTTTGGCTCTAACTATTTTCCACTGGGGCCAAGGGGACAGGTACCTAAGCATCAAGCTTCACCGTGCACAGTATCTGGTTCGATCCAAGTCGCTCTCTTGGCTTCACATCTTTGCTCGTGGGAGTCTACCCATTTTACTTCCTGGCTTCCTTGGGAACGAAACCTACCGATTGTTTCTTGAATCCATGGTCAGGCAGGGTGGTGGATCGGAGCAGAGTTTAGAATGGATCACTCAAAATCAAATTCTCTTTCTTATGGTTCCCTTGCTTCTGATCGGGTTTCAAATGATCGGTTCACTTTTAAAACATACACAAGAGGAACGACTTGCCTTTTGCACCGAACTTTTGGAGTCAGCATTTCTTTTTATTTGGTTTCTTTGGGTCCCCCCCTTATGGGCACTTGGAACCTATTTTGCCCTTTGGCACAGCTTGCGGCATGGATTGCGAATTCTTTGGATCGATCAAGCAGGAAGAAAAGATCTTCTCAGTGGACATTTCCTCCGAATAAAGGGCAGATGGCTTCAACTTACCTCATTAATGACTGTTCTTGCCCTCTTGGGGCTTTGGTTAATTCTTTCGATGCCCCTTTATTTTCGAGGGATTCAATTGGACTGGCTTGGAAAGGCTATGTTAGGTATCTCTATTTTAACCCTTCCTCATACCGTGGTGGTTTGTTTAATGGATCGATTCCAACTAAAAAAATGACAGAGCCAAGTGGAATTAATTTTGTTGGAAGATCTCCTGTTGCTTGGCCAAGGCTTTACGAAATACATCTAGTCTTTCCTTTAGGTGTTCTTTTTGAGCCAGGTTTTTCTTCTCATGAGGATCATTGCGTAAATTGTAGAGTTCCTCACCATCGGGCCATTTCCCATATCGCCAGTTTTGGTTGCGGAGGGCATAGCCAAGGTTTTTTGGGCCACGTGTAACCACGCTGTAAGCATATTTCTTTTTACCCAGTCTCTCGGGGTTGCCGAGTAGTGGGAGGAGGGAGGTACCCTGTAAATGAATGGGGGCTTCCAGGCCGGCTAGGTCGGCCAGGGTGGGGTAGATGTCGATCAATTCCACCATGGCTTCCGAATTGGCACCTGATTTGGATAAGCCGGGTGCTCGTACGATGAAAGGTACTTTTGCTCCGATATCAAAAAGGGTGACTTTGCCCCAGATAAAATGATCTCCCAAGTGATAGCCATGGTCGGAAGTGAAGATGATAATGGTATCGTCCCAGAGACCCTGTTTCTTCAGACTATCCATCACAAGTCCAAGCTGGGCATCAATAAAGCTGACGCAGGCATGGTAAGCTTGGATGTATTCTTTTCGGAGGATATGGTTCTCCTTGCTAAATTCAAAGCCAAAGGCCTCGTATCGTTTAGAGAGGGCGGACGGGGGAAGAAAATCCCACATATTGGGACGGTCGATTTGGTAGCGAATCTTATCGTAGGGATAAAGATCAAAGTACTTGTCGGGAGCAAGAAAGGGGACATGTGGTTTTTGCAAACCTAAGGCGATGAAAAACGGTTTGTGGCCGTAATCTTTATCCTCCAGCCAGCGTACAACCTGACGGGTATTCTTGCCATCTTTGTGCTGGGCATCGGTTAGTCCGCTTCGTCCTCGACCGGGTGGGGTTTGGGCGTCAAGTTTTGCGGTAACCAGTTTTTTGAGCTCCTTCCATTTTTTCTTGTTTGCTTGCTTGTCGATCGAACCGTGTTCGGCCTCGAACTTTAAGCGCGTTTCGTGGACGACCGCGAGTTCGTCATTTTCGAATCGCAAATTTTCGTGCCAGGCAATCTCTCCATGATCACTTTTGGTGTTATGGAAGACCTTGCCTACGCTGGCCGTCCAGTATCCATTTTCCTTAAAGAAATGGGGCATGGAAACGGTACCCGGTCGGGTTTTTCGGATGTCGAAGGTATTGTTAAGAACCCCCGTGCTTTGTGGGTACAAGCCACTGAGGAAGGATGCTCGGGAGGGTCCGCAGACAGGATATTGGCAAAAGGTCCGATTGAAGGTAATTGATTCCTCGGCAAGACTGGAAAGGTTGGGAGTGGTGATGGGTTCGTACCCGGAGGTGGAAATATGGGTATTGAGATCATCGCAGACCACGAAGAGGATGTTTTTTCTTTTGGCCTTGGACGGTGTCGGAGTAACCAAAGGCGTAATGCTCGGCCGATAGGGTTTAGCTTTCTGCAGGTTTCCCTTGCCCTTAATCCACTGGTAGGAACCATCCTTAACCAACAGGTCCCGTTTGGCGTTTAGCTTTTTCGCCTGCGGAGCAAATTCCTTGGGAGCAAAGGATGCCAACCTGTTCTTGACCTTGGCGTACCTATCTTCTCCGGCAAGGTTGTTCCATTCGTTCGGATCTTTATTGAGATCATAGAGTTCCTCACCATCCTCTCCGTATCG
>DBVA01000117.1:0-431 GCA_002308735.1 Opitutia bacterium UBA1276 | reverse complement strand
ATGTAGCGCCAATCGCGGTTGATGATGGCATATTCTCCCGGATGCATATGGGGAAGAAAGACGGAGCGATCCTTTGCTTGATCCGGGGTAGCTAAGGTAGAGGCGATAGAAGCTCCTCCCAGTTTTTGTTTGGTTTGTGGAAGACCGCACAATTCTTGGAAGGTCGGATAGATGTCAATGAGACTGACGGTGACATCGGTGGTCTGGTTCTTGGCCACTCCTGGACCAGACCAGATGAAGGGTACATTGGAGGTTCTTTCCCAGAGGGTGTGCTTCCCCCAGTCTCCTTTTTCGCCCAGATGATAACCATGGTCACTCCAGAGAACGACGATGGTGTTTTTTGCGTAGGGGCTTGCTTCGAGGGCGTCAAGGACACGACCAATCATGGCATCGGCATAACTGATATTTGCAAGGTAGCCATGAATGGCATC
>DBVA01000101.1:431-2571 GCA_002308735.1 Opitutia bacterium UBA1276 | reverse complement strand
TTGGAACAGGAAGCAACCCCCTCATCTGAAACCATAAAAAGAAAATCCCCTAATAACAAGGGGGATGATTTCTTTGGTACAACTTTACGACGTGACCAGGTTACATGGCTTCGGTCCACATCCCCAGTTCCTCCAGGACGTATTGCGGACATCGACCCCATTCCGCTAAAAACATAAACATGTCCGTGCCGATAAATGGGACGAGCCGATGCATTCATGCCCCCGGTTCGAGCTGTCCATAGCAATTCTCCCGTAGATGGATTTAAGGCTTCCGTTGCAACTGCCGCTGGACTAATCAATTCAAGTTTACCTTCATGATTGATGACGGTGGGCGTACAATAAGCTTTTTTATTATCACCATTATTTGTTTTGAAGTCGAAAGCTCTTTTTGTTTTCCAAATCGTTTCCCCCGTTTTCTGATCCAGGCAGACTACATACTGTTGATCATGACCATCAAAATGTACAATCAGAGTATTGTTGTGAGGAATGGGAGAGGCCGCCGCTCCCCGCCAATGGTCGCATTGAAAGTCGCGTCTCTCCCAGATTTTTTCACCAGTCTTCAGTTCAAGGGCAGCTGTGCCGTGGGCACCAAAGTGAACGAATACCGTATCATTTGCGATCACCGGAGTAGGGGTAGCATAACTATTCATGGGGTGACAAAATTGCGGATTGGTATTCTTGAAAACGAGAATCTTATTTAGTTCCCTTCCGGTTTTCCAATCGAATTGATGTGCCCAAAGGTGTTTTCCATCTTCTTGAGCATTGGTCACCCATATCACACCGTCTCTGATCACCGGTGAAGACCATGCTTTTCCTTTTAATGAAGTTTGCCAAGTAAGGTTTTCCTGAGGAGAGAAGGAAACAGGTGGGTTGGAATCACCGGCATCTCCATCTCCATTTGGACCACGAAATTGATTCCAGTCATTTGATGCAACCAAGGACTGGGATAAGGAGGAAAGAATAATAAGGGCTGATCGGATGCTTAGAGGGAACGAAAACATTACATAAAGTTAGAAATCAAATTTAATGGGAGGCAATAGAAACAAGAAGGAAATCGAAATATTCTAAACCAAGACCTTGATAAAGTAACTTGACTAAGATAAATAAAAAATTAGCTTAGCTAGTATGTATACAGTTCACTTTGCGAAAACAAATTTATCTAAACTACTGCAGATGGCGGAAGACGGAAAGCAGGTTGTGCTTGCAAGGGGGAAGAAGCCAATTGCTCGTTTGGTTCCTTGTTCACAGTTACCAAACCCAAAGCGACCCCAGGTGGGTACCACCACTTCACCCTTACTTAAGGTTGTAGAAAATCAACAAGTTGCAGGGCAGGTTGGAGATGCGGTCCTTTATTTTTAATGCGAGTATTAGTAGATACTTTTCCTTTTGTCTGGCTTGTTTCTGAACCTCAGAAATTAAGTATTACTGCCCGAGATACATTACGAGATGAATCCAATGAGTTTTTCCTTAGTGATGCATCCGTTCTTGAATTGTCCCTTAAATACAACGATGGATCTTTAAAAATGCCACAAAATCCACGCCGTTGGATCAAAGAACAAATTAAAATTTGGAACTTTAAATCTATAGGCATCACTCGAGAATCTTGTTTTAGGTTGTCGGAAATGCCTTATTATCATGAAGATGCGATTGACCGGATACTGGTGGCTACCGCATTAGATCAAGAAATGTCTTTGCTTTCAGATAATAAGGAAATTCAAAAATACCCCATATCAATTATTTGGTGACATGTGTTTACCTGCCTTGCTTAAACCAGTTTCTATATATTTTAGAATTTTTTCGGTAATTTTCTCTCGAAACCTTATTCCCGGTTGAACTCATTTGATCCTCGGTTTCGAGAATGTAAACTTCAAGGGTTTCAGGTCCTGGATCCCCAGTTCTTATCACCCATTGCGTGAGAATTTCCCTCAGTTCATCAAGCGTTGTTTTATATTTCTTGTTTTCCGCGAGATTCTTGGTCTGCCACTTATCTTGGAGGTAAAGGTAAAGCTCTTCACGGGGACGGGTTGAGGAGAATAATAACTGATTGGCTAGGGGATTTGTTTTTCCTTTCGCATGCAGTTCACGAAGTCGCCTAATAATTAATTTTGTGTCCTTATAATTACTTGGCATTAGGTGAGGT
>DBVA01000101.1:0-126 GCA_002308735.1 Opitutia bacterium UBA1276 | reverse complement strand
GTGAGGTCTTTGTGGAAAGAAGTTTTTAATGTAGAGAAATTTTTCAGTACGAACCGAACGAATTTGATCCGCAGCTTCTCCACAGCGGTCACGTGCTGCGAAAACAAATTTTTTAGGTTGGTGTTG
>DBVA01000198.1:4895-5940 GCA_002308735.1 Opitutia bacterium UBA1276 | reverse complement strand
AAGGAGTGGAGAATGAATTTTTCCATGGAAGTACCGATTCATTCTCCGGGTCCAAAACGAAGGATTCCAAGAGGGCGAGTTGCTTGCCTTGCTTCATGCTTAACCGATTGGAGAATTTTTGAAAAACAAAGGATTCACCATGTGCGATCCGTCCGGGCAGTATTTTCTCCACGAAGAGGATCTCCGCATCTTCGTCGACTTCCACTTCGGTCACCTGCTCCAAATTGGTGGCTTTTTGCAGGATCAAGGCACCGGGATTGAATTCCAGAAAAGAACCATCCCTGACCCTAAGCTTTTGCTCAACCCGGGCAATCCCGGATCGCATAAAATGAGAACGGGTAGCTCCCGGGGTGGTCACTACCATCGAGGCCTGATCGGTCACTTCAATATCACAAAGCATTCGATCTCCAGCGAGCAAACCAGCGGTTGGGCAGGATAAGTTAACCAGCAAAGAATTGGTATCTGGATCAAAGTATGGCTTACTTAAATGAACGGGTGGGGAAAACCGCTGACTGGATAAATAAGGAACCCCATCGCTATTTCTACGGCACCCTAGGGTCACCCCACCATCCAAAGCAAAAGTATTCTTCATTCTGAGGAAAGAATCTTTGGTTCAAAAGAGGAATTCGGTGGTTAACCATTTCACGATGTCATCCAATCCCTTGTGGGTTTTAAGATCCGCAAATAAGTAGGGTCTTTCCTCCCTCATTTTCTTCGAGTCCCGGTCCATCACCTCGAGGTCCGCACCAACCAGCGGTGCTAAGTCTGTTTTATTAATAATCAACAGGTCGGAATAACGAATGGCAGGGCCTCCCTTTCTGGGAATTTTATCCCCTTCAGCGACATCGATTACATAGATGAAAGCATCCACCAATTCCGGGGAAAAAGTAGCTGATAAATTATCACCTCCACTTTCCAAAAGAACAAGCTTGGCATCTGGATGACGGGCTTGGAGTTGTTCGATGGCCACGGAATTCATACTGGTATCATCACGAATCGCGGTATGCGGACACCCTCCTGTTTCCACCCCCATGATCCGGTCTTC
>DBVA01000198.1:0-4509 GCA_002308735.1 Opitutia bacterium UBA1276 | reverse complement strand
TCCCTGAGCACTTCACAAAGGCGTAAAGTGAGCATGGTCTTCCCGGAGCCGACGGGGCCTCCGATACCAACCCGGACTGGGCGGCTAAACTCATTAGAATTGTTTTCGTTCATGATATAAAAAGTCTTGAAAATGCGAGCTCATGACGAGCAGAGGCAATATCGAGCATGGGATTAAAAAAACCCGCATTTTCCCGTTTTATGGTGAGCGAGCCGGAAATTACTTTTCGAATTCGATCTGCTTCGAGACAGCGGTGGATTATTTTCTGACAGGCAACCTCGCCCAACCTTAATAATTTAATCGATGCGGAGCAGAAATTTGAAACCGCCTGATAAATCCATGCGATCAGCATGGATGGTAATGGATTCTTTTGTAAATTTCGTAGCAAAGCAGTGGCGGTAATTTGCTGACATTCTTCCTGATTATTAAGCAGGATCTTGTGAAATGCATCGGATTGGGGGCAGTGGTAAATTTCACGAATCATGCGGATCAACTGCATCCCTTGAGCACTTCCAGCCTCCCGAGTTTCGCGGGTTAATTTCCAGGCTGAGATTTCCCCGTTTAGAATTCGTAATTCCTCGAAGTCATCCTGCTGCACCGCTTCCCCACAAAACCTCAGGTAGGGAAGTTCCAAGTTCTCCAAAGCAGGTAAAATATCGGTCATCAAAAAATCTTCCAGATCCTTTGCTGAATTGATTCTCCCCTGGGCAACCAACTCCTCCAACCCGTAAGAATGAGCATAACCACCGCTTGGGAAAAGCGTGTCTGTTGTTTGGATTAAGCCACCCAACCACTCAAAATTCTTCGGTTCAGGCATGGCTTCTTTCATGGTCTTTCGATGATGGATGTTAGGCAAACTACCAGCGGTTGAAATACTTCAATATCGTTGCATTGTCGTGACGGTGACTGGAAGCAGCCATCACCGGTTCAAATACTTCCATAGCTTCTTCAAAAGGGATTTGATTGCGGTCGAGCATATGCCGAACCGCAAGATCGCCTTCAACCAACAAGTAGGACTCCGTAAATTGTGCGGGGAAATGAAGGTTGCCCACTTGCCAGGCACGGTGAGCGGCTTCCTTTTGGTCAGGATAAGGGACCCGAAAGACTTGCTCCGGTTTTTGTTCAATCACATACTTTTTTTGCTTATCGGTATGAAAACAGATTCCATGCCTGAGAGGTACATCCAAATCAAAACCAAAATCGGTCCCATCCTCTGCCTTTCCCCGCCATCTTCGCTTGGCAAGCACCCTTCTTTCCACGGTTAATCGGATCGAACGATCCAATACTTCAGGATTTAAAGAATGCAGTTCTTTGATTACTTTCATAATCAAAACAGGAAATACCTTTGAGCCAAGGGAACCACTTTAGCGGGCTCACAATGCAATTCTTCCCCGTCCGCTTTCACCACATAGGTCTCAGGGTCGACTTCCATCTTGGGTAAAGCATCGTTTAAAATTAGGTCTTTTTTTCCAATGTCCCGGGTGTTACTGACGGGAAGAATTCTTTTCTCAAGTCCGAGATTCTCCAAGGATTCATTTTCCATGGATGCCTGGCTTACAAAACTGATTGATGTTGTGGTTCGAGCCTTTCCAAAAGCTCCAAATTGGGGACGGTAATGCATCGGTTGGGGGGTTGGAATCGAGGCATTGGGATCACCCATGTTTGCATAAGCAATAAAGCCACCCTTGATCACCAACTCTGGTTTTACCCCAAAAAATGCAGGCTTGAAAAGAACCAGATCTGCAAGTTTTCCCACGGCAATCGATCCAATCTCCTCCGACATGCCATGAACAATTGCCGGATTGATGGTGTATTTTGAAAGGTATCGAAGCACCCGGAAATTATCCGCATCTGGATGGGTGGAGGATTCAAGCTTTCCAAACTGCTTTTTCATTTTATCCGCCGTCTGCCAGGTTCTGGACAGGACCTCTCCCACCCTTCCCATGGCCTGGCTATCACTCGCCATCACTGAAAACGCTCCCCGATCGTGTAAAATATCCTCGGCGGCGATGGTGGAGGGCCTAATTCTGGATTCAGCAAAAGAAACATCTTCGGGAATTTTAGAATCCAAGTGGTGACAAACCATCAGCATATCCAGGTGTTCATCAATCGTATTTACCGTAAAAGGACGAGTTGGGTTGGTGGATGAAGGCAAGACATTGGGCTCACCACAAACTTTAATAATGTCAGGAGCATGGCCACCCCCCGCACCTTCGGTATGAAAAGTATGAATAGCTCGGCCTTTGAATGCGGCCACAGAATCCTCCACGAATCCCGCCTCATTGAGGGTGTCTGTATGAATCGCAACCTGTACATCCA
Source organism: Opitutia bacterium UBA1276 (assembly GCA_002308735.1). Lineage (GTDB taxonomy): Bacteria > Verrucomicrobiota > Verrucomicrobiia > Opitutales > Seribacteraceae > Seribacter. The sequence continues at coordinate 2,190 of DBVA01000198.1, read as the reverse complement.
TCTCGTCTGCAACCCCAAGGCAAACATCAATAGTCGAGGGTGTAGTACCCCAGTCCTCATGAAGTTTTAACCCAATTGCACCAGCCCGTACTTGTTCACGCAAGGCTTCCGGGTTTGAAGAATTTCCCTTACCCAAAAATCCAAGATTCATCGGGAAATCATCAGCGGCCTGTAACATTTTTCCAATATTCCAGGCACCTGGCGTGCAAGTGGTGGCATTGGTTCCGGTTGCGGGTCCAGTTCCACCACCGGTCATCGTGGTTACCCCGCTTGCGAGGGCCTCTTCAATCTGTTGCGGGCAAATAAAATGAATATGGGAATCATATCCCCCGGCCGTTAGGATCATCCCTTCCCCTGCAATCACTTCAGTGCCGGCTCCTACCACCATGTTCGGATCAATTCCGTCCTGAATCAATGGATTCCCCCCATGGCCCACTCCCGCAATTCTTCCTTCTTTAATTCCCACATCCGCTTTGATCACCCCAAGAAAAGAATCCAATAGGGTGGCATTGGTAATGATCAGATCCAAACATTCGTGATCCAATGCCCGGGGAGACTGCCCCATTCCATCCCGAATTACTTTACCTCCCCCAAACTTGATCTCATTTCCGTACCCGCCATTCTCGGCAATTAAATCCTTTTCCACTTGGATAAAAAGCTCCGTATCCCCAAGGCGAACCTGATCCCCCACCGTGGGGCCATACATTTCCGCATATTGTCTTCTACTTAATGGTAAACTCATTGATCAATGGCTCCATTGGTTAAATTATTTAGACCGTACACCTCACGGGACCCGGCTAGGGCGACTAACTCCACCTCCCGAGAATCTCCGGGCTCAAACCTGGCTGCGGTTCCAGCCGGTACATTCAACCTAAATCCACGGGCTTTATCGCGATCAAATTCCAATGCCTGGTTCACTTCAAAAAAATGAATATGGCTCCCAATTTGAATGGGCCGGTCTCCACAATTGCTGACTTTGATGGTTATAGTCTCCAGGTTTTGATTGGCGATAATATCGCCCCCATTTTTACAAGTTATAATTTCTCCGGGTTTCATCTTATTGGATTATGTACGGTTACGAGCTTGGTGCCGTCCGGGAAAGTTGCTTCCACTTGGACTTCATGAATCATTTCAGAAATTCCCTCCATCACTTCATCCTTCTTTAAAATGGTTGACCCAAAACTCATCAGGTCAGAGACGGAACGGCCATCTCTGGCCCCTTCCATAACTTCATAGGTAATTAAGGCAATGGATTCCGGGTAATTGAGCAGAACCCCCCGGTCTTTTCTTCGGCGGGCCAAATCCGCGGCTACTACAATCAATAATTTATCTTTTTCTCTGGGTGTAAGGTGCATGGTTTTTTTATACGCTTAAGTGTTTCTTGACCATGGACTCATCAAGTTCCGAGGTCTCACCCTGGGCAACAAAGCGGCCCCGGTTCATCACTTGAAAAGAATGAGCAAATTTTCGCACGAAATCCACATATTGCTCGACCAGCAGAATGGTCATGCCCTGCTCATCCACCAAATTTCGAATGATTTCTCCGATTTGAGTGATCACATTGGGTTGAATCCCCTCGGTGGGCTCGTCAAGCACCAGTAATTTGGGCTGAGTAACTAATGCTCGGGCAATTGCTAACTGTTGTTGCTGGCCTCCAGATAAGTCCCCGCCCTTTCTTTTCCTCATCTGGTCCAAAACTGGAAAAGTGGAAAATACATGGTCAGGAATCATTCGAGTACCGCTCTGTACAGCTTCTAAGGCAACCGAAAGGTTTTCCTCCACAGTTAAAAGAGGAAAGATTTGCCGGCCTTGGGGAACATATCCAATCCCAAGGGCTGCCCGTTGATGGGCCTCCATTTTTGTAACCTCATTTTCTCCCATAAAAACCGTGCCCGCAGAAGATTTCTCCAAACCCACAACATTCCGTAAAAAAGTGGTTTTTCCCACCCCATTTCTTCCCATCACGCAGGAAATCGTTCCCCACTCCACCTCGAGATCTAGGCCACGAAGAACGGTTACTTCCCCATAGGCAAACTCCATACCACTTACTTTCAGGAATGAACTCATCTGCCTAAGTAAGCCTCCATCACTTCCTCATTGGTTTCCATTTCTTCCAAACTACCCTCTGCTAAAACCTTACCCTCGTTTAACACCGTAACTTTTTGGCCAAGGCGACGGACAAAATCCATG
>DBVA01000036.1:9332-13329 GCA_002308735.1 Opitutia bacterium UBA1276 | reverse complement strand
ATTTGACGGCGGACGAGTGGTGATAGAAGAATGCATTTCCTTAGATGTTGAACTCTCGGTAATCGTAGCCCGGAACGCCATGGGAGAAGTGGTATGTTATGATCCGGTTGAAAACATTCATAGAAATCACATACTCGATATCTCCATTGTACCCGCAAGAATTCCAGAAGAAATCCTTCAGCAAGCGGAAACTGTAGCCCTGGCAATTGCAGATGCTTTTCAGTATGTGGGCACATTAGCAGTTGAATTTTTTCTGTCTTCGGACGGGCGATTGATCGTAAACGAGATCGCTCCCCGGCCACATAACTCCGGACATCATACGATCAATGCCTGTTCCTGTTCTCAATTCGAAAACCAAATACGGGCAATTATGGGCTTACCCCTAGGAAGCACAGATTTACTTTCACCCGTGGTGATGATGAATTTGCTGGGAGATGTCTGGCCCGATGCGAGAACCGCACCGGATTGGTCCAACATCTTGTCCATGTCCGGAACTTCCCTTCATGTTTATGGAAAGAGGGAGGCGAGAATCGGACGCAAAATGGGGCATGTTAGTTTTCTTGGAACCGACCAAGATGAAGTATTGCAAAAGGTAAACATAGCTCGGGAATTTCTTAAACTACCAAAATTGTAAGGCTCCTTTTGGTTCGCTATTCTCCACTAAGATAGCACGAGGTTAACAGGCTAAATCCCTTTAATTTACTGAGGTTTTGCAGAATTACCAACACCAAACCATAGCCTTCAATTCCACTTTGATTGAGAATTGCTTTGACAAACAACTTGAAAATTGAGAATGAGTCTCAGTATCAATTGAGATTGAGTCTCAATAACAAACTAAGCTAGCCCATTATGAAAAACAAAAACAAACTACTATTATCGTTGTTTGCCAGTTTGGCAGTCGCATCGACCGGACACGCCCAGAAAAAGGACGCGCCCGAACTTTCGCCCCTGAATGTTGTCGGTTCTAATGCAGACGCACCAAAGTTGTCGTCTTCACTTATGTCAGGTGGTGCTCTCGAAGATATTCCTCAGAGCATATCTGTGATGACCGACACACAGTTCAAAGCTCAAGGTTTAAACAGCATCGGGGACATCATTGATTACACACCTGGGGTCGTCACCTCTCAAGGTGAAGGACACCGTGACGCTGCAGTATTCCGCGGTCAGCGTACAACCTCTGATTTCTACTTAGACGGAGTTCGTGACGATGTTCAGTATTATCGTCCGCTCTACAATGTTGAACAAGTTGAAGTTTTACGCGGATCCAATGCTCTAGTCACCGGTTTTGGTGGTGCATATGGATTGATCAACCGGGTATCTAAAAAAGGTGTTATCGGTGAAGATTTCACAACTGTTCAAGGGAGTGTAGATACATTTGGAGAAATAAATGCGCAAGTTGACAAAAATATTAATTTTGGGGATAAAGCCCTAAGAATTAATATGTTCGCTGAAAGCCTCGAAAATCACAGGGATTTTTATTACGGGGATTCATTTGGCGTTACTCCAACCATGCATTTTAACTTTGATGGTGCCACACTAAATTTATCCTACGAGTATCTTGACCAAGAAAGATTCATCGATCGGGGTATTCCAACCGGAGCTGATTTACAGCCGGTCGAAAGCTTTAAAGACATTGTATTTGGTGATGCCACTAAAAATTTGTCCACCCATGAAGCTCACATACTCCGAGCAGTTCTCGAAACTGAATTAAGCGACACGTTCACAGGAAAATTTAAGCTAGCTCACAGTAAGCACGACAAGTTATACCAAAATCTCTACGCTAGTGATTATGTCCCAGGACGCACACCCGACCAAGTCGAAATGGACGGATATGTTGATACCACAAAACGCGAAAGCACTAACTTATCAGGGGATATAACTGGTGAGGTTCAAACGGGTGGAATTCTGCATAACTTACTCGCCGGAGTTGAATACATCAGCATTAACAACGACAACAATCGTTATAATACAGATGTTGGAACGGACGCTGGTAATGCGATAGAAGACCAGTTCTGGGTGGCTATAGCACCAAATCTTGGGATAAGTGATAACACTTTCTCTGGTGTTAGTAATGTAGATCAGCCATTGACCGCTATAAATGCTGTCAACCTCACAAATAACTACACCACATCTCTGGCTGATAAAGCGTTTGCTGATGTTTCAGTTTTTTCCCTGTACCTTCAAGACCAAATTGCTCTAACCGATGCCTTAGGTTTTGTACTTGGTCTGCGTTACAACAGAATTGAATTTGATGTAAGAGATGCAGTAACATCAAACTCAAGCGCTAATCCAGCAGATTTTGTTGATACGGATAGTGAAATTTCACCACGTGGTGGTTTAATTTTCGACGCAACTGAAAATATGTCGTTCTATGCCGCTTACAGTGAATCAATGACCGCTCGTAATGATGAGCAATACGCTGATATCAAAAATAATGATCACAAGACAGATGCCAATACATTCGAAAACCTCGAAGCGGGTATCAATTTAGACATAACTGATAGCTTATCCCTCAGTGCTGCTGTTTTTAAACTCACCGCTGTAAAGCCTGATTGGATTAGTGATACCGAAACAAAAATGAGGGAATCCGAAGTAACCGGTTTTGAATTGCAAGTTATTGGTTCATTAATGGATGGCTTGTACACCACTGCTAGCTATGCCAGTTTAGATGCGGAAACAAACCTATCTGGCACTATAGTTCCTTCGCAAGAAGCACCGGAAAATATGTTTTCGATTTGGAATAATTACCTAGTCAACGACAAGTTCAGCATGAACCTAGGGGTAATATATCAAGACTCTAGCATTACAGACCATGACGATTCAAGTCCAAGAGCTTTCCTTCCTGATTATACTCGTGTAGATGCAGGAGCTGCTTATGCACTTACTGACAATACCCGTCTACAAGTCAGAGTTGAAAATCTTTTTGATGAAGTATACTTCCCAAATGCACATGATACTCATCAGGCAACCGTTGGTGCTCCCGTAAATGCGATGTTTACCATCACCAGCAGTTTCTAATCGAATCACCATTTAAAGATTTTTTAGGTTTCGTTTGTTTGTTTCAAGACCAAAACTTATGAAAATAAAAATGGGCTTATTTTACACCCGGATCGGGCAGTCAGGGATGTAAGACCTAAAACCCAGTCCTCGAACGGCAATCCAAGGGCTGGGAAGTCTTTCAATCTATAACGATTGTCACAGGCACATAGGTTAAAGCCCCTCCGAAACAGGGGCCTTTTTTATAATTAAAAGAAGAGAAAGAAAATTGCTCACTCGTTAAATTGACAACTACTCGTCTATTTTTTTTGGTCAACAATCAAACTGCTCGATAGCAATTGTACTTATCATCGAAAGATTTGTATTTTAAGCTTTTATACCAGTGCGATGAAATATAAAAAATCCTTGAAAGTTATCTAAAATTTGACCAATGGAGTGAGCTACGCTTACTTATGATTGAAATGAAGATTCCTGAAAGGCTAAAATATCTCCCTTGTTGTCTTAAATGTGGTAAAGTGGATGTAGGCTACAAAATACAAACGAAACAAGGATTTAAATTAAAAACATGCATAGTGTGCAATAGTTATGTTTATTTGTACAAGGACTTTAAAATTAACAAAGACCCGGAGAGGTCGAAGGGACTTCTGTTTTTAGCAACGGTCGGAATCTTCTTTTTCGCTGTTGCATTAGGTCAAAGCACAGAGTTTATTTTTTGGGCGGTCTTTTTGGGTGGTCTTTACTTTTACTTTACTTACAATCATGAAAAGAAAAAGATCAAAAGCGTCGAAAACCTACTTATGGATTATGCGAGTTTGAATCCACTGAAGTTATACGGCCAGGTGAATTCGGACGATTCGAGCCTAAAGCTCCTCCACGCGGGCGAAGAGTACGAGCCGGAAGTTGATGATATTCACATATCTTTTGACATGGAAAGGCAGGCGGATGATGACTTCTTCAAATGGCGAGCCGATTACTTGGCGGGTGATCCGATCCGAAAGCA
>DBVA01000036.1:0-8999 GCA_002308735.1 Opitutia bacterium UBA1276 | reverse complement strand
AAACCTATAAGAAAATGAAAGACGCGAAGGGTTTTTAACTTTGAAGAGTCGGTTATCTGGCGGAAGATGCGGTTCGTAAGCTACTCAGTGACTTTCAACTTAAGGAGACCTTCGAAAATTCGAAAATGCATAGTTCGATTCCGCAGTGTTCGATAGGAGTCCATAGCATCTCGATCTGAAAGCCGCGATTTATTTGTACTTCAAATATATGATTATTCTAGATAGCTAAAACTATCTAATTTTGATTGGTATAGAAGTGTAAAATTCTAAGAATAGGTGCAGTTTATTACTAGTGTAAGACAAGAATTTTGTTTAAATCCTTGAGCAATTTTTGCGTCATGCGATCACCTAGCTTGTCATGGCTTGACATGACACAAACGAGCATAAAGAAGCATTTACAAATAAGCCGGAACCCCTCTTTTTAAACGGCTTTGATTAATTTCTTGCAGTACCCAAGCCGGTCCTACATAATACAAATAATTGAACTATTGCTCGGTAGCTCAGTGGCAGAGCAGGTGACTGTTAATCACTTGGTCGCTGGTTCGAATCCAGCCCGAGCAGCCATTTCTCCTGACTTCTTACAAATCCAGTTCCGGCCAACGAACTAATTTGCGGTGAAGAGTACGGCGGCTGATTCCCATAAGTTCTGCAGCCTTAGTCTTGTTTCCTCCCGATTGGAGTAAGGCATTTCGAAGCAATCTCTTTTCATTCTCTTCCACGGACAAGGAATGGGCCGTGGTTTCTTTTCCCACAACCGAAACCGTTCCACCAGATAGGGATTCCATCTCCTGAATGGTGAATCTTGGATCCAAGTCATAATGGTTTATCTTTGTTCCTCTTTTTAAGACCACAAGGTTTTCACAAAAGTTGCGTAATTCCCGAACATTTCCCGGCCATGGATAATGCAAGAGGGTTGCGATTGCATCCTCTTCAAGTACTGGGGGATCAAATCCATTTTCCTCCGCAAAGAAGTTTAGGAAGTGGTGGAGTAATAAGACGATGTCATCTCCCCGTTCACGAAGCGAAGGAAGATCAACCGTCACAACATTCAGGCGGTAGAAAAGATCTTCCCTGAAATCTCCATTATTTACCATTTCCTGTAAATTCCGATTGGTTGCACATACTAAGCGGGCATCCACTTCTAAAGTTTTTGAGCTTCCTAATCTCTCAATTGATTTCGTTTCCAGAAATCGAAGTAATTTAACCTGGGTGGATGAATCAATCTCTCCAATTTCATCCAGGAAAAGGGTTCCTCCTTTCGCGGATTCAAAACGTCCGACCCGTCTTTCCGTGGCTCCGGTAAAAGCTCCTTTTTCATGCCCAAATAATTCGCTTTCGAGAAGGTTGGAGGGCAGGGCCGCACAATGTACCGGAACAAATGGTCCACGCGAGCGATCACTGTTTTGATGGATGGCTTGAGCCACCAGTTCCTTTCCCGTGCCCGTATCTCCAGTTACTAAGACCGTTGCCTTGGATGGTCCGACTAATTTGACTTGCTCCAGAACTTTTTCCAAAGCGGGAGATTCCCCCAAAATTCCATCAAAGCTAAATTTTTTATCCAGTCGCTGATGAAGTTGGTGATTTTCGGACTTTAATTTGCGTTCATTTAATCCCCGCTGGATTAAGAGCTCCAATTTTTCTAGGTTTACTGGCTTCGAAAGAAAATCAAAGGCTCCACGCTTCATTGCCTCCACCGCAATTTCCACCTCTCCGTAGGCGGTCATCATGATACAAATTGGATTGCTGGTATGTTTCACTGCAAAATTGATCACGCTCATACCGGATTCTCCGGACATTCGTAGATCGGTTAGCACCACTTCAAATTTTTCGGCGTCTAGGGCGTTGAAGGCCTCTTCTGCACTTGATGCGAGAAAAACCTCAAAGCGATCCTCAAGGGCAAGCTCAAGGCCCTCGCGGGTATGTTCTTCGTCATCTACGATTAATAAGTTTGGTTTCATTGTTGCCTACTTTCTTCAGAAGATTCAAGCAAACCACGACGGGGTGATTTTCGGGGAAATTTCAGGGTCACAATCGTACCTGAACCTTCTTTACTATCTAAACCAACTTCTCCGTCATGATCACGCATAATCCGATGAACAATCATCATTCCAATTCCGTGCCCGGTCTTTTTGGTGGTGAAATAAGGTTCAAAGACCCGGGAGATGTTTTCTTTGGAGATCCCGCTTCCTTGATCCACCACCTGTGCAAATACATATTGTTCATCGAGTCCAGAAATGATTCGGATTTCAGATCCCTCGGGTATCGCATCAATTGCGTTTCCAATTACATTGAAAAATACTTGCTTCACTTGCTCCACATCCCCCCGAATCATCGGTTCTCGAACCCCGGCCTCCATGGAAACCTTTACTTTTTTATTATTTAATTCTTTCTCCCGTAACCGAACGGTTTCTTCAATTACGGAAAGTAAATTGATTTTCTGGAAAGATGGCTCACTTGGCCTAATGGCCTTCAGGAAATGGGCAATGATACCATCTAATCTCTGAACTTCTTTGATGCAGGTTGAAAGTGACTTGGATGTCTTCTTGGAATCTGTATTTTCTTTTTTCAGACTTCGCTGTAAGTATTGAAGATGGATGTTGATCGAATTCAGTGGATTCCCAAGTTCGTGAGCCACCCCAGCGGCCAGGTCCATAATACTTGAGATTCGCTCGCTCTCTATTTGTGCCTTTAATTTGTCTTTTTCCTCGGTGACATCCGTCATTACAATGGCGGTCCCCACTTTATTCTTGGAGATCTTTTGCCCGATACTATCCCCGATCGGTACCGCATAGGCCCGGATCTGCCGCTTTTCAGGATATGAAATCTGCATTTCCCGAATGACAACTTCTGGCTGTGTATCATCCTTACTTCTTCCTAAACCCAATGCCCGTGCTAGTTCGGGTGCAGCCCGTTGCAGAAAGATCTTTTCCGAGCTTCCTTCCTTCAGTCCTATCAAACGACGACCTTCTGTATTGGAATAAGTAAGAATATCATCCTCATCCAGAACCAGAATCCCATCACGGATTACATCAAAAACAATCTCAAGAAGTTTTCTTTCCCGGGCCAGTCTTTGAACTAGAATACCTAAATTTACTTCATCCAAATCATCCAAACGACCGAGAACCTTATCGAGTGGGCTTTTACTTGGTTTTGATTTCATGGATAGACCAGATCTAGGATTTTCTTAGCCAAGCTTATTTTATCCTCTTTTTCAAAAATAATCGACTGCTCGTCATTGGAAATCAAAGTGATCTCATTATCGTCGGATTCAAAGCCTTGGTTGCCGGAAACATTATTCACCGCAATCCAATCCAGATTCTTTTGTTGTAACTTGATTTTTGCGTGAGCGATATGATTTTCAGTTTCAGCTGCGAAACCAACCAGTATCTGGTCCATTCTCTTGTGCTTTCCAAGGTTTTGTAAAATATCCGGGTTCGAAACTAATTCTATGCTTTCCGAAACCTTATCTTTTTTTATTTTTTGTTCATGGAAAACCTTCGGGCGATGATCACACACTGCAGCCGACATAATGGTTATGGATGATGCGGGAAAATGTTGCCCCATAACTTCGTGCATTTCAACAGCGGTATTTACCATAATTCGCTCCACTCCTGAAGGGCAGGGCAGTGTTACCGGTCCACTTACCAAAGTTACCTTAAAACCTCTAGCCTTTGCTGCATTTGCTAAGGCATAGCCCATTTTTCCGGAGGACAGATTCGAAATAAAGCGAACAGGGTCCAACCATTCCCGGGTTGGTCCTGCAGATATCAAACAGTGAACTTCATTTTTCATTTAAAAGTTTGTAGATATTACATCTTATGTTGATGATTGAATAAAGTGCCAATGAAAGAAAATCAAACACCTCAAAAAGAGAGCCTTTTACTAAACCTCGGAATTAATCTGATTCTTCCCATTCTATTTCTTAGGAAAGGAACCGATTGGTTTGGTGATCCTATTGGTAAGCAACTGGAAGCCGCACCCGATTCAACGGCGGTTGGATCGATTATGCTTCTCATCGCAGTATCCTTTCCTGTGGGATACGGTCTTTGGGATTTAGCAAAGAATAAAAAATGGAACTTATTTTCTATTTTAGGAGCATTTAGTGCCCTGCTTACCGGTGGTATAGGCTTGGTGCCCGGTGCGACGGTGCAAATGTTTGCAATCAAAGAAGCAGCGATTCCTACCATTCTTGGTATTTTGACGGTTATTACTCTTAAAACAAAGCGTCCATTAGTTCATCTTTTCCTTCTTAACCCCCAGCTTATAAAGGTAGATCTTATCAATGAAAAACTTCGGCTAAATCATGCTGAGAATGATTTTGCTAAGCTTATGTCAAAATGTACATGGCTGATTGCCCTGACCTTTATCATGAGTGCTGCCCTGAACTATTTTCTTTCCAGATGGATCGTGGTGACCGAGCCTGCACTCGATAAAATCGCCTACAATGATGAGGTTGGTAGGATGATGGGATGGAGCTTTCCCATTATTAGCATTCCCTGCATGATCGTAAGTGCCTATGCATTTTGGATCTTAATCAAAGGAATCAAGAACCTTACTGGATTATCTTTAGAGGACGCGATGGTACAAAGCCCTCCCCCGAAGAAGAAATAAAGGATTAACAAATTAGCGCTCAGCCAGGTCAGTGTAAGGGCGAGCATTTTCTCCCTGATAGATTTGGCGAGGGCGGTGAATTCGAGATCCGCTGGAGGCTATTTCTTTCCAATGAGCCAGCCAGCCGGGAGCCCGTCCAATCGCAAAAAGCACCGTGAAAGTATTGGTTGGAAATCCCATTGCTTGGAGGATGATGCCACTGTAAAAATCTACATTCGGATAGAGTTTTCGCTGAATAAAATACTCGTCCTGCAGAGCTGAAGATTCGAGGTTTCGGGCAATGTCTAAAATGGGACTTTCCACTCCAAGTGCTTCCAGGGCCTGATCACATGCACTTTTCAGAATTTTAGCTCGTGGGTCATAATTACGGTATACACGATGACCAAAGCCCATCAGTCTAGATTTACCTTCTTTTGCAGATTTTATAAACCCACTTCCATCATCTCCAGATTGGTGGATTTCATTAAGCATTTTAATTACGGCCATATTAGCTCCGCCGTGAAGCGGTCCCCATAGAGCAGAACTTGCTCCTGCAACCGAAGCAAAAGGGTTCGCCCCACCAGATGCTATCATTCTACAAGTGGAAGTGGAGCAATTCTGTTCATGGTCCGCGTGCAATAAAAAGATTAAATCCAAGGCTTTACTTACCGCCGCTGGCATATCCTCAATACCTTCCGTAGAGAACATCATTGAGAGGAAAACATCACAATAATCTCCGCTTAATGGCTTGCTTGAGTCTTCCATACCTTGGGTAAAACGGTATCTGGCCGCTGAGATCGATCGAATCGCTGAAATGATCAAGCTGGACGCATCTTCAAAATTGTCCAGGTCCATTTGGCGATTATTGGAGGCCAAGGAAGGATAAGCCCCTCCCAATGCCTGAAGACCACAAGATAGGACTCCCATTGGGTGGGTTTCCGCGGGCAATGCACGAACACAAGCTAGTACTTCAGCGGGCAGTTCTGAAAATTTTGTAATCCTTTCTTTAAATTCACTGAGCTGGGATGAACTGGGTAACTCTCCGTAAATCAGAAGCAGGCAGGTTTCCAGAAAATTCGATTTTTGAGCCAATTCCTCGATGTCATACCCGCGATATCGTAAAATTCCCTTATCTCCATCTATGAAGGTGATCGCACTTTCACAGGAACCGGTATTTCCATACCCGTCATCAAAGGTTATGAACTTACTTTGCTTACGAAGTTGACTGATATCGATAGCTTGCTCTTGTTCCTTACCCATAATAATGGGCAGGGTATAGGATTGATCATTTATGCGAAGATCTGCGGATTCTGACATGTCGGGGGGTATTTAAAATTGGGTAAGCTAGTATTACTGCCAATTCTAAACGATTTTTTCAAGAAAGTTCCGATAAAGTTGTAAACCTTTTGACTGGCTTTTTTCTGGATGGAATTGGGTAGCCACACATTTCCCTAAAAAGATTCCACTCACAAAAGGGATTCCATACGAGGTCTCGAACTTGACCAAATCGTTGGAAACTCCGGTAACATAATAACTATGAACAAAATAAAACTGATCGCCATCCACTAGATCTTTTCGTAGGGGATGGGTAGGTTGCAGGTTCCAATTCACGGCATTCCATCCCATATGGGGAACTTTGAGTGAGGGATTTAAAGGAAACCGGCGTACCGTTCCGGGAAAAATTTTTAATCCTGGTAATTTCCCCTCTTCAGAACCCTCAAATAGAACCTGTAATCCTAAACAAATCCCAAAGTAAGGCCTTCCCGCCTGTACCCATTCTTGTAACTTTTGATCTAAACCAGAACGATCCAACGCTTCCAAACACTGGTCGAAAGTACCCTGGCCTGGAAAAACCAAGGCATCCATCTCATCCATTCCCTCTGGAGACTGGAAAACTTGAACTTGGGCACCAAGATGTTCAAAGGCCTTGACCACACTCCTGAGATTTCCTGTACCATAATCGACAACCCCTATCTTTTGGGATAAAGGCATATGGAATTTAGGCGGACAATGTTCCTTTGGTAGAAGGAATTCTTCCCTCTAACCTAGGTTCCATTTGTGTGGCTAAATCCATGGACTTCGCAAAACCCTTGAAAATAGCTTCGGCAACATGGTGAGGTTCCTCTCCATGCTCCAGGCAAATATGTAAATTACAGGCAACTTCATTTGCGAGTGCTTGAAAAAATTCCTTGAAGAGTTGGATATTGAAGTCTCGAACCATGGTAAGGTTAGCAGGTACTTTCCATACTAAATAAGCCCGGTTGCTCAGATCCACTGCCACTGAGGTTAAGGTTTCATCCATGGGCAGTTGAAAAAAACCGTACCTTCGAATTCCAGATTTATCGGCAAGGGCCTGGTTGAAGGCCTGACCCAGGCAAATACCCATATCCTCGACTAGGTGGTGGTAATCGATTTCAATGTCTCCTTTGGCTTCTATGTTTAGATCAAAGAAGCCATGCCTGGAAAAGAGATCAAGCATGTGATTTAGAAAGGGAATACCTGTAGAAATATTACTCTCTCCATTTCCATCAAGTGAGAGTAGAATTTTTATTTGGGTTTCGCTTGTATTGCGAATTACTTCAGCTGTCCTTGGTGTTGCCATTCTTTGATCGTGCTTATTATCATACTCATCTCCTCGGGCATGCCAATACTGATTCTTATATATGATTCCGTTAATTTATTTTGAGGAAAATACCTGACTAAAATTCCCTGAGTGGAAAGAAATGAATACAAACTATTGGCAATTTGTGCCCCTCCGATTCCAGAATGATCCAGCGGTTGACAAAATATAAAATTGGTTGCACTTGGTATTGTTCTCCATCCCCATTCGGCAAAAATATCACAAATCCAAATACGACTTTGAATAATTTTTTGAGTTGTTTCTTCAAAGTATTTTTGGTCCTCCAATGCTGCTTGGGCAATGGCTTGGGCAATCCGGTCTAGGTTGTAAACTTCTCTTGCTTGATCTAACACCCGAATAACGGAAGGGTTGCCCATTGCATACCCAACCCGTAGTCCCGCTAAAGAATATGATTTTGATAATGTTCGGGTGATAATAATATGGGGATATTTTGCAAGGAGGGGTATGGCGTTCTCTTGAGCAAAGTCTGCGTAAGCCTCATCAATTACCAGAATTCCATTGAAATTATCGGCCACGGACTCCAGTTGCTCGAGCTGATATGCTCGACCACTTGGGGCATGCGGACTGGTAAGAAAAAATAGGTTGGCTGAGCAATTCGTAATTTTTTCCAGAGGCAGCTCAAAGTCATCGGAAGCAAATGGAATTCGAATTAAACGAGCCCCCTGAATTGAAGCTAAAACTTCATAGAGTGAATAGCTTGGGTCCAGCATGCCCACACTTTGATTTGAGTCCGCAAAACTCCGAACACATAAATTCAGTAAATCATCTGATCCATTTCCCACAATTACTTGCTCCATGGAAATTTCATGTAAGGATGCTATTACTTTTCTAAGCGGATTGGATTTAGGATTTGGGTAAAGATTTAGCCTTTTGATCTCTTCCGCTGCTTTAACGTCTACGGATGGACTAGGAGGGTAGGGGTTTTCATTGGTATTTAGCTTGATGATTCTAGCTGCGGAACTTGGTTGTTCCCCAGGAATATAAGGTTTGTGCTGGCGGAGGGGTTCCGACAAAAAATTCTGCGGAAAAGATTCCTTCTCTTCAGTCACTGGGCAAAGCTCTTAGATTAACCGACCTACCGTGAGCATCCAGATTTTCCATCTCTGCAAAACTGGCTATCTCAGGTTCTGCTTTTACAAGTGCTGCTTGGTCATAATGAATAAAACTAGAACGACGTAAAAAGTCTTGCATCCTCAAGCCGGATGAGAACCGGGAAGAACGGCCAGTGGGCAATACATGACTTGGTCCAGCAATAAAATCGCCAAGTGCAGTGGCAGAATAATGACCCAAAAGTAGGGCGCCTGCCGTGGTGATTTTATCCACAAGGAAATCAAGGTTTGTTTGTGCTACTTGTAATTCCAAATGCTCTGGAGCAATAAAATTTGCCACTTCTGCCATTTTTTCAATTTCAGGGACATATACTGCCATAAATCCATTTTCTAGTACAAAACGAATCGAAGTCTCATGACGAAGGCTGGTAAGTTGTCTTTTTAATTCCAGTTCCGTTTCAGTAAATACATTTTTATCCGAAAATAAGAAATACACTTTTTCTTTACCAGAGCCATGCTCCGCTTGAGCAAGCAATGCGGCCGTGATAAATTTTGGATTAGCGGTTTCGTCAGCGATAATCATCACTTCACTTGGACCCGGTAGCAAATCAACACCAACCGTTCCAAATACCTGCCTCTTCGCCTCATTAACGTAGGCATTTCCAGGACCAAAAATTTTATCCACCTTGGGGATTGATTCTGTGCCATATGCAAGGGCT
>DBVA01000170.1:0-3353 GCA_002308735.1 Opitutia bacterium UBA1276 | reverse complement strand
ATTGGTGTGGATGCTGACATTGCTTTCATTACTCAAGTAGGTTACGGAGAATTCTTATTGGGAATATTGATTTTTCTTGCTCCGATCCGTCCCCTGATTCTCTTGGCCTTGCTATGGAAATTGTTTACCGAATTTCTTTACGTCCCAGCTGATACCGTTGCCGGTATGGGAATCGTAAATATTTTCGAATGGATCGAACGCTGGGGAGATTACGGTATTCCCTTAGTTATGCTCTACATCCTTAGCTACCGAAAAGCAAAAGTATCCAGTTGAAATTCGCTCCTCAAGAGGGATTGATCTTAAATCTTTTTGGTAGGCTTTCCTCTTTTAGAATTTTTGGAGTAAATTTAATATGATGTATTTTGCCACGATGAGCTATTCCAACGCAGCAAAGTACCATTAGTTTGGAGATACAACCAAGAACTTAAGCCGTTACTGTACAGATAGGGATAAATCGATTTTTTGGTCCATAGCCAATCTCCGGTGCTAGAAAAGAAAAGCCATATATTTGAGGGGCTACTGGAATTAAGATAAACCCATTTTAGATTTTGGTGAAACATCCAAAATTGATTGGGGCTGGTTTTGTACGGAATATAAAAAGCTCCAAGCCAGTTGGATTGACTCCAATTAGAAGCACCTGATACCGCAGTTGAGCCCTCAAGTACATCATTTGCTAGAAGTTCAGCTTCAATCAGCTTATCCTGGAGTAAGGAGCTGTTCCAATTTGGCATTATTCCACCCAAAGTCGGATCTTTAAAATCAGATGATTCGAATTTGTCTCCAACAACGGGAGGCATTGAGTTTACAGGATCAAATTTGGAATCAAATAGAGAATAAAGATAAATCATATCCTGATTGTTATTTGAATCGTCGCTCAGGTTATGCTGATTGTCTAGAGCTAGCAAAAACTCATTGAGATCACTTCTTAACTGATCGTCATCTGCTAAGTCCGAAGAGCTCATTTCAAAAAGCATTTCCTGATCAAGTCGGGTACGCATCTTATCAGAAGCTAATAGGTAATAAGAAACTGAATTCTTAAAAGATTTTTTTGCCTCGGCGAGTTGGTTTTGAGATTTAAGCATGCCAAAAGAATTCGACCCATCAAGTAAGGCTTCGAGATTAATCAAATCATTGTCGTCAAGTTCATTTATTTCCTTGAGGTTATAATCCCAGTTATAACTTGAGATGACTTGCAGAAAGCCTTTTAAGGCTTCAACCACTGCCATCAATGCATAAGCATCTCCGCTATCCACGGTAATCAACTCTTCCTGACCAGTGAAATCCTGCTCCAAGGTAATAGTGCTATTATAGGCTGACATTTTGGAAAAATGTGAATTGATAGTTGTCAGCCTGGGTATGAATACATTGTAAAAGTAGGACTCTAGTTGGTTGAGATCTGCATAACTATTAAGCTCAGAGCTATCGTCATAGTTCAAATCATTCCTCCAGAGATCGGGTAAAGTGAAATCGATGAGCGATTGGGCCGCACCCCCGTTGATTGCGACCATTTTAAGAGACGAGGATTCAGTATTTTCGAAAAGTTCCAAAAGCATTTCAAAACCATATAAAAAACTGGCTTTTGGATCACTAGAAGCGTTGATTTGGGACAGATGTAATTGCATCTGAGTTGACAGTTGTTGTATGGAAAGCGGAACCTGGGTTTCAATGTCGACCACTGCTCCATTCTGCCTGAGTTGGCTAATGGTAGATTGTACACTTGGGTCAGAAAGATCGATGAAGTTTTCTTCAAGTTCAACAAGTTTTAAGTTATTTAATTGAAGCAGTTCAGAAATATCTTGAATTTTCTGTCCACTTAAGTCCAAATATTCTAAGTTAGCTAGTGATTTGATACCATCAATTGAGGTAAGATTACCGCCCCAAGAAATATCCAAACTTTCTAATTGGGTAAGACTCCAGAGAGGAGTGAGATCAGATACCGAGCTTTCTTCTAGCTTAAGAAATTTGAGATTCCTGGCTTCTTCAATGCCAGCAAGATTTGAAATGTCTCGATTATATCCCCAAAACCAATTTAAACGGTCTAAGTTTTCCTTGTTAAGAACCGGTTGGTAATAGGAATCATATTTAAAGTTGTAATCAAATGCATTTCCGCTGTGTAGGTTTTCAATTAAGGTAGTCTCTAAATTTGAATCAAGAAAGCTCAAGTTGTCGTCGGACAGGATCCGGATTCCCGGATAAATATCTCCATTTGAAATATAATTTTGATTGTACCAGTATTTGTAAGAGTATTTTGTGTTCTTAGACCATTCAAAATCCCCATTAGTTCGCTCAAAGACGATATCCAATCCGCCGTAATTATCCAAATTGAGCAGAATAATACTTTTTGTTCCTGCCCAGGCAAATATCGAGGAGAAAAAAAACAAAAGATATCTACTCGACTTCACAATTATCCCCTTGAAAAAGTTATGGAATATATAAAATTTTAACCAAGTTGATGAGGCGTGAATCCATCCGAACCCTCGTTTTCAATCCATGCCCTGTAATCGGATTCAGAGGAAGCGGCAACAATGTCAAGGTCAGTATCATTATCCAAGTCAGCAACTTCAATTTGATCAACGGAGGTAATACCAGTTGCAAGAGTACTTGCCGGTAAGAAACCATCGGATCCATTGTTTTTCATCCAACCAATTACGGATGAAGAGTCTGAAGAGTAGACCAAGTCATTCATACCATCCGAATCCAAGTCAGCGATTTCAATATCTGATATATCGGAATGACTAGGATATGCTCCGCCTTGGACTGAAAAACCTTCAGTCCCCTGATTTTTCGCAGCACCAATCACGCCCATTCCTTGAAGCGAAAAATAAGCATCTTCTCTCCCATCCCCATCAAAATCTTCAACCTCGAGTGCTGAAATTGGTATTCCAGCACTGGTGTAGATATTTGGTTGGACAACAAAACCTTCGGATCCATTGTTTTTAGCCCAGCCAACTGCATTTGGAGTTGAGTAAACTAGATCTGAATCGCCGTCTTGGTCCACATCGGAGAGAAATGCCTGGTTTACAGAGGATTGTGCGAAGGGATCTATTTCCTCCCATCCCTGTGGAATGAAATTTTGAGAACCTTGGTTTTCAATGACTTGGAAGTCCCCCATATCTTTATCTAAAATAACAATGTCATCATCACCGTCACCATCCACATCTTTCACACCCACTAAGTCGGCATCGAAATTTGGAGAATGTAACAATTCCTTAGTGAAATTGAGGCCAGAATTTCGCAAAAGGTATAAATTTCCATCGGAAGAATCGGCGTCTATAATGTCCTGATCCCCATCCCCATCAATGTCAAATGCAGTCGAAGA
Source organism: Opitutia bacterium UBA1276 (assembly GCA_002308735.1). Lineage (GTDB taxonomy): Bacteria > Verrucomicrobiota > Verrucomicrobiia > Opitutales > Seribacteraceae > Seribacter. Next base: position 34 of record DBVA01000170.1, on the reverse strand, counting down.
TTTTAGCTTCACCGCGTCATCTGCCTCGAGGGAG
>DBVA01000096.1:0-4684 GCA_002308735.1 Opitutia bacterium UBA1276 | reverse complement strand
GTTATCCAAACGAGAATAAAAAAAGAGAACTTCATTTTAAAAATTACAGCGATGAGCAGAAGGAACTAGATCACATTATGGGATGTACCGCATCCATTGTAAATCAACGAAAAAGGAATCAAAGGTTTTTTAATGCTATGATCCACGGATTACCCGAAAGGTGAGGTTTATCCTTGGCTCAATCGGTAATGCAGTTCTGGGGATTTCATGCATCCAATGGTGTTGGGTGGCTCCGTGCATCAATAAAAAGCTACCATTTTGAAGTAAGATGTCATGCTTTAGGCCATTTTCTTTAAATTGCTTGTGCCGTAGTTTAAATTTTCTTTGGGCTCCCAGACTAACCGATCCAATGACCGGGTTTCGGCCAAGTTCTTTTTCGTCATCACTATGCCAGGCCACCCGGTCTTTACCATCACGATAATAATTGATCAGAACTGAATTGTAAGTGGTGTTTGAAACTTGTTCGATGGCAGATTTTATGGTGAGCAGATCTTGGGTCCAAGGTTTTGCTTCCATTTCAATCCCTGAATAGGCGTAGCGGATTCCGGGTTCCCCATGCCAGGATTCCAAACGGGGAACTAAACTTTCCTTCCCGTAAAACCTTATTTTATTTTGTTTCCATGGGATTTGTTCAATCAGTGACTGCAAGAATAAATTTGCTTCACTAGCCGAGAAAAAACGGGGCCAATAATTAATTTTTGCATCGGGCAGATCGAAAGCTTGGGCTTCGGGTCCGGGAAATAATTCGGTTTGAAGTGCCATAGTTTCAAACTTATTGCTTACCCCATAAACTTCCAAGCCTTGAAGTTACGATTAGCTTTTAATTCATCCAAAAATCCCTATGCTATTAGCATGAGAGTAGTTGTTATCGGAGCGGGCATTTCAGGTTGCGTTTGTGCTTGGAGGTTAGCCCAGGAAGGTCATTCCGTCACTCTTGTCGAAAAAGGTCGTGGGGTGGGTGGGCGCATGGCAACCCGGCGAATGGAGGGAGCCCGAATTGACCATGGAGCCCAATTTTTCACGGTCCAAGATCCGAGAATGGAAAGCCTAGTTGGCATATGGCAGCAAGAGGGTACGGTGCTGCCATGGTATGATCGGGTTCTAGGAAGAGAGGATTTATCTGGTCGAATCCGGTTTCGTGGTCTGGATGGTATCACTGCACCGGCTAAGTCCCTGGCCCAGTCTTTTGATGTGGAAACCGGATTCTTGGTGAGTCACATCAAGAGGAATCATGGTGTCTGGACTGTCATGGAAAAAGATGGGAACCAATTTGAGTGTGAACATCTTGTGATCACCATGCCATCGGTTCAACTTCTTGAGCTTTTTGACCGCAGTGATTACCAACTCGATCCAGAGACGATGGAGCGACTCGGTGCCATCCGTCATACCCGTTGCCTAGCAGTACTTGGCATTTTAGATCAACCATCCAGCCTTTTGGCTCCAGGAACCATTACCCATCCCGTTGCAGAGATAGATTGGCTCTCCGATAATCAAGTAAAAGGAATTTCTCCGATTCCTGCCTGTACGATTCATGCCTCGGATGAGTATAGCCAGAAGCACTGGGAATCACCGGATGAAGACCGGATTCCTTATTTGGTTTCAGTTGCGGAGGAATGTTTGAAGGCCAGGATCAAATCCTGGTCCTCTCACCGCTGGGGGTTTGCCAAGCCAATTGTCACTTTTGGTGCGAGTCATTGGCATGGCTCGGAAGAAAGCCTTACCTTGGCCGGTGATGGATTCGGAGGTGAGAGAATTGAAAATGCCGCCCTTTCCGGTTGGGAAGCTGCAGACTCCATTCTTAGAATTTGAACTGGTACCCGATTTCCAGGTTTCCACCATTCTCCACATCTCTTTCGTCTCGACTGGTCGGAGTTTCTAATTCTACTTCACCCGCAAAATCAAAGCCGGCACCGGCGAAGATTGCGTGCTTTTCGCCCAAGTTATATTGGAGGTTTGCAAAGAGTCGATAGGAACGAAAGCGAAAGTCCCGTTTTTCCAGATTACCTCCATAAAGTGCTTCTGTGTGCCAGCGATTTCCGGTGAATTGACCTCCGAGGTTTAAATCCCAGCGCTCAGATAGTTCATAATTGTATCGAATAATTGGACCCGCAAAGACTAAAGTAGACCGTGCGGATGGTTCCCAGATGAAGCCAAGGGCGGGAAATAATAAATCGTCTGCGATACCCGTAGTATAGACCGCACCAAAAATCCATTGGAGGTTATCCTTTTGCTCCCATTTGATTCCGGCAATGATAAGGTAATTAAAAGCGTCCCCATCGGTGTTTTCAAAATCACCGGCAAGGTTAGGATTAAATAAAAGAAGCCAATCTATGTTTTCCGAATATTTTCTGCTTAAGAAAAGGGCAAGATCGAGGGAATGCAATTGATCCTCGAGAAAGGGGTAAGCAATGGGGTTGGAAATATCAAGCTTGGTAGATTGGTAGCGAATTCCTGCAGCGATGGTCCAATCATCTTTTTGGGAATAGAAGAATGGTGCCCGGATCTCCCACTGGTCATAAGCAATATCCGCATTGATGCCTTTAATTTCCCGCTCGGAAGAATTTTCATAGGCAAACCGAATACCGGCCAATTCTGACATTCCTTCCTGTCCAAGTAAAATCTGGGGAAGGGTGGAAAGCAGGATTAGGAGAAGGGAAGATGTTTTGATCATCCTTTCTTGATAATTGCTTCGCTCAAGGGGGTCAAGGGGAGGTTGCCCCTGCGACTAATTTTAACTATAAATGAAATTGTGTATAGCATCGTTCAAAATCAAACCTTAGGGGTAGACCGAGAAACATTGTGGGAATTTGTTTCGGTTCCCCAAAATTTAAATCAAATCACCCCTCCAGAAATGGCCTTTCGGATTCTAGGGGAATTCCCCGAAAAGATATATCCCGGCCTTCTCCTCGAATACCGGGTGAAAATCCCTGTACTTGGTTGGACCCCTTGGCTTACGGAAATCAAATATGTTGTGGACGGTTTCTCTTTTATGGACGAGCAACGGGTTGGTCCCTACAAACTTTGGTTGCATACCCACCGTTTAGAAGAAGTGGAGGGGGGAACCAAAATGACTGATGAAATCAAGTATCAAATCCCATTTGGTCCATTCGGCAAAATTGCTCATTCCTTGTTCGTGAGAAGGACATTGAAAAAGATATTCGATTTCCGAAGGACGAAGTTGGAAGAAATTTTCGGGTAAAGAAATGTTTCAAAAGTTTCTTCATTCTTTCATGACTCAAAAATGGGAGAATTTACTCTTCCTCCACTGGCCGGTTTCGAAAGAGTCGCTGGAGTCAACCATTCCAAAAAGTTTAGAAATCGATTTGTTCGAAGGTGAGGCCTGGTTGAGTGTTGTTGGCTTTCGCCTGAGTGAACTTCAGATCAAGCCGTTTGTGCAAATACCCTGGAGGGATTTCAGTGAACTTAACCTACGAACTTATGTACGGGATCAGGCCGGTAGGAGAGGGGTGTGGTTTTTTTCCCTGGATTCCTCCGATTTACTCGCCGTAGTAGGGGCCCGCTTGTTGTACGGACTTAATTACCGTTATGCATCGATCGATTATAACCAAAAGAATGACTTCATTGAATATGCTTCTGAGACCAAATTAAAGCGGGGGGGAATCAAGGGAAGTATTTCTTCCTCCAGTCCAGCGATGCAAATGGAGGGGGAAATGGCAAAGGCGGGAACCCTGAATTATTTCCTTCTGGAACGTTACCGGTTTTGGTCAAAGCAAACATACCGTGGAAAACTCTCGAGTGCCCAGGTTCGACACCGTCCCTACGACGCGGTGTGCCTAGACCAGGCCGATTATCAGGGTGAACTCTTCTCCTGCCAGGGGTTCGCAGAACCTAATGAAGACCCCCGGTTAATACATTATTGCAAGGGCTTTCGGGTGGAAGCCTCCGCACCCTATTGGGCGTTCGGAATCGCGGGCCAAGCGAACCATAGGTAGGTCGTATCCTTCATTCGATTGTACCCGTAAGTCATTTGCTCACGTAGTTCTTTGATGGAATCATTTTTGTGGCCTCGAACCATGGAGTCCTCAATCAGATCCCAGAGGAAAATATCTTGCTCGAGGCCTTTTCCGACAATGGTTTTCCGGTCAATTACGGAAGCCAATGATTTAAAATTATTCTCACTCATCTTGGCACTGGTAACTGCAAGGGTACAGCCTGGGACCGTATCTTTAAGAAGTTCCAAGTGAAATTCGCCATCCGCGGAACGAGGAGCTAGCAAATTTGCCAAACAGTACATATTGGCATCGTATTCCGCAAACTCCACACATCTTTCCGTGATGGGTCCGTCAAAGAAATGTCCACAACGGACCTTTCCATTGGAAGAAAAGTAAGCATGCTCCGCTCCCCACCATTTGGTGCGTAATAAACCAGCCCCGTGGTATCTTAATTTTTCGTCTTCAATCAATCTTTCGGAGTCCAGGTCGCGAAAGGATGCACGCATAATCTTCAATTGATCTCGACAAAGATAAAAAAGTCTGCGGGCGTCCCCAACCGTGGCTTGGTCTGCCCTGAGACGGTCGGAGAAGAAAGCAAGGGAGGGCATGGATGACAGAGCACTCCGAAGCACGGAACGCGAGGCAGGAGATTCCCCTTGCAGTCCATGATCCAGTGTCTTGTGGACACTTTGAGTGAATGAATCGTGGGAGCGCAATTGATTTTGCAATTC
>DBVA01000031.1:0-13053 GCA_002308735.1 Opitutia bacterium UBA1276 | reverse complement strand
CCTAGAATCTCAGACCCCTCGGTTGAATCATTTCTTTGGAGGGTGTTCCCATAGATGCGAACATCCGCCATATCCTTGTTTGGACGAACCAGATTAACAAAGAACTGGTTATTTACACATGCCCATCGGGCTTGCGAAAGATATCGAGTGTTCATTTTCCCGCTAGCCCCCATCTCATTGACTTGAATAAATTCATCGGCTTCTCCATCAATTCGACCGCTGCAAGTTGCACAAGAACATCCCTCAGGTATTGCTGGTCCAGCGTTGAAGTATCCCACATTTAGGTAAGTGGAAGCATTATCAAAAGGATTATACATCCTGGGAATTTGAAAAGCAGAACCCAGATGCAGCCTCATCCGTTCAAGATTTAGAGGTTGTTTTCCCAAATTGGAGATTTTTGTTTGATGATGAAAAACATAACTTTCATTTGATTCTCTCCAAAAGACACGTTCAATACTGAGGTTTTGTTTTGAGTTCCACCTATAGGTAATTTTGTTTCTATCATTGCTAACTTGTGCTCTGAAGGCACGGGGATCCGGAATTTTATTTTTCAGAGCATTCCCATTTACATCTTCGAATGAAATCGAGAGAAATGGATCGCCTTCTTGTTTCATGGAAAATTCCTTACTTAGCCTAGCATGTTGATTAATTCTTATTTCACGAATACCACCGGTGTGGTTGGAAAAAACCAAACTCGAATGCTCGTTGCCTAAAACCTCTTCGAGAGATTCTTCGCTTAGATTAATTATGGAGTCAAAGTTTTCCGAAGGGATACTTATATTATCATCTGCAATGCTTGGGCTAGCCGATTTAAATGACAAAGTTTGATCCGATGAAAAGGTCTCATTGTAATCTTCAAAGTTTGGTTCACTTTCAAATTCACGGGGTGGTTCTTGTTGCATAATTAAATAGAATGCAAGGAACAGGAATATGAATCCTAAAAAATAATTCTTCATGATAGTAAGGAAAGTTTTTCTAGTGATCCTTTGAATTTGTTTTCGATTTGAGAAAATTCTAGATTGCGCATCTTTTTTCTGGGTAAAATGATAATTTCTGCTTCAGGAATTATTTTGTTTGCATTCTTTCGGAAAACTTCTCGAACGATTCTCTTCATCCTATTTCTTGTAACCGCATTTCCCAGTCTCCGCGTTGCGATGATTCCTAAACGAGGAATCGTGGTGGAAGGATTGCGGTGGGCTTGCACAAAAAATGCATCTGTTTTGTGACTACATCCTTTTGCTTTGACCCTTTCGAACTCAAAACTTTTACGCAGTTTTTGTCTCGGCGAAAAGGATTGGCGAGAAGGTTTCAAGAAATCATGGAATTCTTATCGAAAACGCCTAGCGACCGACGCAGATAGTTTAGCACGCCCTTTTTGACGTCGATTTTTTAATACTTTACGACCAGCACTTGTTGAGTTTCTACTTCGAAAGCCAAATTTTCGTGCACGCCGGATCTTGGATGGGTTGTAGGTAGGTTTCATTTGAAAAGCGTCTGATGGTAAAGAACTAAACCATAAAGTCAAACATTCAGGGATCAAATTACCATTGCTTTGAACTTGCGAAAGTAAGAATTTCACTCATTATGCATAATTCTTTGTTGTCCCGTTCGTCTAGCCAGGTCAGGACACCGGGTTTTCATCCCGGCAACAGGGGTTCGAATCCCCTACGGGACGCCATTTGTTTGCCATCTTACTAATGCGATCTAAAACGCATTCGCATGAGTTCATACTCTCCAGACATTATAATCCAAGGGGCAACTCACAATAATCTCAAGGGAATAGACCTAAATATTCGCTCTGGGGAGCTTACTGTGATTACCGGCCTAAGTGGATCCGGGAAATCCACCTTGCTTTTTGATGTCCTACATGCCGAGGGACAAAGAAGGTATGTTGAAACCTTTAGCCCATATGTTCGTCAATTTCTTGATGCGCTACCAAGACCAAGAGTCGAAAATATTTCTAATGCCCGACCTTCGATTGCCGTGGAACAAAAAAATTCCGTCCGGAATTCAAGATCTACGGTTGGAACAATGACGGAATTATGTGATTATTTTAAAGTTTGGTTTTCAGAAGTTGCTTCCCTATTTGATCCAATAAATGGAGCACGGATCCATGCTGAAAACACAGAGAGTATAACCCATCAAATAATTTCTAATCATTCAGGCAGAACATTAGTATTTGGTTTTCTAATGGAAAAGCCATCCCATATGGATCAGGAAGCATTTTTGTCGTACCTTGGGCAAGCAGGATACACTCGCATTTTGTCTAATCTGAAATACAGAAGAATTGACTCGATTAAAAAGCTAAATGAACCTGATGAGAAAATATTTGTGGTTTTGGATCGGGTTAAAATAAATGATTCTCAAAAGAAAAGGATTATCGAAGCCGTCAATTTGGCCGTCGATCTTGGAAAAGGTGTCGGCGAGATCAGGTGTAGTAAGGGAAGTAAGATAGAAACCATAGTTTCAGGTCTTAGATCCAAAGAAAATTATCGGGTTTTTCTACCCGCTACTCCGAATATGTTTTCGTTCAATTCTCCTCATGGGGCATGCCCAAGGTGCAAGGGTTTCGGTAAAACTATTTCCATTGATCCAAGAAAAGTGATCCCCGATGAATCCCTCAGTATTTTTGAAAATGCGATCAAACCTTTTACAGGTAAAGTGTATGGTCACTGTAAAGAAGATTTGTGGGTTCAATGTGATAGGCTGAATATTGATATTCATAAACCCTACAGGGAACTCACAGACCAGCAGAAACAATTTGTCTGGAAAGGGGATGAAGATTATGAAGAAGAAAGTTCACTTTGGTATGGTGTGGATAAGTTTTTCTCATGGCTTGAAAAGAAAACTTACAAAATGCATGTCCGCGTTTTTCTTTCCAAATACCGAGGATACTTTCTATGCGAAGCATGCAATGGTACTAGAATGCAGCAAGATACTGAATGCTGGAGATGGAAAAATTTGACCCTCTCCCAATTGTATTCCATGACCATCGATGAGCTGCTCAAGACGCTTCCTAAAGTAAGCAAATCATCGAAAAATAAAAGGAATATAGCCTTAACCGGTATCCGCACACGCCTTGGATACTTGCAGGATGTAGGGCTTAGCTACTTGAGCCTGGATAGACCAAGCAAAACCTTAAGCGGGGGAGAAACCCAAAGGGTCAACTTAACCACATGCCTGGGTTCGGCTTTAACCGATGCTCTCTTCGCTCTGGATGAACCAACCATCGGTCTTCACGAAAAGGATATTGGAAATTTAATCGGTATCTTAAGAAAACTTGCAGACGCAGGAAATTGTGTATGTGTCGTTGAACATGATGAGCAAGTGATTAAGGCAGCAGACAAAATAGTTGAAATTGGCCCGCATCCAGGAGACGAGGGTGGACAAATTACTTTCCATGGCACCGTATCTGAATTGTTGAAATCAAAAGAGTCTGTTACCGGAAGATGGCTCCGAAAAAAAGATCGCATACCACTGCAGAATGCTCGAGTAGAAGCAAGCCACATCAAAAGCAATGGCTTTTTAAAAATCAAATGTGCCTCACTCCATAACTTGAAAAATTTTTCAGTTGATTTACCCCTTGGTAAATTTGTGGGCATTGCAGGTGTGTCAGGGTCGGGGAAATCTACCCTGCTTAATGAAATTATTTTTGAATCGCTCTCCAAAAACTCAAATTCAAAAGCCGTACTTTCAGAGAAACCATTTGAAGGGGTCGTATTAGTTGACCAGAACACTATTTCGAAAACCCCAAGGTCCAATGCCATTTTATACGCGGACGGTTGGACTCCGATCAAGGAAGCTCTGGGCAGAACGGATGAAGCCAAGAAATTAGGCTATTTTGCTGCTGACTTTTCCTTCAATGCAGGAAGCGGAAGGTGTGAAGAATGTATGGGGTTGGGCTACGAATTGATCGAGATGCAATTTTTGTCAGACCTGCAGACACCTTGTGGTTATTGTAACGGTATGCGGTTCAAAGATGATATTCTTGCAATAAAACTTGGTGATTTATCGGTTTTTGACATTCTAAATCTTACCGTAGATCAAGCAGTCACTCGACTTGAAAGGTATCCAAAAACATTTAAAAAGCTTAAATTACTCCAAGAAATTGGCCTCGGTTACCTTACTCTTGGGCAACCTCTCAATACTCTTTCTGGAGGTGAGTCTCAAAGGTTAAAGCTCGTCAAATACATGGGAAATCTGAGTCGTAACCGAAAACATTCAATCTTGTTAATAGACGAACCGAGTACCGGGCTACATATGCAGGATGTGCAAAAACTTGTTCATGCATTACAAACAATCGTAGAGGCAGGTAATTCTCTTTTTGTCATTGAGCATAACTCTCAAATCCTAAACAGTGCCGACTGGATCCTAGAGCTTGGACCGGGGGCTGGGAAAGAGGGTGGTGAAGTGGTATTTAATGGACCTCCAAATTCCCGCAAAGGACAAAACCTAAAGAATACTAAAATTTCTAAAGGAAATAAAAGCCGGTTAAATAAATTTAATTACTCCGATCGTAAACCTTCGGGAGAAAAAGGTTTTCTTGAAGTTTTAGGAGTAGAAGAGAATAATTTGAAGAATTTAGATCTTAGGATTCCACACAACGAATTTGTTGTAGTTACCGGTCCTTCGGGTTCCGGAAAATCATCCCTTGCATTTGATGTCATCTTTGCAGAAGGACAAAGAAGATTCATGGAGTCAATGTCTTCCTATGCGAGGCAGTTTATAGAACAAATGCCAAGACCGAAGGTTGACCATATCGACGGCATTCCTCCCACCGTAGCAATCGAACAGCGAGTTACCCGTGGATCCAGAAAATCAACCGTTGGATCCATTACAGAGGTTACCCAATATTTGAGGCTTTTGTATGCCAAACTTGGGATTCAATTAAGTACTGATTCCAAACAACCTCTTCAAAAGACAAGTGCATTTGAAATTGAAAAACGGGTTCATGCTAAACTCAAATCCAATTCTGAAAAGAATGGTGGAAAGCATATTCTCTTGGCACCACTCATTACCGGACGCAAAGGTCACCACAAACCAATTGTAAACTGGGCAAACGACAAAGGATTCGAGGAAGTTCGATGTGATGGTGTTTACTTCCGCACCGAAGCTTTCGAAGGTTTAGACAGGTACCGCATTCATGATATTGAAGCCGTAATTACAAAATGGTCTAAAAACCCATCACGAGCTCAAATCAAATCCTTTATTCAACATGCATTAGAGGTAGGAAGTGGACGATGCCTGCTCTCCAACATCGATTGCGATGATGACACTTGGTATTCGACCAAAAGAGTAGATCCTCATACCGGAATATCTTACCCCGATCTTGAACCTGCTTATTTTTCCTGGAATTCAGCCAAGGGCAGATGTCCTTTTTGTAAGGGTTATGGAAAAATCTTCGATTGGATGAAAGAAGATCTTCCCGCAAGTGATGACTGGTGGTTAATCAAAGACGGGGAGACCTGCCCTAAATGCGATGGGCAAAGGCTCGGAGTCATCGCCCAAAATGTCGTTTTGGGTGATCATTCAGGAAGAAAACTTTCCCTGCCTCAACTGCTATCCTGTCCCCCGGATGCAGTTATCCAGTTTTTAAAAGATCTTAAAGTAGAAGATTCTAAGAAACCTGTCATCGAAAGTACCGTACCCGAGATTATTCAGCGCCTAAAATTTATGGAGAACGTGGGATTAAGTTATCTTTCACTTGATCGAGAAACATCCACATTGTCTGGAGGCGAAGCGCAAAGAATTCGGCTAGCCGGGCAATTAGGGTCGAACCTATCCGGGGTTCTGTATGTTTTGGACGAGCCTTCTATTGGGCTACACCCAGCAGACAATCGAAGGCTCCTTAGCTCTTTAAGGCAGTTACTGAAAAATGGGAATTCGCTTCTCGTGGTGGAACACGATCAAGAAACTATTGAACAAGCAGACTTTCTTATAGAGATAGGACCTGAGGCAGGAATCAGGGGTGGTAATCTTGTATCCATTGGAAAAACAAGTGCTTCAATGAACCTGGAGCCTTCGGTTGCGGAAAACAATAGTAGCTATGAATTTCATACTTTTTTTGACCAAAAAAGAAAGGCTGTTCCGAAGGGAAAGAAAAATAATAAGAGCGAAAACTGGTTAAGAATTAAAGATGCAAAATTTAGAAATATTTCCAAAGCCTCTGTCGATATACCCATTGCTTTACTTTCGGTTTGTTGCGGCGTTTCTGGTTCCGGGAAATCAAGCCTAGTAAGGGGAGTCATTCTCCCTAAAGTTAAAGAGTCCATTTTAGAAAATAAAACAAAATCAGTGAGTCCTTTGGGCACCTTATACGCGGGAAATCTTTTTAGCCAAGTTATCGAAGTAGACCAAAAGCCAATCGGTAAAACATCTCGCTCCGCACCCGTAACCTACCTTGGCACATGGGATCGGATCCGATCTCTTTTCGCTCAATTACCACAGTCCAAAGTTCGTGGTTATGGACCCAGTACTTTTTCTTTTAATGTCAAAGGGGGAAGATGCGAAAAATGCAAGGGCAATGGAAAAATTAAACTCGAAATGAATTTCTTGCCCGACTCTTATGTTTCCTGCTCCTCCTGCAATGGTGCGAGATTCTCACCAGAAGTGTTGGAATTAAAATGGAATCAAAAAAATATAGCAGAGATTTTAGCCCTTACCATGGAAGAAGCTTCTCACTTTTTTGAATTTGATTACTTCTTACATAACACCTTCGCATTAATGACAGAGACTGGCTTGGGATACCTTACTTTAGGGCAATCTTCTCCAACCTTATCAGGTGGTGAGGCACAGAGACTTAAACTTGCTTCCGAACTAGTAAAGTCTCTGGATCGATCGAAGTACTCCAGAAGACAAAAGGTTAAGCCTACTCTTTACATTCTCGAGGAGCCAACCATAGGATTGCACCATAGAGATCGAATAAAGCTTTTTCGTCTATTGCGACGACTTGTTGACGATGGAAACACCGTTGTAGTTATCGAACACGATATAGATTTAATAGCTAATGCGGACTATGTATTTGAAATGGGCCCTGCGGGTGGACTACAAGGTGGAAAATGTATATTCCAAGGTACTCCTAAAGAGTTGTTAGCTTCCAAAAAAAGTCTAACTGCTCCGTTTTTGCAAAAATTTAACTCTTAAAGCGTAGGAAGATTTTTTTGCCTGCCTTAACTACCTTTTGGTCTTGATTACCCTCAAAACAAATCAGCATTTCTGGATCATCAACTCGTTCGCCATCTAACTTCATAGCTCCTTGCTTGATTAGCCTCCTAATTTCTCCCTTGGAGTCAAAAAGATTGGTTTGGGCAAGAAGATTTAACAAAGAAGCCTTTTCTACTTCTAATTCTGAAATGGCATAAGTGGGCATTTCATCAGGTATTTTTCCCTTAGAGAAAACTCGACCGAATTCTTCCAATTCTTTTAATGCAATGCTTTGGTTAAAAAATCTAGATGTTAACTCCGTAGCTAATCTTTTTTTGGTATCCATGGGATGCCCGTCTTTTAATTCGTCCATTCTTGCTTCCTCATAAGATAAAAGCAGTCTAAAATAGTCCATCATAACATCATCCGAGAGGGACATTACTTTGCCAAAAATATCTTTTGCAGAATCATTGAAGGCTATATAATTATCATAACTCTTTGACATCTTGCGTACTCCGTCAAGTCCGACAAGAAGAGGCATTGTCAGAACCGATTGAGGATCCATTCCAAGGTCTTTTTGAAGGTTTCTTCCAACAAGCATATTAAAAAGTTGATCGCTTCCACCAATTTCAACATCAGACTCCAATACCACGGAATCATAACCTTGAATCAGGGGATACATAAATTCTACCATGGAAATAGGTTGGTTGCTTTTGAATCGATTTTGAAAATCATCTCTTTCCAACATTCGAGCAACAGTCATTTTCCTGGTAAGATTTAGGGCATCAGCAAATGACATTCGGGAGAACCACTCACTGTTTCTTCGAACTACGGTTTTATCTTCGTCTAATATACGGAATGCTTGATCCAAATAAGTGCTTGCATTCTCATTGACTTCATCTTCGGTCAATTCTGGTCGTAGTTCGGAACGCCCACTGGGATCACCAATTCTTGCAGTATAATCTCCGATTAATAGGATAGCTTCATGCCCCGCATCTTGAAATTGCTTTAATTTATTAAAAACAACCATATGACCAAAGGTCAAATCGGGCCGAGTTGGATCGACTCCAAATTTAACCTTAAGCTTTTGTCCCACTTTTAATTTTTCAGCCAATTCATCCTGGGCAATTACAACTTCTGTATTTGAAATTAAATCCATTTCTAATAGTTTAATTTAATACATTTAGTACTAAATTCAGGGTTCTACGAGCGAAGAATTTTGTTTCTTTTTCTACTTCCCGATGATTCGACTTGCTTTAAATTCTAAGAATATTACCAAATTGTTATCCGTAACCCTTAAACCACATGCCCCATGACATTAGAAATTGGCTCTAAAGCACCTGACTTCTCTCTTAAATCCAAAACTGCTGACGGACTAGTAGACATAAAACTTAGCGATCATCTTGGCCAAAACTCAGTAGTTCTTCTTTTTTTCCCTTTTGCTTTTACCGGTGTATGCATGGAAGAAGCATGCTCGGTCAGAGATGATCTACCTTCTTATGAATCCCTTAATGCTAAAGTTTTTGGTATCAGCGTGGATAGTCCTTTTGCCCAAGAAGTAATGTCGAATCAGGAAAAATTAAATTTTCCTCTCCTCAGCGATTTCAACAAATCCGTATCTTCGGATTATGGCGTGCTCTATGAAGAATTTATAGGATATAATGGAGTCTCCAAAAGATCGGCTTTTGTTATCAGTGCAGACGGAAGAGTTTCTTACGCATGGTCTTCGGATGATCCCAAACAATTACCCGATTTTGACTCGATTAAAGCTGCCATTCTCTAATACTACTTTATCGCTCCTCTTAAATAAGGTTTAAGTTTTGCGAATAGTTTTGAGGTAATGCTCTAAAAAAGCAAAGTGAACAAAGAAATTAATTACCTCGTTCACGATAGTCCTGAAAGAAGTTTCGTAAGAGTATCCGAAAAAGCTACTTTCCTCAATTGCAGTCCATTAAGGGAATTCTTTTTGAATCGTTTGGATGCTGGACAATCAAACTTTGTAGTCGATTTTGATAACTGTAAAAGTTTAGACAGTACTTTTTTAGGTATCTTAGTTAGTTTGGCGATTAAAGTAAAAGCACGAGGGAATTTAAGCCTAATCAATTTAAGAGATCGAAATTTAGAAACGGTTAGAAACCTTGGCATTCACAAAATTGCTGTGGTCTGTTCAGAAAAAATGGAGAACCTAGACGACTTAGAAAACATTAATCCTGCTGAGGAAGACGGCAAAGCATCGACACAATTAATATATGAAGCCCACAAGACCCTAAGAGATTTGAACCAGAAAAATCAAAAGTTGTTTTGTGATGTTGTAAAATTTCTTGACCAGAAAAGAGAGGACAGTGCTTAAAAAGCAAACTTTATTATCTCATGGAAATCTTTTGGATAATCCTTGGTATTGGTTTAGCTTCTTCCCTCTGGTTTTTTAAATTCAGGCAATTACGGGCTAATCGCAATAGATTGTCAGATACCAAAATTCGACTGGAGCAAGAAAAGGAAATCGTTGTGGATTTTATGCACAACCTTGCAGTTGCAATCGGTGAGGGGATTGCAAAAAAAGACTTGTACCAACGCATTGCTCACACTGCGGTAATTACAACAGGGGCAATGAGTGCATGTATCTATGAAAAGTTACCAAACGGGCGCCTCCAAGGAACCGCAGTGGAAGGTTTATTCCCACCACAGAGAGCGTTAAGAAAATCATTACTGGAAAAAAATGAGGAACCAAGAGCCCGATTTCTGGAAAAAATATTGAATTCTGAAATTCTAGAAGATGGGGAGGGGGTAGTCGGGCAAGTATCCAAAACAGGGAAAGCCGTGCTCGTTGAAAATGCCATCGGTGATCCTAGGATCATCAAACACGAAGATCCCTCATTAGCAGTACGTTCGATCATATATTCTCCCCTGGTATACAACGATAGAACCATGGGGGTATTAGCTGTGGCAAACCCTTCCAACGGGCTTGCTTTTTCTGAGACCGATTTTTCTCTGGTCAATTCGATTGCTGAACAATCCGCCCTAGCATTAAGAAACTCTGATGCCATGAATTTGCGCCTGTCGAAATCTAGAATGGATGCAGACTTAAGATTGGCAAGCGAAGTACAGGAACTTTTTCTTGCCCAAAAATTTCCTGACTGTAAGGGGCTTGAAGTTAGTGCCCACTATACTCCTTCAGCTCAGGTGGGTGGAGATTTCTATGACTTCAAAAAACTGAGCTCTAATAAGTTTGCGGTCTCTATTGCCGATGTTTCAGGTAAAGGAGTGCCAGCTTCTCTTCTCATGGCCTTATGCCAAACAAACTTAAGGCATTATTTGACCAAATCCAGAAAACCTTCGGATGTACTTTCAAGGTTAAATCAAGAATTAGAAAACCGGATTAGGGAGGATATGTTTATTACCATTTTTCTGGCTATCATTGATACTCAAGAAAACACCCTAACTTATTCAAGGGCAGGACATGAGCCTGCACTTTTATCCTCCGATTCCAAATCTATGAAAGTTACTAAACTGGAAGGTTCCGGGATGGCGGTCGGAATGGTAACTCAAGACATTTTTCAGGAAGTTGCGGAAGATAATATTGTCGAATTCAAACCGGGCGATGTTTTACTTCTCTACACGGACGGGATAACTGAAACTGAAAGTATTGAAAGTGAGGAATTCGGTCTCCCCCGACTCATTAAATGCTTGGAGTCCTCAAACGAATTCAAACCAGCTGATGTTAATGCTAAAATACTTGAAAACCTAGATTCATTTTCCAACATTGATTATGAGAGAGACGACTTAACACTCCTTTGTGTAAAACGGGTGTAAACCGTAAATTAAGTTATTTTTTCTTCATCAAAATCAATAATGTCCGCAAAAGACAATAGATCATCCCTATCTTTTGCATTCAGGTTATTTTTCACCTCATTCAACTTTTCGCGTGCAAGATCAGACATTCCCATCTGTACAACTTTTCTGTTCCAAGTGCTTGCTTTTAAGTCACCTGTAAATAGGGAATCTAGCTTTATGTTTATTTCATGATCGGATTTTGAATTTTTCACACATTCGATTATGTCGTTTGCATCTACACCTAAATGCAAACACAAAAAACCATCAAAACCCTTAGTAAAATTTCGCCGATAACTTTCAGGAAGGTCTCCATTAAGAAACTTTTTTATTTTAGCAATAAAGCGGGGTAAGTGTAACAATCCATTCGAGTGGGCTTCATAAGGAGAAGGCAAATCCAGCATAGTAGAGCCAGTGGGTCCATTCTTGATAATTTTTTCTTTATTTTTCAAATCTCTAAATTTTATCTAATTAAATTCTAATGCCAGAAAAACGTAATAAAAAGGTCATTCGCAGGGTTAGTAAGTACTTGTTTGAACACAAGCTCCTTTTCTCGTTCACTCTTTTATTAGCGTGTATGATGACGGTTTTATCCGTTATTGTCCCGACCCTCATACAAAGAGTGCTAGACACCATTTTCTCGCAAGGCAAAAACTCAAATGACTACTTATTAAATGGGGTATACTGGATCGCGTTTATTTTTTTTATCAAGGAATTACTCAATTCTTTGAGAATTCGATTCAATAATAAACTCGAACAAAGGGTGATTCTCAAACTAAGAGAAGATTTACACAACAAGCTTCTTAAGCTTCCGATAAGCTTTTACGATCAAAGAAAGAGTGGAGATATTTCATCCCGGGTTGTTGAAGATGTGCAAAATGTTGAAAGGGCTATTTTAGACGGGACTGAACAGGGTGTAATTTCAATCCTTACTCTTTTTGGAGTCACTATTATGATGTTCGGTCAAGAACCCAGGCTTGCCGCTCTTGTTTTCCTTCCGCTGCCTATCTTGGTAATCATGGCATTTCGTTATGCAAAAGTCTCAAAAAAGAATTGGAAGGAAGTACGTGAAGCTTCTGGAGATTTAAATGCCCTGTTGGTAGAAAACATTCAAGGGAACCGATTGATTCATTCTTTTTCATTAGAAGAAAGAGAGAAGAAAAGGTTCAGAGATATTGGAGAAATTCTTCAAAAAAAATCACTCAAGGCAATGTATCGGTGGTCAATCCAAGGACCTAGTGCCAGCTTTACATCCTCTCTTGGTATCCTTGCTGTGGTAGGAATGGGTGCGTATTTACTGCAGACTGACCCTTCATTTACGACCGGACAATTTTTTGCATTTTTACTATATGCAAACATGTTTTACGAGCCAGTTAGGCAACTCGTCTCTATTAATAATCTAATTTCTGCCGGAAAGGCATCCGGTGAGAGGGTTTTTGAAGTTTTAGATACACCGATTGATATCAAAGATCCAGTTACTTGTATTAAGTTTCCAACCTCTAACCAAACCATTTCGTTTGAAAAAGTTTCCTTCTCATACAATCAAAGAAGCAAACTTGTGGATGATTTAAGTTTCACTATTCCTCATGGTTCTACCACCGCACTGGTAGGTCCAACCGGAGCAGGAAAAAGTACCATAGCAAACTTGGTCTTGAGATACTATGATGTAACCGAAGGGGCAGTTACTGTTGGTGGCATTGATGTACGTAAGCTAGGTCTTACTCAGCTAAGAGGAAAGGTTGGTTTCGTATCTCAGGACCCTTTTCTCTTTGATGCAAGCATACGGGAGAATCTACTTTTAGCATCTCCTGCTTCGGAGGAATTCGACATCATGAATGCATTGAAGGCAGCAAGTGCCCATGATTTTGTTACTAATCTTCCCCAGGGAATCGATACTCATATCGGTGAAAGGGGCATACGACTCAGTATGGGAGAAAAACAACGCATCACACTTGCCCGGGCCATTCTTAAATCCTCCCCGATCATGATTTTAGATGAAGCTACATCCAGTGTTGATGTTGAAACCGAAAGAAGCATTCAAGTAGCCCTTTCGAAATTGGTTAAAAACCATACAACTTTAAT
>DBVA01000074.1:18505-21628 GCA_002308735.1 Opitutia bacterium UBA1276 | reverse complement strand
CAATATGTTCAAACCAGGATCAATTTGCTTACCGCTCTCCGTGAAATCGAAAGGGAGAGCAAAATGGTAACCGTTAGTATCAATGTGATTACACCCGAGGATAATGCTTCAGCCACGGCGGAAAAATATGGCGTGGAAAACCAAAACGGGGTTACCCCACCACTTTTTGTTCAACAGGAAGGACGTTTTATGCCTTGGCAAAAAGATTTATACCTTGGCCTAGTATTTAAAGGGAATAGCGGGCAACAAACCATTCCTTTCCTCTACAAGGGTCTCCCGGTGGAGTATGAAATCATGAGGACCTTATCCTCGGTGAGTGGACCTAAGGCAAAAAAGACCTTGGGGGTCTTTGCCACCGATGCCCCGATGCTAGGTTCCGGAGGCATGGGAATTATGGGCTTTAATTTAGGCGGTGGTTCTCCTTCGTGGGAAGTGATTACTGAGCTCCGCAAACAATATGATATTCAGGAAGTAACCGGTGGAGAAATCAAAAAGGAAGATTATGATGCCCTGCTTGTGGTGCAACCGAACAACTTGGATAATGAAAAGTTGGATGATTTACTCGGGGCAATCAAGGCCGGCATTCCCACTGCAATCTTTGAAGATCCACTTCCCCTCATTCAAGGGGGACTTACTGGAACTTACGAGCCAAGAAGAAACAACCAGCAAGGCGGGGGCCCGGGACAACCTCCTCCTCCCGCCCCGGAAAAGGGTGACCTCAATAAGCTATGGGACTTGCTCGGGGTTCACTTTAATGTAAACCCAAAAGATCGTCTGGCTACCATCAAGAAAGAACTCGTGGCCCTACAGGCAAACGCAAGCCGAAGCTTGGCACCCGCTCGGGGCAGGTTTCCAGAAATCGGGACCTTTTTTACGAAACTAAATGAACTCATCAATAAAACATCGGAGTATGAAGCTAGGATCAATGCCAACTCCTCCTTGGTTCAATCTGACTGGGACAGTCTCAAGCTAACCCCTTTACGAGACACGGTGAGTAGTTTGGACTCCAGTCATCCTATCAGGAATTTCGTGGAGCAAAAACTTCTCTCGCCTGTGGAGACCCGCCTCGGGGGCTTAGAAAAACGGGTGGTTCGGGATCCTTACAACCCATTCCCTAAAATTCCAAGGTCTGAAAATTTCCCGGATGAATTTGTTTACGTTGGAGGTATGGGCAATTCTTTCGGAGATGGAGCGGAAACCTCGGCCCTTCAATACTGTTTGTTTACCTGCCCAGGTTCCATCTATCCAACCGGTAAATCCAACCTGACTTTCAAACCTCTTCTTTCTTCCCGAGGGGGGCCCCTTGCTGGGACTACCTCCGTGGATAATTTCTGGACGGGTGGAGTTTTTGGAACGCCTCGACGATTCAACCCAGACCGAACCTTATATCCTGGGAATAATCTTTCAGAAGTGATCGGTGCTTCTATTTCCGGTGAGGTTCAGGATGGCAACCAGACTAATCAAATGAAGGTTATTCTAGTCGCAGACTCCGATGTTCTCGCTGATCCCTTCTTCAATATTCGAAGCCGGGGCCCAGACTCCGACTTTCCACTCGATGTGGACAATGTTACCCTTAGCCTGAACCTCATCGATAGCCTGAGCGGAGAAAACAGCCTTTTGGAAATCAGGAATCGTCGTAGGTTGCATCGTACATTGGAAGAATTTGAAAAGAGTATCGAGGCTGCCCGGGCGGTCGCATCCACTACAATTCGCGATGCAGAGGCTTCCATTCAACAAATCTTGCAAGACGAAAATAGAAAGTTGAACGAGGCATTGGCCGAAGTACAAAACAGCCAGTCATCGATGACCCAGGGCCAATTTATGCAGGTTCTCCAAACTGAGGCAGCTAAATTACAGAAGAACCTGGCAAAGAGGGAGCGGGAGCTTCGGCAGGAAACCAATACCAAGGTAAAAGATGCGGAGAGGCAAAGAGATCTAGAAATCAAAAACAAGCAGGAGAAAATTCAGAATTTATCCGTCTTTCTCCCCCCCATTCCACTTCTGATTATCGCTCTGGTCGTATACTTCAAAAAGAGTGCCGCTGAAATCCAAGGTGCCACGGCCTCCCGAGTTCGCTCCTGAATAGTATCCACTTTATAATCCTTACACTTACCAAATAAGACAAATGAAAGAAAACAAAACCACTCTTGTTTTTCTCCTCGCAGCCGCCGCTTGCATTGCTTTGGCAATCTTCACCGCCCCGGTAAAACGCGATCCTTCAAGTAAAGTTAACCGTATGGGTCAGCCCTTGTTCGAAAGCTTTGACCCCCGCGAAGCAACCGGTATTGAAATCGTGGAAATGGACGAAGAAGAACTGGAGGCTAAATCCATTGAGGTAGCCCAAACCGATCAAGGGTGGTTCATCCGTAGACCAAACAAACCGGATTACCCAGCCAATGCGGATAATCAAGTAAAAGATGTTTCGACGATTCTCTTTGATGTTCGGATTCTGGATCAAGCCGGTGAAGGAGCGGGCGAACACTCGAAATTTGGAGTGCTTGACCCAAGTCGGGCTCAACCCGGAGATCAGGGTGTGGGCCGTATGATTGCCTTAAAAAATAATTCTGGATCCAACCTTGCCCAACTTATTATTGGAAATGAGGTGGAGGGTCTCAACAATACTCATTTCGTTCGTAAACCGGAAGAAAATGAGGTCTATCGGGTTGAAATGCAAAACGTTAATGATGTCAGCACGAAGTTTGTAGACTGGGTTGAAAAAGATTTCCTCGATCTCGATAAATGGAATATCAAAAGCGTTACTTTTGACAATTATGAGGTCAAAGACGGCAAAATGGTACCGTCTGCCAAGCAAATTCTGGATTATGCCGATTCGGAATGGAAATTAATCGGTAGCCTACTTAAAGAAGATGAAGAGCTCGACAAAGAGAAACTGGATGGCATGAAAGATGCCTTCGATGATCTTGAAATTATTGATGTTGAGAAAAAGCCTGCGGTATTAGCTTCCAGCTTACGAAACGGGAACGAATTTGTCGCAGCTAATAATGTACAGGAGCTGAAAAATTCGGCCAAGTCATTATTTGACAAGGGGTTTCTAACCGTAGAAATGGTGGGCAAGGATGGAAAACCTTTAGCTTACCAAGATGGAAAGCCCAAACTTCAAGT
>DBVA01000074.1:10845-18143 GCA_002308735.1 Opitutia bacterium UBA1276 | reverse complement strand
TTGCGTTTTGGAGAGGCCTACCGTGGCTCGGAGGACGATGAGAACGCAACCGGAGATAGCCGATACATTTATGCCTATGCCCGGGTTAATCCAAACCTTTTAGACCAGCCTCAATTAGACCCTGTCCCCGCCCCTTTTGAAAAACCGAAAACAGAGGGCAAAAAGCCTGCTGAACCATCCCAGGTTAAAGAAGGTGCAAAAGGACCGGAGGGAGAAAAAGGAACTAAATCCGCTCCCCCGATTGCACCACCAGGTCCACCGCCTAATTTCATCCCCCCCTCTCCTCCTCCATCCAGCCCGCCCGCAAACTTGCCAGCAGCAGTCCAAGATTCTACTTCCTCTCCCCAAGCACCCAGTTCGGATTCCAATGCTTCTTCTGCCACGGATGAAGTAGCCCAAATGAAAGCGGACAGGGAAGCGGAAATTGCACGCATTCAAGCATCCAATGGCCAAAAACAAAGAGAATTCAACGAAAAGGTGGCCAAGGCCCAGAATCGGGTCAAGGAACTGAATGAAAACTTAGCGGACTGGTATTATGTAATTTCGAATGAAGTCTACGAAAAAATCCGCTTGAATCGGGTCGATTTCGTCAAGGCTAAGGAAAAGGAATCCGAAGAAATGCCCGAGGAAATTAAAGCCTCCCACATTTTGATTTCTTACCAGGGTGCAAGCCGAGCAGATGCTGATATCAAGAGATCCAAGGATGCTGCCAATTCTGAAGCACAACGAATTCATAAATCAGTCATCTCAGAAGGTAAGGACTTTGCGGAGATGGCAAAGAAACATTCGGATGGGCCTTCCGGACCCAAGGGTGGTGATCTTGGTAAATTTAAATTTGAAGTCATGGCCAAACCTTTTTCGGAAGCCGCCTTCGCATTGGAAGTAGGTGCAATCTCAGAAGTGGTAGAAACTGATTTTGGTTTTCATATTATTAAGAGAACCGAGTAAGGTATTTTTTAGTTTTTTCATTCTTCAAGCCTCTCTTCTTTACAGGAGAGGCTTTTTTCTTCCACGAACTGGGTTCGTTCGATAGTCTAAGTGGTATGGCTTTTCCCTTATTTAATAAAGCGAAATCCCCAGTCATCCAAAGAATTCATTCGGATGACGCAACCCGGTTGCGCCTGAAGTATGACACCTATTACCATATTTTTGACAAACAAGAAGGTACAAGGGTATGGAAAGACGGAAAAGAATTTATCATGCTTTCAAGCAATGATTATCTGGGCTTGGCTCAACACCCCAAGATCAAGGAAGCAGGTGCGGAAGCGATCAAGAAATGGGGAAGCAGCACAACGGGTGCCCGTCTTGCCAATGGCGGTCGCTCCTTTCACCGGGAACTGGAAGAGGAACTTGCTACTTTTGTCGGTAAAGAAGCATGTCATGTATTTTCCGCCGGATACCTAGCTTGTGCCTCTTCGGTGACCGGCTTTGCAGATCGAAAAGATATTTTATTTGCTGATAAAAACCTGCATTCTTCCCTATGGAGTGGTATTAAATTAAGTGGAGCCCGATGCGAGAGGTTTTCGCACAACCACCCGGGACACTTGAAGGAATTATTGGAATATGAAGATGAAAAAACTCCTAAAATTTTCATTTTTGAGGGGGTTTATTCTATGGAAGGACACATTGCGAAACTTCCAGAATTCATGAAGCTTGCCGATGAATATAATGCTTTTGTGGTTCTGGATGATGCTCACGGCTTTGGTGTTCTTGGTGAACAAGGTCGTGGCACCGCAGATCACTTTAATTTAACCAATGAAGTGGATGTAATCTGTGCAAGCTTCTCAAAATCCCTAGCGGGATCAGGAGGGTTTGTGGCAGCCACTCAGGATGCCATCGATTATATGCGCAGTCATTCCAAGCAGGCCATTTTTTCCGCTGCCCTCTCTCCAAGTGCCTGTGCTTCCGCCCAAGCCGCCCTCCGAATCATGCAGGATGAACCCGAACATCAGAAACGGCTTGTAAAAAATTTGGAGCGCTATCGAAAAATTTTATCCGACTTGAAGCTAGATATTTGGGAAAGTGAGACCCCAGCCATTCCAATCGTTTTAGGGGAAAAGGAAAAAGTTTATTATTTCTGGAAAGCATTACAGGAAAAAGGGATTTACACGATTATTTCAATCGCCCCGGGAGTTCCTCCCGGCAAAGACTTAATCCGAACCGCAATTTCTGCGAGCCATACGGATGAGGACTTGGATCGGATTGAGGAAGCCATGCATTATGCATGCTCCAAGATCTAAAAAGCCCTCAGCTTTTTCAACCGTAATAAAATAAATACTGAATGGATAAACTTCGAGAGGTTTACCGACCAAGGTTTGACAAAACCCCTGTATAAATAGGTCCACGCATGTAAATATTGGTCAGAGACCGCTTGATTCTGTCGAATCAAATCACCCCATCTTTGGTTGAGTACCTCGAAATTTTCATGATTGAATTGTTTTCTTCCTTCACTGGCACTCTTGACATGCTTCACCACACTATCATGGACCACGAGGCAGGATTTTCCATCCTCGTTGATTCGAAGGCATAAATCTACATCCTCACAACCATTGACAAAGATTTCATCAAAACCTCCAATTTTTTGAAAATAATCACGCCGGACCAAACAGCAAGCTGCAGTCACCGCGCTCCACTTTCGAATTTCTCCTTTAAAAGGCCTGTAAGCAAAGCCCTGACCAAAATGTCTGGGATTTCCCTCAGGAGAAAAAACCACCCCCATATGATCGTATTTTGAGCTATCTGCCAGCCTTTGGACATTACCAACAACGCCAACTTCCTGAAACTTGTGAAATGCCTTAATCATAGGTTCCAACCAATTTCCTTCCACAAAGACATCATTGTTTAAAAAGCAGAGGTATTCGCCCTTGGCTTGGGCTGCCAAAAAGTTGTTATTCTTTGCATAACCCTCTCTTTTTTGATTAAAAAAAGTTTGAATTCCTGAATCGAGGCTCTTTAGAAATGTTTGGGTTTCGTCCTCACTGCAGTCGTCCACGATTAAGGTTTCAAAATCAATCTTTTCAGAAACCGTCTGGTTAATGGAATTTAGGCAGCGCTTGGTATATTCCAGCTGACCATAAGTTGATATTAAAATGCTAACTAAAGGCTTTTTCATCAAGAAGTAACATTCTCGATCGCTTTCTGAATGGATCGGTTGAGTGAAGATGCAGTTCTTTTAATATTGAAGTTTTCCCGCACATGCTTGCTTGCATTCTTTCGGATCTTCTCAAATTCTGCTGGGTTATCAAGAAAATCCTTGAGTAGACCTACCCATTCCATGGGAGTGTCCGGATCCATTGAAAAACCAGAGACACCGTCTATAAATGCTTCCGATGCGCCCGCATTCTTCGATGAGATAACCAAGCAACCCGCATCCATCGCTTCTGGAATGACATTTGGAATTCCATCACGGTCTCCCTGAGCATCAATAATTCCAGTGAAAAGAAAGGCATCCGCGAGCATTAAAAATTTGCGAACTTCTTCTTCTTTTTTAGCTCCTAACAAGAAAACATTTTCTTGTAATCCGAATCTTAAAATTTCTGCTTGGATTCTTTTTTCTAATACTCCATCCCCAATAATTTCAAGCTCGTACGGCACTTGATCCCGGGATAATTCCAAAGCGATTCGGAGCATATGGAAATATCCTTTTTTGGGAACCAACCGGCCAATGGCAATCAACTTTAATTTCCGTGGGTAATAAAGTTCGAATGAATTTCTGATCGAAAATGTCTCGAGTCCCCTTCGAATCAATTTGATTTTATTTTTAGGGACTCCCCTTTGAGTAAGACGGGAGGCAGAAGATTTCGAAGATGTACGGACAAAGGATGCACTTTCCAATTTCATCGGTAGTAACCAATCGCCTCCTTTCCTGAATAAGTCATAGGCATGGGCTCCCATCGAGAAAGGAATACCCACGAGTTTATGGATGGCAAATGCTGCAGTGGCAGGCATGGTTGCCCATACTCCATGAACCAGGGAATAATTCTTTTTCTGGAAATTCTTAGCTTCTACCAAAGCGAACCCAAGCCCAAGAAAAGTCTCGTTGAAATTTTGCAGGTTGGGGCATGCCTTATCCCACAAAAATTTTAAAGTCTGCCCAAATTCTTTGGGCCGGGTAAAGGCCCAGTAAGGGAGCCAAAAAAAGAGGGTAAATAATTTATGCTTAGGAAATAATTTAACTTCTATTCCATTCCATAAGCTCGCACCACCCCAAAGGGAAAAAGCTTGGGGTTGGAGGCCTGAATCCCATAGTGCCCTGAGCTCTCTTCGTACGAATGTCTCCGTTGACCTTGGGAAGGTCGCATACAGAAAAGCAACCTTTTCCAAAACCAAAGTTTAGGCACAGGCCTAACTTAATCACTTGGTTCGTATTTTACGAACCGAGGACTGACCGAGTCGGTTTTTTTCGCCGAACCATTTTCTAAGGGCACTGAGGTTCGTGCCCCATTCCCGTTATTAGTATTGCTGCTTTTTTGTAAAGCGGAAGATTCTTTTTGCCCGTCAATTACAGGAAAATAGTCAAAGGCCAGTTTTACCTCTTCGGCAGACGCAGTCTTTTCACCTTCCACCGTAATTTCACCTTGAAAGCAAGCAAGTGGGTGACGGATGCGGGAGACCTTTACTTTCATTTTGAGCAAATCCCCAGGCTTACAGATGCGCCTGCATTTAACCCCGTCACAGGAAGTAAAAAATATGGTGTTAGGATTTACTTTTTCTTTAATGGAAGGGTTTTCCCCTTTGAGCAGGAAGAACACACATAACTGCCCAAGTGCCTCAATCATGATAGAAGCAGGAAACACTGGATTTTCTTTAAAATGGCCTTCTAGAAAATATTCGTTCCCTGAAATCCGATAACTACCAGTGGTTTCATCCCCATTAATTTGAACAGATTCGAGGAATAAAAATGGCTCGCGGTGAGGCATTAAGGATGCAATCTCTTCAATTCTGTAAGTTTTTGCACGTACCGGTGGTTCCTCCCCTTTTGCCTTGGCTTGCAGGTAAGCTTTTACGTCGCCAATGGTTCTTAAATCTTTGAGTTCTTCGTTATCAATACTAACTTGTAGAGTTTGCTCAACCAGCATGACAATCTCAAGCATGGTGAGAGAATCCATGCCCAAGTCCTCATACATCCTAAGACTTTCATCACTGTTGTTTAGAATTTCGCGTTGGTCAGGTTCCAGGTGACGATCGATAATACCCATGACAATGGGTTCGACTTGATCGATATCTTGCGATTTCCGAAAGGTAAGAGCAGCCTCGTAGGTACCGGGGGGGCATCGTTTGAGTAAATCTTTAAGATCTTCCTCAACGGTTGAATTTGAATCGGGGTTCATGATTTGAAAAGTGAAGGAGAATTTTACTATCGTGAAATGTTATTCTTTGGGGTAAGGAAAAGCTCGGATAAATGATAAAGTTTTAAATATGGCGGAAAATCAACCAGTGAGCAAACCTAAATCAGTAGTTCTTACCTGTGCCCAGCCAACTGGAATGCTGACTTTGGGGAACTACCTAGGAGCCGTTCGAAATTGGTCTACCATGCTCGAGGATCATGATTGTTTTTTTGGAATCGTCGATCTGCATGCCATAACCAACTCATACACCCCCTCCGTTTTAAGGAAAAATGTATATGATTGTGTGGCTCAATACATTGCATGCGGGCTTGATCCAGAAAAATGCAACCAGTTTGTACAATCCCATGTAACAGGACACACAGAATTAGCATGGATCCTAACCTGCCTGACCCCCATTGGTGAGCTTCAGCGGATGACCCAGTTCAAAGATAAAGCTGCAAAATTGGGATTCAAAGTTGCCCCCCCTTCCGAGGCAGAGACCGATTCCATCACCTTTTCCCATCAAGGGGCAAGAGCCCAATCGTCGATTAATGCCGGATTACTTTGCTACCCTGTCTTAATGGCAGCCGATATTTTACTCTACAACGCCGACCTTGTTCCCGTAGGAGAAGACCAGAGACAACATCTGGAATTGTGCCGGGATCTGGCCCAAAGATTCAACGGCCAATACTCCGAAACCTTCAAGGTTCCTGAAGCTTTTGTGCCCAAGGTCGGAGCTAGGATAATGTCGCTAACCGACCCGGACCGAAAGATGTCCAAGTCAGACCCGAACGATAAAGCGACTCTTTTTGTCTTAGACGAACCGGATAGGATCAAGAAGAAGATTGCATCTGCGGTGACAGATTCCGGGGCTGAAATCAAGGCGGTCAAAGAAAAGCCTGGAGTGTCCAACCTTTTAGGAATCCACTCGGCACTTAGCGGGCAAAGCTTGGAAAGTCTTGAAGCTCACTTCGAGGGCAAGGGATACGGGACTCTTAAGTCAGAGCTTGCAGATATGATAATTGAGACTTTAAATCCGGTTAGAAAAAAGTACAACGAACTCGTGAAGAACAAGGATTATTTGAATGAAATTTTAGCAAAGGGAGCAGAGGGCGCTCAAAAGCGAGCCTATAAAATGCTTGCCAAGGTTTATCGTAAGGCCGGTTTTCCAGATAAAGCCAGACGCTAAATTGTATCTCTTGAAAATTACCTAAAAAATGGCACTCGACTTTGAAGATCAAAATGAATCTGAGGGAGCCCTTGCAAAATGGCCCTTTTATCTTTCTGCCTTTTTCATCCTAGGCATAACCCTACTTTTTGCTTACCTACAATATCTCCAAGAAGGAATCTTGGGGACTTGGCAACTTATTGGCTGCATCTTCGCATCCGCGGTTGCAAGTATTCTCATCTTCTTTCCACTTTTTGTCGAAAAAGCTCTCTTTCTGAGCTTTTACGGAAAAAAACCACAGGAAGAAGAACTGCATCGAAAGATTTTTTTCGATATGAAAGAAGTGAAAGAGGGACTGGATTCGCTTGCGGTCAAAATTGATAAGGTTCCCTCGGTTGTGGATCAGATTTTGAAAAACTCGAAGGAGGGAGATCAAGCAGAACAAGAGCTTGCTTCTTCTCTACTCCAGTCCTTCCAAGGAATGGAGAGCAATTTAACCGAAAAATTATCGGCTCTGGAGGGCTTGGTTCATTCTCCGATTCTTCCCGAACCAGATCCTCAAATTGAAGAGGTCCAAAAAAACTTGGCTTTAACCCAGGAAAAACTCGATGCCTTCAGCAGTAAATTTGAAAAACTTCAGGATTCAATCAATGAAATTAAAGCTGCACTCAAAAGTTCAGCCCTCTCTTCATCCCCAGCTGCTTCTCCAAATTTAGAAAATCCAGTGAAACACGAAGACCAACTCAAAGCTTCCCCCGTTTCTGAAGTCATGGAAGAAGAATTTATAGAAGAGAAAGAGGATG
>DBVA01000074.1:4654-10470 GCA_002308735.1 Opitutia bacterium UBA1276 | reverse complement strand
CAGATGAAGAGGATGCGATCGATGAAGATGTACTCCCTGATCCGGAAGATTTGGAAGAATCTTTTACCCCAGAAATCCAAGAGGAAGATCCTCGAGATGAAGGGGATGCGACCCATGAGGCTCTGCTCCCTGATCCGGAAGACTTGGATGAAGAAGAGGTTACAACTGGCGATGAACTCCCTGGCCAAGTATCAACAGATATCGAGACCGAATTGGATCTTGATTTGCCAGATCCACAAGAGACCATTCGGAAGGTGGATGCCCTACTTGCTGGGGAAAAGATTTCTGAAAAACCTACTCCCAAAATTGAAAACGAGGAAAAGTCGAAAAAGAGCGACCTTACCTCCGTGATTGCAAATGTAATGATTGGTATTGGAAATAAGCCTTATCTTCGTGGAGAAGGACCCGGGCTAAGTTGGGACGAAGGTGTGCCCATGAATTTTATTGAAATCGGGAAGTGGGCATGGTCACCATCCCGAAAGAATGCATCCCTCACCATTCAAGTTTACAGAAATGATGAGGACCCAGACACCAGTGGTAAATTCGAAGTAAAACCCGGGGAAAAATTCGAGCTCACTCCCAAGTTCTAGTCTTCGAATAATGGATTACGGTAAATTCCGTTTTCAACGAGCTTAAGAATGGAACTCATCACCTTGGCTTTGTCTTCTTTGAAAGTCACGCCCATCCAAGCACAGGATGCAGGATAAACCTTAACTTTTACACTTCCAGATTTGATACTGGCATCAACGGCACTCGGTAAATAAAACTCAGAAAGCAAGTCTTCCTGGTTTAACGACTCTAGAAACTTGATAAATTCAGTCTCCAATAGAGAAAAGATGGATCCGGGAAATCCCCAAATGTTCATCGAAACAATTTCTGAACCGCTCAAGGAAAGCTCGGCACCACTGGAATTCAACCCGGTGATGGGTGTTCCGCCAATTTTAGTCCACTCTTCCACCGTCTCAAGATATCCCGCTGTTTCCTGACAAATCCCACGGGATACAAGCCCGTGATCTGATAAAGTTTCCGACAGGCGAAAACCAACCATGGAAAGAACCGGTTTCTCCGGTTCTTCTGCTTGATCCATGCCAAAAGATTGAGCAAGTACCTGAAAGGTTTCAAATCCATAAAAATCATCAGCATTGATCACCGCAAATTCATAACCCGCTAAGCTTTCTCGTGCCGACCAGACTGCATGTCCCGTACCCCATGGACGAAGTCTTTCTAGCGGGCAATTAAATCCAGAAGGCAAATCGTGGATATTTTGATAGGCATATTCCACATCCAGAATATTTCGGTATTTCTCCCCTATCTGTCTTTCGAATTGCACTCTCATCTCCTCACGAATCAAAAAAATAACTCTTGTAAACCCTGCCCGCCTGGCATCATGGATGGAGTAGTCCATCAAGGTCTCACCACCGGGACCAATTTTTTCAAGCTGTTTAAGGCCACCATAACGGGAACCCATTCCAGCCGCCAAGACCAGTAAGGTCAAAGGGGGTTTGATCTCAGAAGTCATTACGTAAGGCAAAAGATAAATAGCTCAAGATTTCAGTCGTCCGAATGGATTCCTGTCCATGTTGACGGGCTAATACTTCAGCAGCTCGGCCATGCCATTGTACCCCAAGACAGCACGAATCTGGGATTGAATGGGAATTCTTGGCTAATAAGGCACCGAGAATTCCAGTTAAAATGTCTCCACTTCCACCACGGGCTAATGCAGAACTTCCCCCCAGACTGAAAATACAATTTTGGGATGACCAAATTTGAGTGTGTGACCCCTTGAGCACCAAGGTGCAATCCTGCTGGCTTATCCATTCATCCCGGGAAACTTGGTCAACAATCCGCTTCAGCTCACCCGCGTGTGGAGTAATTACCACCCGTTTTAAGTCGATAATCTTTTCAAGGATCTCAGCTTGTATGGCATCGGCATCCAACAAAACTGGACCTTTAAAAAAGTTACCTAGTTCTCGAACTAAGGCGAATGTTTCCTTTTCCACACCCAGTCCTGGACCGGCTGCAAAAGCAGATGCTCGATTTGTAAACTGACGGATTTCCCCAAGACCTTCCAAGGCAAGACAACCGTTTGGAGTTTCTGGTAGCGGGATCCACATTGCTTCCGGTAATTGGGCCACAAAGGAAGCATGTAATGATTCTGGAATCCCCACAGTGAGCAAACCTACGCCTGCTTTGAGCGAGGCTTCCGCCGCCATCAATGCTGCCCCGCCCAGTTCTCTGGAACCAGCCAGTAAAAAAAGGTGCCCATGGCTACGCTTATCACCCTGCACGGAACGTAATCGACGCAGAGTCTGTAAAGCAGAAGGTCTTAAAACTCTTTGATTGATTTCAGGCTTTTTCATTGCTTGAAAGAAACCCAGGTCAAGATATCGAATTCTTCCGACAAATTCTGCATTTACAGGATCCAGCACAGGTTCTTTCACAATCCCAGTGCAATAGGTGAAATCAACCCGTAATGGGTTTTCCGTGCCTTGTCCGGTTACCCCAGTTGGAAGATCTACGGAAGCCCGAACCGCAACCTTATCAGATTGGTTGATCCAGCGAATTAAACTCGGAATTGGATCACGAAGTGGAAGTTTTGCCTGGATACCAAGCCATCCGTCAACCATTGCATCAAAGGAACCTTCTTCAGTTATCTTTTCCAATTCAGCCAATGAATCTGGGGAAGGATCGATTACTTGAAGCCGTTTTCCAGCCAACTCATTGAGTTCTTCCCACGCCCGCTGAGTCAATGGACGACAATCCTTCCAGGGCTCCAAGGGAAGGAGTACCGCCCTGGCAGTAGGAATCGTCCTGAGGAATCTTTTGGTCGCAATCAGAGCATCTCCACCATTATGCCCTTTGCCAACCAGAGTCAGAATCCTTGGACGGTGGGGAATGGTTCTAAGTTCGCGCATATCCCGAAGCAGAGCATCCCCGATCCCTTCACCTGCCCGGGTCATCATCTGCCACTCTCGTTCCGTATCGGATTCAAAAAATTCCTGTTCGAAATCAAGGCTTTGTTCACAAGTAAGAACTGGGTCCGTGGGTAATGAAATCATATGCAAATCAAAATTACAATGGCACTGGCTACAGATTCCAGGTGGGTCAGGCTAATCAGAGCCTGGTTTGCCCCTTTAGACTCGAGGAGCTTTAATCCACGATCCGAAAAATGAAGAATCGGTTCGCCCGCTTTTCCATGTCTGACTTCAGCATCCAGCCAGCCAAATTCAGCACCTAGTCCGGTACCCAAAGCTTTCGCGGTTGCTTCCTTGGCAGCAAAACGGGCCGCGAAGAAAGGAGCGGAGTCCGCTTTATCCTGGCAATACGCCTGCTCCTCAGAAGAAAAAACCTTGGTAATAAAATGATCCCCATGTTGTGCCAGAGAATCATGAATTCTAGAAACTTCAATTTGGTCAATACCTACCCCCATGACATTAGACCCGTGAGGAATGACGGGGGGCTCCATCAATGATTCAAACGGTGACGCATTGTGGCCACCGCCTCCTTAAAGCCATGGGTAATCGAACGCGAAACAATACTATGACCAATATTGAATTCATAGACCTTATCAAGTTGCTTGGCCCCTTCCACATTATCGTAATTGATCCCATGTCCAGCATTTACCCGGAGCCCCAAGGATACTCCTAATTCCATTCCTTTTTGCAAAATCATTAATTCTTTTTCACGCTCGGATTCATGGTACCAAGCCCGAGCAAAGCTACCGGTGTGCAACTCTACCCAAGGAGAACCGATTTGAGCGGATGCTTCCAATTGCTTGGGATTGGGATCAATAAACATACTGGTGGGAATACCTGCATCCGTAAAGGCCCCCACAGCTTCTCGGGCACGCTCCATGTTAGATACAATATCCAGTCCTCCTTCGGTGGTTACTTCCTTGCGATTCTCAGGAACGAGGCAAACACTTTCTGGCCTTAGTGATAAAGCTAGCTCCACCATTTCTGAAGCAAGAGACACTTCAAGGTTGAGGCGAGTCTTCATTTTCTCCTGGTATCTTTGTACATCTTCGACTTGGACATGCCTGCGATCTTCCCGAACATGCATCGTAATTCCATCAGCCCCCGCTTCTTCCGACAACCATGCGACGCGGGCAGGATCTGGCTCGACAAAGTTGCCAAAAGTAATCGATTCATCCCGATAGCGTGCCTGCCTAAGGGTAGCGATATGGTCAACATTTACTCCAAGTAAAATCATAAAAAAGAAACATCATAAAAGGATTTCACCAGAAACTCAATTGACTTTGTTCATCCGCGCACTGGGACCCTTTGGGTTCCTTTAACAAGTTACGAATAAACCGGGGGCGATGATGCTGGGTCGGACCGAGTTCCTGCAAAGCGTTGAGGTGTACCGGTGCTCCATAGCCCTTGTTTGAATCAAATCCATAATTTGGAAATTCCAGATGAAGTTTTCGCATAAATCGATCGCGCGTAACCTTCGCCATCATCGATGCCATCGCGATCGAAAGTGAAATACTATCCCCTTTAACCAGCCCCTGGTGCCGGATTAGTAATTTTTTCATTGGTCGCCCATCCACTAAAACAATCCAAGGTTGCTTGGCTTTGCATCCAACTTCCAACCATTCAGGGGATGATTGCTCAAGAGGTTTCCATAATCCATCGCTTTTCTGAGAAAGCTTTTTCATTGCTCGCTCCATCGCCAAACAAGTAGCCCCTACGATGTTGTACTTTTCTATCTCTTGGACCGAGGCTTCTCCAGTACTTGCAATCAATGCACTTTGATCTGCAAGTTTGATCACTCGGGCATAAAGCTCTTCCCTTTTGGCCTCGTTAAACTGTTTAGAATCATTCATTTCCTCGGTGATCTTCCTGTGTTTAGCCACACGAAAAAAAGAACTGCTCAGAAGAACCGCACCTGCTACGACCGGTCCAGCCAAACAACCCCGACCGGCCTCATCCACCCCAACGATTCCTTGCTGGCCTTTTGCCAATTTTCGATCATGGGTCCACCTGGGATTTGGCATCAGAAAGTGATTACTTTTTTTTCCATTTCGGATTCCAAGCCTTCTTTACAGGCGGTATCTTTCCCATCGCCTCATATGCGGTCTTGAAATGCATCTTGCAAAACTCATGCATTTTAGCCTCTCCGAATCTGGAAAATAACTCGCCCGCGACCTCCTTGGCCTGGGTCCCGGATCCCTTGGGGATTGAACGGCCCGCAAACGCTTCAAGCTTTTTCATTTGTTGAAGCCAAGTTGCTCGCGCAATAATCGAGGCAGCGGCCACCACCGGATCGGATTCCGCCTTGGTTCTCATCTGCAGTTCGAAACTTCTATCTTCGACATATTTTTGTACGAGTGGTTGCTTGGTGAATTGATCCAGCAACCCCCATTTTGGTTCTCGCAGGTCAAGAGCATCATTGAGGGCTCTACCGTGCAACCAAGCAAGTAACTTATTTAGATTCTCTCCAAATTTCAGATAAAGTTCATTATACTTCACCATACTCGTAAACGCGGTTTTGATTACTACTCCCTGGGTCATGGCGATCTGTTTAGCCATCTTCATAATCGCCCCATCGGTGATCGTTTTACTGTCTCGAATGCCCTTTTCCATCCAAAATTTCACCATATCTCCATCCGCAATTACACAAGCTGAAACCACCGGACCAAACAAATCCCCTTTTCCACTTTCATCCAAGCCTGCATGGGGCTCAAACCATTCAGGGTTATTGACCTCTTCGTATCCCAATAAGAATTCCCCGGTTACTTTGGGTTCGAGAATATGGGTAACAAAATCTTCCGTACCTTTTCCTTGCACCACCAGTTTACCACTTTCATAAGC
>DBVA01000074.1:1990-4287 GCA_002308735.1 Opitutia bacterium UBA1276 | reverse complement strand
GTGGACCACCCCAGGGCATGCAGAACTTCACCGAGTTTGTCTACCTGTTCCGAGGACAGCTTCAGGTTGTACATCGACTTTTTCTTGGTACTTTCATTATCTTTATTTTGAGCCAGACTTGCCATCATGAAATTATCCATGAAAAAGAGATGAAGAAAACGCAACCGCCAAGCATGAAAAATCATCGATCAGAATATAATCTGAAAAAACCGGAAGATCTCCATAACTTCCGTTCCTCGATTCTTTCGTGGTATCGATTGCACAAGAGGAATTTACCTTGGAGGAAAAGTCCAAGCCTTTACAAGACCGTCGTTTCTGAATTTATGCTTCAGCAAACCAGAGTCGTAACCGTAATCCCTTTTTTTGAAAATTGGATAAGAAATTATCCGGACTTTCTCTCTCTAGCCAAAGCATCTGAAGATGAGGTTCTCAAATCTTGGGAGGGCTTGGGCTACTATTCTCGCGCCCGGAATCTTCATAATTTAGCCAAAATTGTAAGCTCTTGGAAAAAGGTGCCTGAATCCATGGAAGCATGGAAAGCATTGCCTGGGGTTGGGCCCTACATTGCTGCTGCGGTGACTAGCATTGCATTCCAGAAAGCGGAGGCTGTATGCGACGGGAATCTGGTTCGGGTACTCACCCGAATATTTTCCATAACTGAAAAATTCAAGGACGGGGCAACCGCTCAAAAAAAATTACAAACTACCGCCCAGTCTTTAATGGATCAGGATCATCCCGGGGATTTTAATCAGGCCATGATGGAATTGGGTGCGATCCAATGCTTTCGGCAGTCTCCCATTTGCCTAACTTGTCCGGTTTTAAGTTTTTGTAGCAGTGGGCAAGCAGGAGCAGCGGAGCAATTTCCTAAGCTCGAAAAAAAGAAAAAGAAAAAGAAATCGATTCACCGATATTGGATTGAGTCCGAGAAGGGGTTGCTTCTCTTTTCAAACCCTCGTTCCAAAAAAAGGTTATCCGGTATCTATGAGCTTCCTGAATGTATGCCTTCCAGTATGAAAAATAAAAAAGGGGCGGAAAAAATTCTGCTCACTAAAAAACGAACGATTGGAAATGTCGACTATCTTGAGAAGATCATTGAAATTTCAAATTATGCGGAAAATGAAATAGAACTGGAATGCGGATACCGCTGGGCGTCGAGGAAAGAAATCAATAAACTGACCCTATCTGGACCGCATCGAAAATGGATTCAAGAAATCCTCGATTGAAAAACTCGAAGTAAATGCATCGTCCATCGCCAATTTTTTTAAGATTAATTCCCGACAGCATTACATTGAAATATGCTTATGAACTCGCGCATGATCCCATCATGATGAGCCCATGATTTCAGGCATTCGATAGCCAAACCCGGGGCCATGGAGAGAGGAAATATTCAAGACCC
Organism: Opitutia bacterium UBA1276; assembly: GCA_002308735.1. Lineage (GTDB taxonomy): Bacteria > Verrucomicrobiota > Verrucomicrobiia > Opitutales > Seribacteraceae > Seribacter. Next base: position 2,891 of record DBVA01000074.1, on the reverse strand, counting down.
CATTCCTTCGGCGATAAAGCTCTGGGTGAATGCGTGCCTCCCTCGAAGATGCCTCCGGATAAAATTGCATCGCGTTGCTTTCAACCCCCATGATTGTACCGGCGTGGGCTCCAAGCAGTACGTGGGGTACTTGGGCAAGCATGGGATTGGTTAAATCCTGCACCATAATATCCATACCATGGGCCTTGGCCCAGCAAAGTGAAAGAATTGCCCCGGTCTGAGTCTTGCAAGTTTTGAGAGCCACGCCAGTCCAACCGAGTTCTCGCCCTAACCTGATGTGTAACCAATCATGGGCACTTTCATCCATAAACAATGGCTTTCGTACTGAAACGGAACGAACATCAATCCGGTTCTCTGCTAAATCATAAGGAAAAGGCTGTTCCACATAGAGGATTCGGCGGTAGGTGGGCAAGTGTTTCCCTTTCAGCTGATCCAAGATTTGATTCACATAAGCCGGATCAGTAACGGTACAATTAAAGTCAACAGTCAGGTGGTCGACCTTCATTTGCTCCGCGATCCGCCCAATGCTTAAAATTCTCTGAAAATCCCAATCCGCATCATTTCCACGCAGCTTAATCTTCAGGCAATTCAAGCCGTCTCTCTCAATCCATTCTCGAAGATGAACCGGGTATCCGTCTTCGGGCTCGCTGCCATTCAGATCAGATGGATCGAGGGGATCTAAACCACCCACCAAGTGCCATACTGGAATATCATTCCTTGGATTAAGCACCAGGAAGTCAGCAGGATATCGGTTTCGGAAGGAAAAATTGGTATTTGGAGCAGGATCTAAAAAAGCGGAAAGATCCGTAGATAGAAATTCCGGCTGGTAAGTCTGATAAGTGGGCACCGAATGAAGCACCCCATATGCATCGTGTAAAGCCAAGTCGAAGCTGGAGGCGCA
>DBVA01000074.1:0-1614 GCA_002308735.1 Opitutia bacterium UBA1276 | reverse complement strand
AAGGCCATCGGTAGATCCTTCATGATCAAGCGGTGACCTATTTCCAGGCAATGCCCCCAACTTTCGAAATCGGTCCAGCGTTTGGATAAATAAGTTGAGAATTCAATCAGAGCTTGATGGCGTTCTGCATAGGGTAATTCCGAGGGCCAAACCCATTGCACACTTAGTGGAGTCTCCCCCCACCCCTTTGCTTTCGAACCGTTTCTGCCTTCTACTTCAATGCAGACCCGGGAACAGGTAACCGAAGCAAGTACTTCGGTACCAAATTTTAATGGAACCCTAGTTTGGACCGGAATGAAGTCCAAAGAAAGACCCCGAATTAATACATCGTAGGAACAAGGCATCGCCCTCTTATGCAGAATAAATTCTGGAATTCGTCAAACCTGAACAATTTTTGCTTCGCAACAAACCTTGGTCAACTCTATACAAGGAGAGTAATTATGGACGGTGATTTAATTGGACTGTTTGCCCTACTGCTAGGGTTGGAACTTATTCTGGGCGTGGATAATGTTCTGGTGATTGCTATCCTCGTATCCCGCCTCCCTAAAGAGAAACAAAATTCCACCCGCAATTTCGGACTCATTCTCGCACTGGTGGCTCGAATTCTAATGGTGATTGGGGGTTTGCAATTGGTGCAATTGACCGAACCAGCCTTTTCTTCGGCCCCCCTTTGGTTCCAGTATTCCTGGCGCGACTTGGCCTTGTTAGTCGGGGGACTCTTTCTGATATGGAAAGCGGTCAAAGAAATCCACGCTACGGTAGAGCTTGAACACCATGAAAGTAAGCCCCAGGCAAAAGATACTTTTTTCGGGGTAATCACCCAGATTGTAATTCTCGATATCGTCTTCTCCCTGGACTCGGTGATCACCGCAGTCGGACTTACGGATAATCGATGGGTAATTATTGTGGCGGTATTGCTTTCCTTCGCGGTCATTTTATTTTTTGCCAAGCCCATTGGTGATTTTATTTTAAAGCATGTCGCCTTGAAGATTCTGGCTCTTTCTTTTTTGATCGTTATCGGAATTACTATTTTCCTTGAAGGTCTGGGTAAGGAGGTTGAGAAATCTCTCATTTACGCCCCCATGGGTTTTGCATTGCTCATTGAAATGCTCCAAATGCGACGCGGGCACAATTTGTCCAAAATTAAGAAAGGCGAGGAATAATTCCTGAATAAGCCTATGAGAATAATCATCCCCTCTTTAATTTTTGCCTGCTGTGCAGCCTTGGTTCAAGGATTTGATCATCAGAATATTACTTTGCGGGGAAATCTGCTCAATTCCATGACCGTCTTCGAAAAAACTCAAAAAGGTCGGGTTGCATTTATGGGGGGCTCCATAACCGAAATGGATGGTTACCGCCCGATGGTGATGGAATTTTTAAAGAGCCGATTTTTAGAAACCGAATTTGAATTTATAAACGCCGGAATTTCCTCGACCTGTTCAACCACTGGAGCTTTTCGTTTGGAGCGCGATGTTCTCTCAAAGGGACCCATCGATCTTTTCTTTTTAGAATTTGCAGTCAATGACGATCAAGATGCCGGTCATCGTTGGAAAGCCTGTATTCGGGGGATGGAGGGAATCATCCGTAATTTACGAACTCAACACCCACGGTCAG
>DBVA01000141.1:0-4875 GCA_002308735.1 Opitutia bacterium UBA1276 | reverse complement strand
CGCACCCGAAGGTTATGAGATCGAGGTTATAGAGCGACCTCGATAAAGGATTGCGTTCTTTTTGGCCCAAGTGAATTATTGGATCATTGTTCTAATGGGCGTTTCCGGCACCGGGAAATCCACGATTGGAATTGAGCTTTCCCAAATGCTAGAAATCCCCTTTTTAGAGGGAGATGATATACATTCGGTTGCGAATAAAAATAAGATGAAGGCGGGCATACCGCTTGTGGATGAAGATCGCCTTCCATGGTTGGAAGGCCTTCGAGAGATCAATGACCAATCCAGAAAAAATCTCGTGCTCAGTTGCTCTGCCTTAAAGAGATCGTACCGAGATATTTTAATCGATCATAAAAACAGGACTTTTTTTGTTCACCTCCATGCACCTTACCGCGTAATTGAAGAAAGACTTAGCCTGCGGAAGGAACATTTTTTTAATCCCCAGTTATTAAAGGATCAGTTTGAGAAGCTCGAATTATTAGAGGAAAAAGAAACGGGAATCCAAATAAATGTTGATCAATCCATTGATTTGGTGGTTGCAGAAATCTCAAGATCGTTGAACCATTTACTGGTATGAAGCAAGTCATTCTTAAAAGTATCTGCCTATCCGCAGTCTACCTCCTCTGTGTTTTTCCTGTGTTTAGCGAGAAGCTTCCAAAAGAACCGAAGGATTCTAGTGAAATTATTCTTTTTGATGGAAAAACGCTCAAAAATTGGCAGAAAACTGATTTTGCTGGCAAGGGTGAAATTCGAGTAAATAAAAAGGGAATTCTGGTAATGGAAATGGGAGCTGAGCTTTCTGGTTTGCATTGGAAGGGCCAAGCATTACCCCAAAAAAATTATGAAATTACAATGCAAGCACGGAGGACTATGGGTAGTGATTTCTTTTGTGGCCTAACCTTTCCTTTTCATGAATCTCACGCTACTTTGGTTCTAGGAGGTTGGGGAGGCTCCCTCATTGGTATCTCAAGTATTGATGATTTTGATGCATCAGAAAATGAAACCGGAGACGCTTACATCTTTGAGGAGAAAAAGTGGTATGATATAAGATTGAAAGTTGTGGAGTCCAAGATCTTAGTTTGGATTGACCAAGAGAAAGTAATCGATTGTGACCTAGACGGGAAAAAATTAAGTATGCGTCCGGGAGAAATCGAGATGTCAATTCCTCTTGGGATTACAACCTACGCAACCACGGGTGAATTTCGTAAGCTTAAGCTTAGGAAGTTATAAGAAGCTTTAAATGGGTTTGAAACCATGCGGATACTTACTTATAAGTTGGGAATGATAAAATTAAGTATCCTTTCGAGCATATCGGCATTATGTTTCTTTGCGTGTTTCTTGTTTGCGGATGAAGCGAGCATTCAAGCGAAAAATAATTTGCAGCTGGTTAAGGTTGCGACCCTTAATACCATGGATGCAAACAAGGAATTTCAAAAGAATGTCCAGTTGGTACAGCAACAGAGAGCCCTTGCCGCTCAAATTTTGACCAAGCTAAATGGAACGACTGATAAACAAGAAAAGCAAAAGCTCGAAAAACAATTAGAATCCTTGCAGAAAAAGTTAAATGAAAATAATCAATTGATGTTCAAGACCTATGGATTTTCCTTGAACAGAAATTATGTGCTGACCGTCGAAAAAGCCCATATCCACATGTGGGTTAACGAAGAAGAAGCGAAAGCCATCCAAGCAAGATCTGCTGAAGCTAAGTAACATTTGTTACTGAGTAGGGACATGAAACCTAATTGTGCCCCTGATGATAAAGGGGTAAATGATTTGTTTTAGGATTCGATACGGTTTTCTTCAGTGTCATCCTTTGGATTGCGGTTTTTCTCTCTCAATCGTAATTGGCCGCAAGCAGCTTCAATATCATGACCCTTTTCCATACGTAAAGTAACTCGTGGTGGAGACTCCATCTCCACCTTTTGCTTAAATGCAATGATTTGCTCCTTGGAGGGTCTTTCCCATTCTAATCCGTCCACGGAGTTGTAAGGAATAAGATTAATTTTAGCGTGTAACCTTTTGGCATGTTTACCCAGAAGTTCAGCTTGTTTAAGGTCATCATTAATCCCTTTGATCAGGATATATTCCAAGGTAATCATTTTTTTGCGCTCTTCAATGAATTGCTCACAGGCAAGCAAAAGTTCTTCCACTGAATACCTATCATTAATCGGCATGATTTTTCTTCGGGTGTCGTCATCACCTCCATGTAGAGATATAGCCAGCCTTATTTGGGCAGGATATTTAGAGAGTTCAAGGATTTTGGGAACCAAACCGCTTGTGGAAAGAGTGATGTGTCGTGCTCCGATTCCCAAGCCTTTAGGGGATAGTATGATATCGAGAGCGGGTAAAAGAGCGGGTAAATTTGCCAGTGGTTCTCCCATTCCCATAAAGACCAGGTTATCGATTCTTTTACCGGCTTGTTTGCGTGCCAGTATGATCTGGCCCAGAATCTCGCCCGTTGATAAGTTTCTTTTAAGTCCATCCAATCCGCTGGCACAGAATTTACATCCCAGAGCACATCCTACTTGAGTAGATACGCATAGGGTAAGCCTGGATGCACGAATCCCCTTGGTTCCTTGGCTTGCTGGAATCAGAACGCTTTCAATTAGTTGATGATCACGGAGATTCCAGAGAAATTTTTGAGTGGTATCTTTTGAACCTTGAACCTGAATTTGCGTCATTGGAAGCAAATCATATTGCATCATCAATTTATCTTTTAGGGACTGGGGTAAATTCGACATTTCATTCCAATCAAGAAGTCCTTTCTCAAAAATCCAATTCCTTACTTGTTCCCTTCTGAAATTTGGAACTCCATCCCAATCCCATTCTTCAAAGGGATGATCTATTAATAGTGACTTATTGATTTTCAGAATACACGCATTCTATGGCGAAAAGCAAACGATGGCAATGAGGCATCTAGTAGGAGGAAAATGTGAAAGTACAATCTACAAAATGGAAATAATTCCGTCGTTTAAAATGGGTTATTAAAATAGTGCTGATTGATGAACCCACCAAAAGTTATTCTTTGGATTATTTGGCTAAGCATTCTTCTGGCAGTTGTTTCTTTCCGAGTTTTTTTAGGTGAGAAAAATCCGACGCAAGAACCACTCGATGCTGGCATCGTAATGGTTTCCTCTTTTTTACTTTTTGGAAGTCTGATCATTCGTACCATGATCCTTCCCAAGCGAGATCATAACCCATTGCCTCTATTCGTAGCTGGAATAGGTTTAGCGGAGGCTTTTGTATTTGTTGGGATTTTTTTGATCCCATACTGTAAGGATTTATTTCTGGCGATGTCTATCGCATGTATTACTAGCTATAATCCTGTATTTATTAAAGTTCCCAGGCAGGCAACTGGAAGATGAAAAAGTTTGAATGGCTAAGCGATAATCTGATGGATCGGATCTGCCCCTTCGACTCCAACCAAGCTTTTGTCGAGACCACCGTGGAAATAAGAAAGGTTATTTGGGTCGAGCCCTAACTGATTTAAAATCGTTGCGTGCAACCTACGGACATGAAAGCGGTCGGTCACTGCCTGACTGCCAAGTTCATCGGTTTCTCCAACACTGACACCTCCCTTGATACCACCGCCCGCCATCCACATGGTGAATCCCCAGGAGTTATGGTCTCGCCCGGTTCCTTCTTTATATTCAGCCGTAGGTTGGCGTCCAAATTCACCGCCCCAAACCACGAGGGTTTCGTCGAGCAATCCACGTTGCTTTAAGTCCTTCAGTAAACCGGCAATTGGCTTGTCTGTATTCCCGGCATGGTAAGAATGGTTTTTGACCAAGTCACCATGAGCATCCCAATTATTGTCATTATGATGACCACCGGAATAAATTTGGATAAAGCGTACCCCCCGTTCAACCAACCTCCTCGCGAGAAGGCATTTTCTGCCAAAGTCCTCGGTGTTGGATCCATCCATACCATATAGATCTTTAATGTGGCCGGGTTCTTTGTCCACATCGACTGCTTCCGGAGCAGATGCCTGCATCTTGTAAGCAAGTTCGTACGATGCCACCCGTGCGGCTAAATTTGTGTTATCGTATCGTTCGGAGAGATGGCCCTCATTCATGGTTCGCAAATGATCAAGCATGGTACGCTGTTGCGAACGGGGGATACCATGTGAGTTTTCCAGGTCAAGGATGGGAGATCCTTGTGAGCGAAGAACGGTTCCCTGGTAGCTTGCCGGCATGTACCCACTGGACCAGTTCTTGGCTCCACTAATTGGTCCTCCCGTCTTGTCGAGCATAACCACATAGCCTGGCAGGTTCTCATTGACGCTCCCCAGTCCGTAGTTAACCCAGGATCCAAGGGAAGGGTGCCCGGAAAGAAGGTTGCCTGCGTTCATCATCAGCATGGCGGAGCCGTGAATGGGGGACTCGGCTTTCATGGAGTGTAAAAAAGCGATATCATCTACGCAGGATCCGACATGAGGAAAAAGATCGGATACATATTTACCGCAGTCTCCATATGGTTTGAATTTCCATTTTGGACCAACCACCCGGCTTTCATTTCTTTTTCCTCCTCGTCCAAAAGTTTTAACTTGGATTGTTTTTCCATCCAATGGGTAGAGGTTGGGTTTGTAGTCAAAGGTATCCACCTGGCTTGGTCCACCGTACATGAACAGGAAAATGACCGACTTCGCTTTTCCTGGGAAAGCCGAGTTTTTCGGAGCGAGGGGGTTGACGAAGGATGATGCACCACTCGCCATCGCTTTGTTCGCAAAGAATCCGTCCTGGGCAAGCATCCCGGTCAGTCCGAGCGAGGCAAATCCTCCCCCTATATCCTTAAGGAATTCTCTTCGGTGGGTACGGTTACAAAATGTGTTTTCTGGTTTTTCGTTCATAATTAATCGAGGTAAACAAATTCATTCAG